>VIKI01000084.1 GCA_008080595.1 Comamonadaceae bacterium
CGCGTTCTGAGCATTTCAAAAAATGCGGCTGCAGCCGACCCCAATGCCACCCGCGATGGTGTTGCGCTCAGGCTTGTTCTGGAACCTATGTACAGAGGTGTTTTTGACGGCATCGATATCAGTGTGCCGATGGGTCTGGGCTGGGCACCCCATGGCTCTCGTCCGATGGCGATGAGTCCGAATGCCTGGATTCCAGAGGGTGGTGGCGATGTGTCTGTTGGTTTAAACGCAAGTTACCGGGATGCATGGCGATTCAGCCTGGCATACACCCACTACTTTGGTGGGGCCAAGTCCTTCAACGACATGACCAATAACAACGCTTACTCCTGGGGGCAAACGTTGAAAGACCGTGACTTCATTTCTGCCTCTGTGCGCTATTCATTCTGATTGGAACTAACCATGAAACAACATACCAAAACAGTGATCGCGAGCTTCGCCACAACGTTGATATTGGCCACTGGCGCGGCCAATGCTGTGGTGACTGCTGAAGAAGCGGCTACTTTGAAAACCACACTGACCCCGATGGGGGCTGAAAAGGCGGGCAATAAGGACGGAAGTATTCCTGCCTGGACCGGTGGATTGACGACACCCACGCCTGGTTTTACCAACGGAGGCCGTCGTCCAGATCCGTTTGCTTCAGAGAAACCGCTTTACAGTGTGAATGCCAAAAATATGGCTCAATATGGCGACAAGTTGACCGACGGAACCAAAGCCCTGTTGCAGAAATTTCCTGACAGCTATCGCCTGGATGTGTACCCCACTCGCCGCACTGCTGCCGCGCCGCAATACGTCTACGACAACAGCTTCAAAAATGCCACTCGGGCGAAAATCGTTGAAAGTTCAGCGGGTCCCATTCCACAAGGTGCTGTAGGTGGTGTCCCTTTCCCCATTCCAAAGGCTGGCACGGAAGTGATGTGGAACAGCCTGCTGCGTTGGCGGGGCGAGTCCTGGCACGTGGACTTCAAGGGATACACCACAACGCCTGACGGCAAGACCGTGCTGGTTCAAGAAACCTCCAATGACTACTTGATGCCTTACTACAACCCAGAGGCAAGCCTTGAAAAATTCAATGGGGAGCATTGGATGGTGCGCTCCCTCAACACCGGGCCTGCGATTCGGGCTGGTGAGGCCATCACGGGACGCGAACAGTTGAATGGCGAGAAGTCAGCCACCTGGGTGTATTTGCCGGGTCAGCGTCGTGTTCGCAAACTCCCCAATGCCTGCTGCGATACACCCACACCTTTTTCTGCCGGAATTGTCAGCTTCGATGAAGTTGAGGGGTTCACAGGCAGGATGGATCGCTTTGACTGGAAGCTCGTGGGCAAGCAGGAGATGCTGATTCCCTACAACAGCAATCGCTCCATGGTTCCAGCGAAAGACTCAGAGTTGGTCGGCACCCGCCATCTGAATCCCGACCATGTGCGTTGGGAGTTGCACCGTGTATGGGTTGTGGAGGCGACGGTTCGTCCGGGTCAGCGACACACTTCACCAAAATCGCGTTACTACATTGACGAAGATGCATGGATCATCGTCCTTGGTGATCGCTGGGATGCGAAGGGCCAGTTGTCACGCATGCAATTTGCACTGCCATCGGCGATGCCAGACATTCCTGCACAGGCCGGTACCACCTGGGGTGCCTACGACCTGGTGACTGGATCCATGTTCGTCACCTTGGTACTCAACGAAAAACAGGCCCAGTACAAAGTGATGCCGCGTTATCGCGACACCGTGTTTACACCGGATGCCATGTCGGGTGAAGGTGTTCGGTAGTCAAGGGGCATTGGATTGAAATTCATGAACTCCTCTGCGCTTCTTCGTCGATCCTTGATTTCAGCACTGGCCACTTTGGCCTGTGTTGAAGTGGCAGCGGGGATCGTCGATCCGATGGAGCGACCTGCTGCCATGTTGAGTGCCTCACAGCGCCCTGCGTTACTGGATGTCACCAGAGCGGGTGATCGACTCGTCGCCGTCGGTGAGCGGGGCGTGATCATGGTCTCAACCGACAACGCCAAGTCCTGGACCCAGTCCCCTTCGCCGGTAGCCGTGACACTGACCGCCGTGTACTTTGTGACCCCACTCAAGGGTTGGGCCGTTGGCCATTCCGGTGTTGTGCTTCACACCAACGATGGCGGTACCCGTTGGACACGGCAATTGGACGGAATACAAGCCGCCCAAGCCGTGTTGAAAGCAGCTCAGTCAGACACCGGCACAGAGAGCCGGTTAAAAGTTGCCCAGCAATTGGTTGCTGAAGCTGCCGACAAGCCTTTCCTGGCAGTGTCGTTTGAGAATGAAGTGCGCGGGGTGGTCACAGGTGCTTACGGATTGATCTTTGGCACCGAGGATGGTGGAGCAACATGGACACCTTGGCTCGACAAGATCCCCAATCCGAAAGGCTTGCATCTGTATGCCGTTCACTTGGATGGGAAGTCGGTCTATCTTGCGGGTGAACAGGGGCTCTTCGTGCGCTCAAAGGACGGTGGACAGAGTTTCACCGCCATTGAAACTCCCTACAGGGGAAGTTATTTCACCCTGACAAGCGCTAGCCCGGATCAACTTGTTCTAGCAGGGCTGCGTGGCAATGCCTACCGCTTTGACACCCGTGCAGATAGTTTTCAGAAACTCGAAGTGCCGATTCCTGTCAGCTTGTATCAGTGCAGGGAACAGTTTGATGGCGATGAAAACGCCACTAGGCGCACCTGCGATTGCGGTCGTTCCGACGGCAGATGGTGCTTTGGCTGTAGCCACATGGAATGGGGCAAAACGGGTAGATATGCGTGTAGATCGTCGAGCAGAGATGCCAGCACAACAACCAGGAAAACCATAAGCATGGCACACGTGAGCATCCCCATTCAAGCCTCAGATGCGGACAATTTTGATCCGCAGTCAGGCTCATGGCTAGAGAGAAAGTTATTCAATAACCGTGGCATCGTTGTCCTGCTGTGTGCACTGGTGACATTGATACTTGCTTTTCAGGTGCCAGGGCTGAAACTCAACGCAAGTTTTGAAAAAATGATCCCAACGGATCATCCTTACGTTGCCAACTATCTGGCGCATCGCAAGGAGTTATCGGGTCTTGGCAATTCAGTTCGAATCGCTCTGGCAACAAGTGGGGCCTCGATTTACGACCCAGCCTATCTGCAAACGCTGCAGAAGCTCAGCGACGAGCTGTTTCTTCTGCCTGGTGTGGATCGGATCCAGATGAAATCATTGTGGACACCCTCGACACGTTGGGTGGGTGTGACTGAAGATGGTTTGGATGGTGGTCCAGTCATCCCAAATGACTATGACGGCAGCGCAAAGTCCACCGAGCAAGTGCGAACCAATGTGCAACGCGCCCGTGAAGTTGGGGGGCTGGTTGCAATCGATGAGCGTTCAAGTGTGATCTTTGTGCCACTGCTGGACAAGACGGCTGACGGTAAGCCCATTAATTACAGCGAGTTGTCCAAGCAGTTGGAGCAAATCCGCAGCACATACCAAACTGCGACGCTGTCGGTTCATATCACCGGGTTTGCCAAAGTCGTGGGAGATTTGATCGAAGGTTTGCAATCGATACTGTTGTTTTTTGCTCTGGCGCTTGTCATCACCACGGTTGTTTTATACAGCTACACGCGGTGTGTTCGCAGCACCACCTTGGTCGTGGTGTGCTCCCTTGTTGCCGTCTTGTGGCAGATGGGCCTGTTGCCAATGCTGGGTTACGAGCTGGATCCTTATTCTGTGCTGGTGCCATTTCTGGTGTTTGCCATCGGCATGAGTCACGGTGCTCAGAAGATGAACGGCATCATGCAAGACATTGGTCGTGGTTTGCCTCGGCAAGTTGCCGCACGTTTTACCTTTCGACGACTGTTCATGGCGGGCATGACCGCACTGCTATGTGACGCAGTGGGATTTGCTGTGCTCATGCTGATCCAGATTCGCGTCATTCAGGACTTGGCAATCATCGCCAGCTTAGGTGTCGCTGTACTGATTTTCACCAATCTCATCTTGCTGCCCATGTTGTTGTCTTATGTCGGGGTGAGCGCGGCGGCGACGCAACGCAGTTTGAATGATGAGAGGCAGGATGCAAGTGGGGGTGCCAAACATCCGATGTGGCAATTTTTGGATCTGTTTACACAGCGCCGCTATGCCTCTTTTGCCATCGCGCTGGCTGTTATTTTGGCCGTGGGTGGATATGCCATCAGCCTCGGCTTGAAGATCGGAGACCTGGACGCGGGTGCGCCTGAACTCCGTTCCAACTCCCGGTATAACCACGACAACAGCTTCATGACCTCCAGCTATGGTGCCAGCAGTGATGTGTTCGCGGTCATGGTCAAAACACCGGAGGGCGGTTGCAATCACTACGACGTGTTGCGGCGAGTGGATGCTCTGGAATGGCAACTCAATGGTTTATCGGGTGTGGATTCCACCCGGTCCTTGTCCATGCTCAATCGGCAGGTTTTGGTGGGTATGAATGAAGGAAGTCCCAAGTGGTTCGATCTCATTCACAGCCAAAGTATGCTCAATACGGTGACTGCCAGTGCGCCGCGTGGTCTGTATAACGAAAGCTGTAGTTTGTTGACGCTCTATGCGTTTCTGGCAGACCATCGTGCCGACACTTTGACGCGCGTGGTGGAAACTGTTGAAGCATTTGCGTCTGAGAACGACTCAGCAGACGGCAAGTTTCTGCTGGCTGCAGGCAATGCGGGAATCGAAGCCGCAACCAATATTGTGGTCAAGGAATCCAGCAGGATGATGCTGCTTTGGGTGTATGCCGCTGTCATTGTGCTGTGTTTCGTCACCTTTCGGTCATGGCGTGCCGTTGTCTGTGCCGTATTGCCATTGATGTTGACCTCCATCTTGTGTGAAGCCTTGATGGTTGAACTCAACATCGGTGTCAAGGTCGCAACACTGCCTGTCATCGCATTGGGTGTTGGCATCGGCGTGGACTATGCACTCTATGTGGTCAGCATCATGCTGACCCGAATCCGCATCGGTGATGATTTATCAAGAGCCTATTACCAGTCTCTGTTGTTCACGGGCAAAGTTGTGATGCTGACGGGTATCACACTGGCCGTGGGTGTTGCCACGTGGGCCTTCTCGCCCATCAAATTCCAGGCAGACATGGGCATTTTGTTGGCTTTCATGTTTCTGCTGAACATGATGGGTGCCTTGGTACTGGTCCCCGCGTTGGCTCACTTTTTGTTTCCCCGTGCCGCGTTGTCTGGCAACACGGCGGCAGTTTTTTCACGTTAACCCCTAGGAGTATTTTGATGATCGCTGTAAAAGATATCGCTTATGTTCGTTATCAGGCCACAGATCTGGATGCCATGGAGGCATTCATGACAGATTTCGGTTTGAAAACAAAAGTCCGTACTGCAAACGCGCTCTACATGCGCTCCTGCAGTGATGCACATCACGTCCATATCACCGAGTTGGGTGAGAGCAACAAGACGCTTGGTTTTGGACTGTTGGCACAAAGTGCATCTGATCTTGATCAGCTCGCTGCGCGATTGAACACCACCGTCGAGGACAACCCAGAGCCCGGCGGTGGCAAACGTGTTCGATTCACTGACCCTGACGGTTTTCTCGTTGACGTGATTCATGGCCAAGCTACGCTGGCCGAAATACCTTTTCGCGAACCCATGGCAATGAACCCAGCCACAGGTCGCCAGCGGTTTGGCAAGGTGATTCGACTCAAGCCCCAAGCCGCCAGTGTGACTCGCATGGGTCATCTGGCCTTATTGGTGACTGACTTTAAAAAGAGCTTCGAGTTCTACTGTGATGTTCTTGGGTTCAAGCCATCTGATACTTACTACGCCGGTTCCCCCGAGAACAAGATTGCCGCATTCATGCACTGTGGTCTTGGCAGCAGCTTCACCGATCACCATACTTTGGCGCTGATTTCGTCGCCAGACGGAGTTCCTCGCTTTGATCACAGTGCCTTTGAAGTGATTGATCTGGATGACTTGGTTCAAGGTGGTGAATATCTCAAATCTTGTGGACACAAGCACTCTTGGGGCGTGGGTCGCCATATTCAAGGGAGTCAGTTGTTTGACTATTGGCGTGATCCGTTTGGGCACAAGGTAGAACACTGGACCGATGGTGACCTGGTCAACGACGAGACACCTGTTGGCAATGCACCCGTCACCAATGAAGAATTGAGCCAGTGGGCACCATCGTTAACGCCTGAGTTTTTTGCCTGAATTGGCTGGCAAACAGCTTTCCTTTTGACTCAAATAACCCTAGACATTCACCATGAAACTCGCTCGATTTACTTTTCAAGACCGCACCACTGTTGGCATCGTTTTAGATGGCCGAGTGGTCGAACTTGCCAGCTTTTTACCATCAGCTCCGTCGAGCATCAAGGATATCCTGGCAGCGGGGCCGTTGATGCTCCAGCAGATTCGCGCCGCTTTGCCTTCAGCGCCTGTCGGTCATGCCCTGGCGGACGTTCGCCTGGAAGCCCCCTTACCCGATGCACAAAAATACCTGGCCATCGGCATGAACTACCAGGATCATGCTGACGAAGCGGCCAAAGCCGGCATCGCCATTCCAAAAAATCAACTTTGGTTTAACAAACAAGTCAGTTGCATCACTGGGCCGTTCCATGAGGTCTACAAACCCCGCGTTTCGGACAAGATGGACTATGAGGCTGAAATGGGGGTGGTGATTGGTAAGCGTTGCAGGTATGTCAGCGAGGCTGATGCCCGCAGCGTGGTCGCCGGTTACTTTGTCGCCAATGATCTGACCGCGCGTGACTGGCAATTTGCCAGCCCAACGTTCACTTTAGGTAAAAGTTTTGACACCCATGGCCCGATGGGCCCATGGATCACCACGGCTGATGAAATCGCCGACCCGCATGACCTGCAGATGCGACTCTGGGTGAACAACGAGCTTCGCCAGGATCAGAGCACTGGCAAAATGATTTACAACATTTGGCAGCAAATTCACCATCTGTCGCAAGTGATGACGCTTGAACCCGGCGATCTGATTGCCACAGGAACCTGTGCCAACGTCGGTATCGCACTGGGCAAATTCCTTCAGCCAGGTGATGTGGTTCGTGTCGAAATCGAGAAATTGGGGTACATCGAAAACCGGGTGATCGACGAACCCGTCGAAGACTACGTCCCTTGATACCTGTTCAGATATTCACCTTTCGAATTTCTATCAGCACCCCATCATGAAACGATTGATTCTCCGAACCATCTTGTTTGCTCTTGCACCCATGCTCAATAAGGTGGCGGGAACACGGCCAGCGTTCCGTTCCCGGCTCAAGCAGCATGACATCGTTGCCCAGATCAGATTGAAAGATGGCAGCATTGGTCGCCACTTCCTCATTCACGGTGGCAAAGTCAAATCGGTGGCGGGAGTTCACCCCCGCCCCCACGTGGACATGGTGTTCAAAGACGTGGACACCGCATTAACCATGATGAAGCCCAACCCCAACATGGGCGATGTGGTGCATGCTGCCAAAAACTTCAAGGTCATGGTCATGGGCCCGGATGCCCTGTGTGTGTGGTTCATGCAGTTGCTGAACTATTCGCAAACAGCGGGCTTGCAGATGGGTACGCCCATGCCAGATGGCAGCGTCCGCTGCACCATGCTGACCAACGGAGGGCCGCTGTTTGTCTATGTGAAAGACGGCAAGATCCTTCGTACAACGCCAATTGAGTTTGACGACAAGGACGCAAGCGGCTGGACCATCTGCGCCCGCGGCAAGCGGTTCACGCCAAGAAGGCTGGCCACCGTTTCAGCGCATGCGCTTGCATTGAAGTCCACGGTGTATTCCGAGAAGCGAATCCTCTACCCCATGAAACGGGTCGATTTTGATCCCAATGGTGAACGGAATCCTCAAAATCGCGGGAAAAGCGCTTACGAGCGAATCAGTTGGGATGAAGCACTGGACATCGTTTCCAAAGAAATCACACGCCAGAAACAAGTACACGGCGCAGGGTCCATCACGCTCCCCATGGCCTCCCACCACCAGTGGGGCAATGTGGGTTACTACCTCAGTTCATTGCTTCGGTTTGGCAATCTGATTGGCTTCACGCGCGTGGCGGCCAATCCCGACAGTTGGGAAGGCTGGTATTGGGGGGCCATGCATCACTGGGGCCACAGTCAACGTGTGGGGGTTGCTGGAAATTACGGCACGATTGAAGACTGTTTGCAAGAGGCCGAAATGATGGTGTTCTGGTCCAGCGATCCAGAGAGCACCCACGCAGCCTACATGGGCCAAGAGGGTACCGAACGCCGTCAATGGGCCAAGTCCTTGGGTATTGAGTTTGTGCACATTGATCCACACTACAACCCAACTGCCCAATTGTTTGGAGGGCGTTGGATACCGATCAAACCAACCACCGATCCAGCCCTTGCGATGGCCATCATGTTCGTGTGGGTGACCGAAGGCCTGTATGACAAAGACTATGTAGCCACCAGAACAACCGGCTTCGAAACCTGGCGCGATCACCTGCTGGGTATCGACGACGGCAACCCCAAAACGCCCGAGTGGCAGGAGTCAGAAACGGGTGTTCCAGCCAAGGATGTTCGAGCGTTGGCTCGCAAATGGGCCCGCAAGAAGACCTACCTGGCTGCCGGGGCCGCAGGCAATGGGTTTGGTGGCGCTGGCCGTGGTGCAACAGGTACGCAATGGGCGCGCTGCATGGTCATGATGATGGCGATGCAAGGCCTTGGCAAACCAGGTATCAACATGGGTAACCTGGAGTGTGGCACGCCGGTGGATCATGAGTTTTATTTCCCGGGTTATGCAGACGGCGGTATCTCCGGTGAGTTGCAATGGAATGGCAACGCTGTCAACAACTACCAAAAAATGCCACATGTTCTGACCGTGAATCCAGTCCGGCAATTGGTGCCCAAGCAGAAATTTCCAGAGGCCATCATCCACGGAAAGGCCACAGGCTACCTCTGGGATGGCATGGCACCAGAGATTCAATTTGCACCTTTCGAGTACCCGATGCCGGGTTATCCACGCATCCACATGATCTACAAGTATGGCGGCTCGTGGTTCAGCACACTGAGCGAGTCAAACCGGATGGTGGAAGCCTACCGCCATGAGAGCATCGAGTGTGTGGTCAACCAGTCCATCTGGATGGAGGGGGAAGCTCAGTTCGCTGACATCATCTTGCCCGCCTGCACAAATTTTGAGCGTTTTGATATTGGCGAGTGGGGTTCGGGCGGTGGCTACCTGCAACATGGCTTCAACGGGGTCAACCACCGAGTCATCGCTCTGCAGCACAAGTGCATCGAACCACTGGGCGAGTCAAAGTCAGACTATCAAATCTTTTCAGACATTCTCAGTCGCCTGGGTCTGGGCGCGATGTTTACCGAGGGTTGCAGCGAACTTGACTGGGCCAAACGTGTCTTTGATTCATCGGATGTGGCCAAGCGAATTTCCTGGAAAGAATTCTGCAAAAAGGGCTACTACATCGTGCCTGCTGAGTCTGAGGCCATGCGCGCTCCGGTGCAATTTCGGTGGTTTGCGCAAGACCGCATGAAGGATATTGCGGAGCCTCAACCCCTGCCATCACAATGGTCGGGGGAATTTGGCAAGGGCCTCCAAACGCCCAGTGGCAAGCTGGAATTTATCCCTGAAAACCTGCGACGTTTCGACCCAGACAACGCCGAAAGACCCGTCCTCAATAAGTACATCCCTGCGTGGGAAGGGCCACGGACGAGCAGTTTGACCGGTCGCTTCCCGCTGCAGATGATTGCCACACATTCGCGCTACAGCTTTCACACCAATGTGGATGGCAAGGACAGCTTCACCAATGACATTGAGGACCATCGCACCCTTGTGGACGGGCACTACTACTGGCTGTTGCGCATGAATGAATCGGACGCAGCAGCGCGAGGCATCAAGCATCGCGAGTTGGTCAAGGTCTTTAATGAGCGAGGGGCGGTGATCTGTGCTGCTGACGTGTCGCCGATGCTTGCGTTGGGTGTTGTCAAGTCGTTTGAGGCCAGTGCGGACTATCAGCCGATGGAGGTCAACGGGGAGATTGTGGACATTGGTGGCTGCATGAACACACTGACGCCCTCTCGTCCACAAATGAAGGGAACCAGCAGTATGTCGCCGAATTCATGTCTGGTGCAAGTTGAAACATGGAGCCGCAGTGCCAGCGCACAACGGGAAGCCTGATATGAATAAATGGAACTTGATCATTGATGTCGCTCAGTGCGAAAACTGCAATAACTGTGTGCTCGCGGCCAAAGACGAGTTGGTCGGCAACGAATTCCCTGGCTATTCAGCCCCTCACGCCCCCCAGGGAACGGGGGTGATCCGCATCGAGCGGGTCACACGTGGCAGCACCCCGATGGTTGACGCTGCGTATCTGCCGCGAATGTGCAATCACTGTGACGATGCGCCCTGCCAAAAGGTCGGAGATGCGGGTGCTGTCACCCAACGCCCGGACGGTATTGTGCTGTTCGATCCGGTCAAGGCCAAAGGTCGCCGCGATCTGGTGGCTGCCTGTCCTTACGGTGCCATTGTCTGGAACGAAGCACTGCAACTGCCACAGACCTGGTTTTTTGATGCACACCTGCTTGATGGCGGTTGGAAAGAACCACGTTGTGTTTCTGTCTGTCCAACTAGCGCCATACAAGCGTTGAAGATCAGTGATGAAGACATGGCGAGCAAGGTCGAGCAGCTTGGGCTTCGCAGTCTGAACCCAGAGTGGAAGACTCGGCCACGCATCTATTACAGAAATCTTGATCGTTTTGACCAGTTGTTTGTTGGCGGTTCAGCGGTGTCTGATGTCGCCGGAATCGTCAATTGTTGTGCTGATGCAGAAGTCATTCTGCAGCACGATGGACGCGACATCGCCAGAACCAAAACAGATGATTTTGGCGACTTCAAGTTTGATGGTCTGGCACCCGGCAGTGGTGTTTACAACATCATGGTAGACCATCCAAGCGCTGGAAGTGCAAGGCTCAAGGTATCGATATTTGAGACCAGTGTGTATCTCGGCAACATCGAATTAGCGTCTTCATTCGCCACCTCTTCACTCTGACGTTTTACACGTATTCAAAGGATCACCATGCAAGAAAAAATCATCATTACCTGCGCGCTGACGGGTGCGGGGCCGCTCTCCACCAATCCCAATCAACCCATTACACCGCGGCAAATTGCCGAATCCGGTTTGGCTGCTGCCGAGGCGGGTGCGGCCATTCTTCATGTCCATGTGCGCGACCCAGAAACCGGTGTATTTTCCGGCGATCTCGCTCTGTATGAGGAGGCCGTTGGCCTGATTCGAGATCAAAACAAAGATGTGGTGCTGAACCTGACAACGGGCTTGGGCTCCGGTTTCTACCCGGTTGACCCCATGCTGCCCAACGCTGCGGGGCCAGAATCTCACATCTGGACCGCAGAAAAACGTGTGGAGCATGTGCTCAAGCTCAAACCCGAAATTTGCACGCTTGATCTCGTCACAGCACAAGTTTTCGGTGGTGTTGTCATCAGCCTGGAGCCGGTGCTGACGCGAATGGCCGAGTTGGTGCGCAATGCGGGGGTGAAGCCAGAAATTGAATTGTTTGATGCTGGTGATGCCGTTTTGGCAAAACACCTGATCAAGAACGGTGCGCTTGATGGCCCAGGTATCTATTCATTTGTGATGGGGCTCAATTTCACCGTCCCGGCTGACACCGAATCCATGATGTACCTTCGCAACGCCTTGCCGTCAGGGGCGCAGTGGCAAGGGTTCGGCATCGGTCGTAACCAGTACCCCATGGCCATTCAATCCTGCCTGTTAGGTGGCCATGTGCGTGTTGGTATGGAAGACAACGTCTATATCCGAAAGGGTGTTTTTGCCAACAGCAACGCTGAACAGGTGACGAAGGTTCGCCGTTTGGTCGAAGAGCTTGGCCCCCAAATTGCCACTTCGGACGACGCTCGAAAAATACTTGGTTTGAGGCAGCACTGAATAGATTTGTTTCGCGCCATGTCACCAGTTTCGTTACCCGGTCTCCAAAGGTGACTTGTTTGGGGCTCCTTCAATGGAGCCCCTTTTTTTTACATTGAAAGATGTCACAGATTGGATGTGTTAGCACTCAGGTGCTGACACTGAAAGCGCTGGATTGCATCAGGCTTGGGTACCGATGTCGCCACGGCAGAAGGCCACATCACTTTGAATGACAACTCTGCCATCACAAGATAACAAACTTGTCATCTTCCCGACAGCTGGCTGTTGGCCTGGGATATGGATACTGGCTGCGCTGAGTCGTTCATAGGGCCTCATTAAGCTATTAAATTAAGAGCTGTTTGCGCTTTATGGATAAGCACTAGAGGCCTAAAACACTACATTATTTGAAAGCCAACATGCCATGATGACACACCCCGGTTTCCCAACCCAGCGCCGTAGCGTGTTGGCCGCCCTGTCCACCTTGCCCTGGCTGAACAGCGCCTGGGCACAGGGGGCGATGACCCATGACATGGCCGGTATGCACAGCAGCGCAGCAGCCGCCACAGCGCTGGCCCCGGTGGAGGCCATTGCCGCCGGTGCGCCTTTGGCTGCGCTGAAAAAACTCGTCAACACCAGCACCCAGCCAGGGCTGTTTCGCGCCACTTTGCGTGCTGCGCCGGTGTCGCTGGCGGTGCTGCAAGACGGCACCCAGACCGAGTTCTGGGCCTACAACAACAGCCTGCCCGGCCCGCTGATCGAGGTGATGGAGGGCGACACGGTCGAAATTGAATTCATCAACGCGCTGCCTCAGGAGAGCACCATCCACTGGCATGGTCTGCCGGTTCCGTCGGAGCAAGACGGCAACCCGCAGGATGCCGTGCCAGCGGGCGGGCGGCGTATCTATCGCTTCAAATTGCCCATGAACTGCGCCGGCACTTACTGGTACCACCCACACCCGCATGGCTTCACCGCCGAACAGGTTTACCGCGGGCTGGCGGGCTTGTTCATCGTGCGGGCCAAGAACGACCCGCTCAAAGCCATGCCGGAGGCCGGTGGCCGCGAGCGCTGGCGCTTCTGGAACGCCAACAGTGCCCGTTACCTGCGCCTGAGCTTGCCGGGAGCCCGGTTCACTTTGGTTGGTACCGACGGCGGCCTGCTGGAAAAACCGGTGACCGGATTGAGTGAATTGCTGATGACCGCAGCCGAGCGCATCGAGGTGATTGTGGAAGCTCCACAGGGTGGCGGTGTGGTGGGCCTGGTGACCGAACCGGTGGAGCGCGGCAAGATGGGTGAAGTGCCGTCTGAGCCCCCCATCACCTTGCTGAAGGTGGATTTTTCAGCCGTGAAACCGGAGCGCCTGGCCGGCTTGCCCAAGCTGCCGCCCACCTTGCGCCGCATCCAGCCGCTGGGCCCGGCCAAGGCCAAAAAACGGGTGGTATTTTCGGAAGAAATGTCGATGGCTGGGGGCGTGCATAGCATGAAGTTTCTGGTCAACGGCCAAAACTTTGACATGCAGCGGGTGGATTTCACCAGCCGGATCAACGAAGTGGAGCTGTGGGAAATTGTCAACCAGTCCGACATGGATCACCCGTTCCACATTCACGGCACGCAGTTCCAGGTGATTGAACGTGAGCTGGACGGCCTGGTCACGCCTGAGCCGCTGCTGGCCTGGCGCGACATGGTCAACACCCGCCCTGGTGAGACCGTGCGGGTGAAGCTGGTGCAGCGCCACAAGGGCCTGCGTATGTTCCATTGCCACATTCTGGAGCACGAAAACGCCGGCATGATGGGTCAAGTCAAGCTTATTTAAAGGAAATCACATGAAAACGCTTATAGTACCTGCGCTAGCAGCTCTTGTTTTTGTAGCATCTGGGACTGCCACGGCACAGATGGATCACAGTATGCACGGTGCAGCCATGGCCAAACCCGTGGCCTCGGCAGCGGCCAGCCCCAAGGCGGATGCCACGGCCATGGGCGAAGGCGAGGTGAAAAAGCTCAACAAAGCCAGAGGCACGGTGACCCTGGCACACGGGCCTCTGCCCAATGGCATGCCCGCCATGACCATGGCCTACAAGGTCAAAGAAGCCGCTTGGCTGGATCAGTTGCAAGTGGGGCAAAAAATCCGCTTTGCCACCGACCCGGCCGATGGCGGCATGACCGTGACACGGTTTGAGTTGGTCAAGTAATTCCATTTCACCGCAGCCCCCGGTGTGGCTGGGGCATGGACTCAAGGGGGTGACTTATGCAAGCGTATTGGACGACCGCCACATTGGCTGTGCTGCTGGCGCTGGGCGCACCCGCGCAGGCGCAAACGGCGGAACCCCCGCCAGGGGCTCAGGTCGAGAGCCTGCTGCTGTTGGCCAAAGAGCGCAACCTGGACGTGGCGGCCATGCGCCATGAGGTCACCGCAGCGACCGAGCGGGTGCTTCCTGCCGGAGCCTTGATGAACCCGCGCTTCAAGATGGAGCTGCAAGATGTCACCAAAGCCGGTAGCCGCGCCCCGGCTTTATTGCCATCGGATGCTGGCAGCACGCTCTACACCCTGACGCAAGACCTGCCATGGGCGGGCAAGCGCGACCTGCGGCGCGAGGTGGCCACGCAAGAAGCCCAGGCGGCCCAGGGGCGGGTTCAGCAAAGCTGGACGGAGTTGGCGGCCCGCATCAAAACCGTGTTTGCCCAGCGCTACCTGGTGAAAGCCACCGAACGGCTGGTGAACGAAAACCTCAGCCTGATGCTGCAACTTGAAAAAGTGTTGCAGGTGCGTTATGCCGGTGGCCTGGCGGCGCAGCAAGACATCACCCGCATCCATGTCGAGCACACCGGCATGCGGGTCGAACTGGCCGCCCTGGCCGGGGAGTGGCGGCAAAGCCAGGCCCGCATGAATGCCTTGTTGTCCCGGCCTTTGGACGCAGCGCTGGCCGCGCCTGAAAAATTGCGGCCCTTGCCTGAGCCCGCCAAACTGAATTTTGCGGCGCTGTCTGAGCGGCTGCGCCAGGCCAACCCCCAGTTGGCGGTGGAGGCGGCGCGGGTGAATGCGGCTGAAAAAAACCGCGAGCTGAGCCGCAAGAACCGTTACCCGGATGTCACCGTGGGCATCAACGCCATGCAGCGCCAAGGTGCAGTGAATGAGTGGGGCTTGATGCTGGAGTTGAATATACCGATCCAGGGTGATGTTTTTCGGGCTCAGGAGCGTGAAGCCCAGGCCATGCTGGCGGCAGCCGAGTCGCGCCAGGAGGCTGCCACCCATCAGGCTCTGGCGGATTTGGCTGACAACCTGAGCGCCCTTGAAGCGGCCCGCCAAACCGAGCATTTGATGACCTTCAGCCTGATGCCTCAGGCCGACCTGACCTGGCGTGCCGCACTGGCCGGCTATGAAAACGGCAAAGCCGATTTCGCCACGCTGCTGGATGCCCAACGGCAGATTCGCCAGGCCCGGCTGGGCCAGCTCAAGGCCCAGGTGGACGCGCAACTGCGCTTGGCCGAGATGGAGCGACTTTTGGGAGAAGAACTATGAAACCAGTTTTCGTCTGGGTGATGGGGGCTGTGGCCTTGGCGGCTGCTGTCGGGGGCGGCTACTGGCTGGGCCAGGGTTCACGTGCGCAGAGCACCGCTGTGGCGCCTGCCGTGGCCACTGAACCCGCGCAGCCAAAGCCCAAACTGCTGTACTACCGCAACCCCATGGGCTTGCCCGACACCTCCCCCACGCCCAAGAAAGACCCGATGGGCATGGACTACATCGCCGTCTATGAAGGCGCGGCAGCGCAAGAGGCTGCAGCGCCTGGGCAGGTGCTGATCAGCCCGCAAAAAGTACAAAAACTCGGAGTACGAACTGAAGCGGCGCAGTTGCGCAGCCTGGACAGAACGATTCGCGCCTCCGGTCGGGTCGAGCCTGATGAGCGCCGCGTGGCCATGATTTCAGCCAAATTTGAAGGTTATGTGGAGCGCCTGCACGTCAACGTGACCGGGCAGTTTGTGGCCAAAGGGCAAGCCCTGTTTGAGGTCTACAGCCCCGAGCTGGTGTCGGCCCAGCGTGAGTATGTGATTGCCGTTCAGGGTGCGGCAGCGCTCAAGGGGGCCGATAGCCCGGCCCAATTGGGCATGGGCCGGCTGGTGGAATCGAGCTTGCAGCGGCTGAAAAACTGGGACATTTCCGAAGCCCAAATCCAGGCGCTGGTGGCCTCTGGCGAGACCCTGCGCACCCTGACGTTTCGCTCACCGGTGTCAGGCATCGTGACCGAGAAAAAGGCCGTGCAAGGCATGCGCTTCATGCCGGGCGAGGCGCGAGCAAGACCTGGGCTTGGTGAAAAACGGGGCCAAGGTGCGGGTCAGCATCAATGCCTACCCGGACAAAACTTTCAGCGGCAAGGTGACTTATGTGTACCCCACCCTCCAGGCCGAGACCCGCACTGTGCCAGTGCGGGTGGAGCTGGCCAACCCCGGTGGTTTACTCAAGCCCGGCATGTTTGCCCAAATGGAACTGCAAGTGTCTGGCAAAGGCCCGGTGGTAACCGTACCGATCTCGGCGGTGATTGACAGCGGTACTCGCCAGGTGGTGCTGATCCAGTTGAAAGAAGGCCGGTTTGAGCCGCGTGAAGTCAAACTGGGCGCACGCAGCGACACCCATGTGGAAGTGCAAAGTGGTGTGAAAGAGGGTGAGCAAGTGGTGGTGTCGGCCAACTTCCTGATTGATGCTGAGAGCAACCTGAAAGCCGCCATCGGTGGGTTTGCCAGTGGCCCAACGGCAACGGCTACGCCTGCCACCCAGGGTGCAGGGCATCAGGCGCAAGGTGTGCTTGAGGAAATGGATAGCGCTTCAGGCACAGTCAGTCTGGCTCATGGGGCGATTCCAAGCCTGAAATGGCCGGCCATGACGATGCAGTTCAAACTGGCCAACGCGGCGCTGCTGAAAGATCTGAAACCCGGCGTGAAAGTGGCGTTTGAATTTGTCGAACGTGCGCCGGGTGAGTGGGTCATCACCCGCATCCAGCCGCTTGATCCACACGCCGGACACTGACAGGGCCACGCCATGCTTTCCCACATCATCGACTGGTCTGGCCGCAACCGCTTTCTGGTGCTGCTGGCCACCCTGTTCATTGTGCTCGGCGGCATCTTTGCGGTGTTGCGCACGCCGATTGACGCGCTGCCGGATTTGTCCGACGTGCAGGTGATTGTCTACACCGAGTTTCCCGGTCAAGCCCCACAGGTGGTGGAAGACCAGGTGACTTACCCGCTGACCACCTCGATGCTGTCGGTGCCCAAGTCGAAAGTGGTGCGGGGGTTTTCGTTCTTTGGCGCATCCTTTGTCTACATCATTTTTGAAGATGGCACCGACATTTACTGGGCGCGCTCAAGGGTGCTGGAGTA
>VIKI01000085.1:0-23346 GCA_008080595.1 Comamonadaceae bacterium
CGGGTTTGGGGGCAAAGCGGGCAAACACGCGCTGGTTGGACAGGCTGGCGCTGGCCAGGTCAAAGTCCCAGGCCCAGACGGTGTGGCTGGGGGTGTCGGCCCAGTACAGGGTGCGGTTGTCGGGGCTCCAGGCCAGGCCGTTGGCGGTGGTGATGTCTGATGTGGGGCTGATCTTGCAGCTCACCTCAGGGCTGCCGGTGCGGGCATCGATGCAGTACAGGGCGGCATTTTTTTGGCTGCGGGTCTCGTCAATGGTGCCAACCCAGAATCGGCCAAGTGCGTCGCACTTGCCGTCGTTGGCACGCATGTGGGCCGGGTCATAGTCCAGCGTGGTCAGGCGTTGCAGCGGCCCATTCCAGTCCCGCGCACGGTAGATGCCGTCACGCAGCGCCAGCACAAGGCCACCGCTGGCCGCCGGGGCCATGCAGCCGGGCTCACTCGGCAAGGTCCAGACCTCGACACTTTCCATGTAGATATTGGCCCGCAGGAGGTGCTTGCCCGCAATGTCCAGCCAGTACAGCATTTGTTCCTGTGGATGCCAGAACGGCGATTCGCCCAAGGCTGCGGTATAGGGGGCAACGGTTTGCCAGGGTTCGGGTGCGGTGTCTGAAGCGATGTGCATGGTACGGTCTCCTGGATGCAAAATCTTCAGGCTGAGGGAGCCAGACCCAGCATCAACTGAAGGTTTTGCACTGCTGCACCGCTGGCACCTTTACCCAGGTTGTCCAGACGGGCCACCAGCACGGCGTGACGGAAGCCATCGCTGGCATCGGTATTGCCAAACACACGCAATTCAAGTTGATTGGTGCCAGCCAGGGCCACTGCATCCAGCTTGTTGTCTGCGGTGGCGGGCAACACTTTGACCCAATGGCTTTGCGCGTAGTGTTGGGCCAGTGCCTGGTGCAGGTCTTGCGCTGTGGGTTGGCCCGGCAACAAGTCCAGGTGCAAGGGCACTTGCACCAGCATGCCTTGCTTGAAGTTGCCGACCGATGGCACAAACAGCGGGCGGCGGGTCAGGCCGGTGTAGGCCATGATTTCCGGGATATGTTTGTGTTTCAACCCCAAGCCATACAGCTCAAAGGCAGGAGCCGTACCTTGCTCATAGGCCTCGATCATGGGGCGGCCCCCGCCTGAATAACCGCTGACTGAAGGTAAGCACAAGGGGAAATCGGCCGGGATCAGACCGGCATCCACCAGTGGACGCACCAGTGCAATCGCCCCGGTGGCATAACAACCCGGGTTGGCCACACGCCGGGCTTGGCGCACGCATTCGGTTTGCCCCGGAGTCAATTCAGGAAAGCCATAAACCCAGCCACTTGTGGTGCGGTGTGCGGTGGATGCATCAATGATTTTGGGGCCTGGTTGACCGGTGGTGCGAATCAGTTCGTCCACCATGGCGACCGACTCGATGGCGGCATCGTCGTGTAAACACAGCACCACCAGGTCGGCTTGTGATATCAATTCACGTTTGGCCAACGGGTCTTTGCGCCGCTCGGGGGCGATGCTGATCAGCTCAATACCGGAGAGGCCTTGCAAGCGTTCACGGATTTGCAAACCCGTGGTGCCAGCTTCGCCATCGATGAAGATTTTTTGCATTATGAACTCGCGTCTTGAAAAGTGAGGGACTTGTAAGTCTTATACAAGAATGCCATGGATCAGCATGATACAGTCCCGCGTTGCATCGTCTGGTGTCGCTGAGACTGTTCTGCGGAGCGCTTCAGTTGACTATCCCCCCTTTATTCCTGAGAGAGAGCTCATGAAAATTCACGAGTACCAAGGCAAGGAAATCTTGCGTCAATTTGGTGTGCCAGTGCCTCGCGGCATTGCAGCGTTCACCGTTCAAGAAGCGGTGGAAGCCGCACAAAAACTCGGCGGCCCGGTTTGGGTTGTCAAGGCGCAGATCCACGCAGGTGGACGCGGCAAGGGTGGTGGCGTGAAAGTGGCCAAGAGTATTGACGATGTCAAACGTCTGGCCGGTGAAATTCTGGGCATGCAGCTCAAGACCCACCAAACCGGCCCCGAAGGCCAGAAGGTGCGTCGTCTCTACATCGAGGACGGTGCCGACATTCAAAAAGAGTATTACGTGTCAGTGGTCACAGACCGCGCCACCCAAAAAGTGGCCTTCATCGCTTCCAGCGAAGGCGGCATGGATATTGAAGAAGTGGCCCATTCATCCCCTGAAAAAATCGTCACCGAGTTCATTGATCCGCTGACGGGTCTGGGCGAAGAACAAGCCCGCAAGATCGCCAACGGCATCGGCTTGCCCGCCGAGTCGACTGCCCAGGCCGTCGACATCTTCCAGAAGCTGTTCAAGTGCTACATGGACACCGATGCGTCGTTGGTGGAAATCAACCCGCTGAACCGCGACAGCAAGAACAACCTGATCGCGCTGGATGCCAAGTTCAACTTTGATGCCAACGCGCTGTTCCGCCACCCCGAAATCGTGGCTTTCCGCGATTTGGACGAAGAAGATCCGGCCGAAGTCGAGGCTTCCAAGTTCGATCTGGCCTACATCAGCCTGGACGGCAACATTGGTTGTTTGGTCAACGGCGCGGGTCTGGCCATGGCCACCATGGACACCATCAAGCTGTTTGGCGCTGAACCTGCCAACTTCCTGGATGTGGGCGGCGGTGCCACCCCTGAGAAGGTCACCGAAGCGTTCAAGATCATGCTCAAGAACGACAAGGTCAAGGCCATTTTGGTCAACATCTTTGGCGGCATCATGAAGTGCGACACCATTGCCACCGGGGTCATCACCGCCTGCAAGGCCGTGAACCTGTCAGTGCCATTGGTGGTGCGCATGAAGGGCACCAATGAAGAACTGGGCAAGAAAATGCTCGCCGAGTCCGGTTTGCCGATCATCAGCGCCGACACCATGGCCGAAGCGGCTCAAAAAGTGGTTGCTGCGGTCAACGCGGCTGCATAAGGAGAAGTCATGTCCATCCTCATCAACAAAGACACCAAGGTTATTACCCAGGGCATCACCGGCAAAACCGGTCAGTTCCATACCGAAAAATGCCAGGAATATGCCAATGGCAAAAACTGCTTCGTCGCGGGTGTGAACCCCAAGAAGGCCGGCGAAAAGATTTTTGACATCCCGATTTACGCTTCAGTCAAGGAAGCTGCTTCTGAAACCGGTGCCACCGTCAGCGTGATCTACGTGCCGCCCGCAGGCGCTGCGGCTGCCATCTGGGAAGCTGTGGAAGCCGATCTGGACTTGGCCATCTGCATCACTGAAGGCATTCCGGTGCGTGACATGCTGGAAGTGCGTAACCGCATGAAAGCCAAGGAAGCCGCTGGTGGCAAGAAAACCTTGTTGCTCGGGCCCAACTGCCCCGGCTTGATCACGCCTGACGAGATCAAGATCGGCATCATGCCCGGTCACATTCACCGCAAGGGTCGTATTGGTGTGGTCAGCCGCTCTGGCACGCTGACTTATGAAGCTGTGGCGCAGTTGACCGAAATCGGTCTGGGCCAGTCCAGCGCTGTCGGTATTGGTGGTGACCCCATCAATGGCTTGAAGCACATTGATGTGATGCAGGCCTTCAACGACGATCCTGACACTGACGCTGTCATCATGATTGGTGAAATTGGTGGCCCGGACGAAGCTGAAGCCGCCCGCTGGTGCAAGCTCAACATGAAGAAACCCATCGTTGGTTTCATCGCCGGGGTGACAGCCCCTGCCGGCAAACGCATGGGCCACGCTGGTGCCTTGATCTCTGGTGGTGCAGATACGGCTGAAGCCAAATTGGCAGTGATGGAAGAATGTGGCTTCAAGGTCACGCGCAATCCGTCCGAGATGGCCAAATTGCTCAAAGCCATGCTCTGACGGGCGATGTGACTAAAGTAACTCAAGCTGCATGACACATGCAGTGCCATGTGAAGCCGGATGTCCATCTGATGGACAATCCGGCTTTGCTGTTTATGGCAGCCCTTCATCACGGAAACTGAATTGGAGCAATTTCTAACCCCGCATTTTTGGTTGGCCGTTGGCCAAATCATCCTGATTGACATCCTTTTAGGGGGTGACAATGCGGTGGTGATCGCCTTGGCGTGCCGTCAGTTGCCGAGCCAGCAGCGGCTCAAGGGAATTATGCTGGGCACGGTAGGTGCCATTGTGTTGCGGGTGGGCTTGATTGCCTTTGCCCTGACGTTGTTGCAAGTGCCGTATTTGAAGCTTGTGGGGGCGGCCTTGCTGCTTTGGATTGGGGTCAAGCTGTTGGTGCCGCAAGATGAGGGGCATTCCGATCTTCAGACCAGCGACAAACTCTGGGCCGCTGTCAAAACGGTGATTTTGGCGGATTTGGTCATGAGCATCGACAACGTGATTGCCATTGCCGGTGCCGCAACCAATGCCGGCGAGCAACACCAGATGCCGCTGGTGATTTTTGGCCTCATGGTGAGTATCCCTATCATCATTGGAGGCAGTCAGTTGATTTTGAAGTTGATGGATCGCTTTCCGTTTATTGTCACGATGGGAGGCATGTTGCTCGGTTGGATTGCTGGCATCATGGCGCACAGTGACCCGGCATCTGTGTTGTGGTTGCCTCAGGGGGGGGCTTGGCATTACATTTTCGGGGTAACAGGAGCGCTGCTGGTGTGGTCAACAGGCGCATATTTGAAAAATCAAGTCAAAAACAAGGGGTAGTGTGCTTCTGATGTCCGGTTTCCAGGTGGGAACGATGTCAAAATTAATCGGGAACGATGGTGTCCATGTCTAACAAAAAATCACTCCTGCGCTCTGATGCGTTTGCGGCCTTGCTGCTTGTGGCAGCGGTGTCGGTGTTGCATTATTCAACCGATACCATCAAAACCCTTGAGCGACGTTTTTATGATTTTGCGAGTACCAGCACGTCGCGCCTACCGTCCGGCCAGATTGCCGTGATCGCCATTGACGATCAAAGTATTGCCAACATTGGCCGCTGGCCCTGGTCGCGTGATGTCCATGCCAAGTTGATTGATCAGTTGGCACAAGCCAAAGCCAAAACCATTGTGCATACGGCGTTTTTCTTTGAGCCACAAGTAGACCGTGGTCTGGGTTTTATTCGGCAGATGAGAGAGGTTCTGCAGTCTGAGGACGCAACACAGGCTCCCAACACCCTCCATGGCAAATTGACCGAGGTGATTGCCAAAGCTGAATCCGAGCTGGATACCGATGGCCAACTTGAACGAAGCTTCAAGTCCGCAGGCAATGTGATCGTGCCATCTGTGTTTACGTTGGGCCAGCCACAGGGCAAACCTGATGTCGCCCTGCCGGGTTTTGCTTTGACCAGTGCGATCGATGAAAACCAGGGCTTTTCGGTGCCGGCCAGCAAAGGCCAGTGGCCCATCACCAGCCTGGGTACGGTGGCTGCGGGTGTCGGGCACTTGAACCAATGGCAGGATTTGGATGGTGCGGTGCGACAAGAGCCTTTGCTGGTCAATTATTATGGCAAGGCTGTGCCGTCCATGGCCTTGCTGGCGGCACTCAACAGCTTGAACCTGAACACCTCGGACATCAAGCTGGTATCGGGCGAGTCGGTACAGATAGGTCAGTTGCGCATCAAAACCAATCCGTCCGCCTTGATGCTGCCGCAGTTCTACGCCGGGCGTGATGGCCGACCTGCTTTTGCGGTGGATTCTTTTTACGATGTGCTCACGGGCAAGATACCTGCCTCCAAATATGCGGGCAAGGTGGTGGTGATTGGGGCCACGGCAGCGGGGGTCGGCACGCAGTTTCCAGTGCCTGGCAACCCGGCGCTGTCTCCCGCAGAAACCATTGCCCATATCACGTCAAGCATTCTCCAGGAGCATTTTATTGTTGAGCCATCATGGGGTGCATGGGCTTGGTCTCTGGTGTTGGTTGTGGTGAGCTTGTACCTGATTTTTGCCATGCCGATGCTTTCGGCGGGCATGGCGGCCATTTCTACCAGCGTGCTGTTTCTGGCGCTGTTATTGACTGAGTTTGGCTTGTTGTCGGGCCAGGCGATCTGGATACCGCTGGTGTTTCCGGCCATTTTGCTGTTGCTCGGGCATCTGGCTTTGACCACCAAACGGTTTTTGTTCACTGAGGCGGGCAAGATCAAAGCGGATGAAGAGTCTGCTGAAACCAACCGGATGATGGGCCTGGCACTGCAGGGGCAGGGGCAGCTGGACATGGCGTTTGACCGGTTTCGTCGCGTGCCACTGGGGCCGGATGTGATGGACAACCTGTACAACCTGGCACTTGATTTTGAGCGCAAACGCCAATTCAACAAAGCCCAGGCGGTCTATGAACACATGGCCACCTTCAATTCCGGCTTCAAGGATTTGAAGGTCAAACTCAACCGGGCCAAAAATTTGTCAGAAACCGTGATGCTGGGCGGCTCAAGTGGGCATCCGGGTGGCACCATGCTCATGGCAGAGGGCGCCGTAGAGAAACCCATGCTGGGTCGTTACCAGGTTGAAAAAGAGCTTGGCAAAGGGGCCATGGGTGTCGTGTATTTGGGCAAAGACCCCAAAATTGGCCGTGTGGTCGCCATCAAGACCCTTGCCTTGAGCAGCGAGTTTGAGGGCGATGAACTGGTGGATGCGCGGGAGCGGTTCTTCCGGGAGGCCGAAACCGCAGGACGCTTGCAACACCAGAACATTGTGACCATTTTTGATGCTGGGGAAGAGCATGATCTGGCCTATATTGCCATGGAGTTCCTCAAGGGCAAAGACCTGACAGAGTTTGCCAAAACAGGTCACTTGCTTGCGGTTCCGGTGGTGATATCGATTGTGGCCCGGGTGGCGCAAGCCTTGGCTTATGCGCATAGCCAGCATGTGGTGCATCGTGACATCAAGCCCGCCAACATCATGTATGAAGTGGCCACCGATACCGTCAAAGTGACCGATTTTGGTATTGCCCGCATCACCGACTCCAGCAAAACCAAAACAGGTTTGGTGCTTGGCACCCCCAGTTTTATGTCGCCGGAGCAATTGGCTGGCAAAAAGGTGGATGGCCGGTCAGATTTGTACTCGCTGGGGGTGATGCTGTTCCAACTGCTCACCGGTGTGTTGCCATTCCGTGGCGAATCGATGACCGAGCTGATGTACAAAATTGCCAACGAGGAAGCCCCAGACTTGCACTCGGTTCGTTCCGATTTGCCTGCAGCTCTGGCTGCAGTGGTTCAGCGGGCATTAACCAAAAACCCGCAGCTGAGGTATGCAGATGGTGAAGAGATGGCGCGTGATTTGAACGCGGTGTTGTCATCGTTGGCTTCAGGTGATGTACTCAGATCGATGCAGCAAGAGCCCAAGATCGGATTGCCCGACATGCGGTTTGAAAATACACAAACCTTTGCAGCCACTGAACCTATATCCGCAACACCGTTTGAGAAAACGAATGTTTTATCGACTACAGTGCCTCCAATGAAAGGTGTCAATAATCAAGCACCTGATCCGGAAACTTGACCATACTTACTTTATGAAATACCAATTTTTTGCGCTCACAGACCAAGGGCGTGTGCGCAATAACAATGAGGATTCCGTCACCTTTGACGAACCCCATCGTGTGGCCGTTTTGGCTGATGGCATGGGGGGGTATAACGCGGGAGAGGTGGCCAGTGGCATGGCTACGGTATTCATGCAATCCGAATTGGTACGCTGGCTGGCAGCTGGCGCACAAAACGCGGATGCAGAGCAAATTGGCAGGGCCATCGATATCTGTGCCCGCAAGGCCAACCAGTCCATAATGCAGGCTGCTGTATCAAACCCGCAATATGCAGGTATGGGTACCACGCTGGTGGTCGGTGTATTCAAAGATGCACAACTGATACTGGGTCATGTGGGAGACTCTCGTTGCTACAGATACCGTGCCAACCACCTAGTCCAACTTACCAAAGATCACTCCATGTTGCAAGAGCAGGTGGATGCCGGGCTTTTGACAGCCGAGCAGGCCGTCGCCGCACCTGGTAAAAATTTGCTGACACGGGCTTTGGGTGCCGAAGAAGATGTGAAGACTGACGTTGGCACATATGAAGTTGAAGTCGAGGACATTTACTTGATGTGCTCGGACGGACTCACTGACATGCTTCAAGATCAAGACATTGAAGGCATCTTGAATACGGGTGCGCCGCTTGAGTCGTTGGCGGCGGAGCTCATCAAAACGGCGAATGCCAATGGTGGACGAGATAATATTGCAGTGCTTCTGGTCAAAGCACAGGTTTCAGCTGTGTCTGGTGGATTGATGTCATCCTGGTTTGGCCGCTCAAAGAACTGAATGACATGCCGGAAACAGGTTTATTTTTTTCTCAATGCAGGAGGCGATCATGCCAAAGGTAATTGTCACGATCGATGATGTTGTGATCAAGGAAGTTCAGCTGACCAAAGATCAGACCACGGTCGGCAGGCGGCCCTACAACGACATCGTGATTGATAACCTCGCTGTCAGTGGTGAGCATGCGGTTTTGCGCATGTTTGGCGGGCAGGTTTCTGTGGAAGACTTGAACAGCACGAATGGTACTTTTGTCAACGGCAAAGCGATCAAGAAACAGTCCCTGATTCATGGCGACGTGCTGGAACTTGGGAAATACAAGATCAAGTTTGAAAATCATCCGGTGGCTGAGGATTTTGAAAAAACCATGCTGGTCAAAGCGCGTCCCGGTGCAGTGGCCGCGCCGCCTGCGCCAGCTCCAGCGCCAGTAGTTGAAATTCATGGTGCCATCAAGGTGGTGTCAGGTCCGGCAGCTGGTCGGGAAATGGCGCTGACCAAAATTGTGACCACCATCGGCAAGCCTGGTGTCGCGGTGGCGGCGATTACCCGCAGGCAGCATCATTTTCAAATCTGTCATGTAGAAGGCGGCGCACAGCCCACACTCAATGGCATCCTGGTAGGGACAGAGCCTGTTGTGCTCAATTCGGGTGATCAAATTGTGTTGGCCGGAACCCAGATGCAATTTATTCAGTCATGACGATTGATTGAATTGAAGGCCGTCATTCACTGACGCACAGCCATGTCTTTTCTGATACGACACTGGCAACGCCTGCTGTTGTCATTGGCATCGTTGCTGTTCGCCTTGTTGCATGCGCTTGGCGTTTGGCAGATTGGTGCACTAGATCGTCTGGATGCCATGGTGTATGACACGCAGTTGCGTGCCGCCATGCCCGGCACCCTGGATGAGCGCATTGTCATCGTTGATGTCGATGAAAAAAGCCTGTCTGAATTGGGGCGGTGGCCTTGGTCACGCAACAAAATGGCGAACTTGACCGATACCCTGTTCGATCAATACCACATTGCCCTGTTGGGATTTGATGTGGTTTTCGCAGAGGCAGACAGCAGCTCTGGCCTTAAGCAGTTGCAAGCCCTGGCACAACATGCACTCAGCCAGGATGCCGGATTTTTGTCGCACTTGGCACAACTGACACCTGTGCTGGATTACGATGCCATGTTTGCCAAGTCGCTGGCAGATCGTCCCGTGGTGCTGGGGTATTATTTTTCCAGCGAACAACCGGGTCGAACCAATGGTGTGCTACCTGCCCCGGTGATGGCCGTCTCTGATGTATTCAAGCGCAACGTGCCGCAGCGAGATTGGCGTGGCTATGGGGCCAACATTGCCCCCTTGGCCCAGGCCGCTCCCTTGGCCGGATTTTTCAATTCGCGCACAGATCCCGATGGTGTTGTTCGGACTTTGCCTTTGGTGGTCAGATATGACGGCCAGTTCTATGAGTCGCTCGCCCTGGCCATGTTTCGTCGACTGATTGGCATGCCACAAGTGATGCCTGGGGAGACCTTGGGCCTTGAACGAGGCGCACAAGTTGCGGAAGTCCAGAGTGTGGTGCTCAAGTGGCCCGACAAATCATTCACCATTCCACTGGACTCATCGGGTGGACTACTGGTGCCGTTTCGAGGCCATGGCGGACCGCAAGGGGGCTCCTTCACTTATTTTTCGGCCAGTGATGTGTTGTCCGGGCGGGTGGCTGCGTCTCAATTGAGTGGAAAAATTGTGCTACTGGGTACCACGGCTCCCGGTATCGTTGACTTGCGTGCCACGCCGGTGAATGCCACTTACCCTGGCATTGAAGTGCAGGCCAATGCGTTGGCAAGTTTGCTGGATCGGCGCTTCCTGGTCAAACCGGTGCATGCCAAGGGCTATGAAGCGCTGCTGATCATCCTGGTCGGGCTGGCCTTGGCTTTTTCTTTGCCGCTGCTTCGGGCTCCTGTGGCTGTCGTGCTCAGTCTGGGGGTGCTGGCTGCCCTTGCGGGACTGAATGGGTGGCTGTTTCAGGTACACGGTGTGGTGTTGAGTCTGGCCCCTGTATGGTTGATGGCAGCGACCATTTTTATATTGAATGTGGGGTATGGCTACCTGTTGGCCTCGCGTTCACGGCGGGAGCTGATTGCCTTGTTTGGAACTGCCAACCGTGGCACGGTGGACAAATACATGGGTGACTGTGTCATGGCATTTTGGGGGGCCCCGATTGTTTCCCCGATGCATGCCCAGTTGGCGGTCAAAGCGGCCATTGAAATGGCCGATGCACTCAGCCGCATCAATCAGGCTTACAAAACGGGGGAGTTTTCACACATTCATTTCGACATTGGTCTGGGCATTGGCCTCAACACCGGACAGATGTATGTGGGCGACATGGGCTCCAACATTCGACGCAGCTACACCGTGATTGGTGATGCCGTCAATATTGGCTCCCGACTGGAGGGCTTGTGCAAAGTGTATGGTGTCAGTATGGTGGTGAGTGAGTCCACGCGGATACTGGCCAGCAACTATGTTTGGCAAGAACTTGATTTGGTGCGGGTCAAAGGCAAGCAACAAGTGATTGCCATCTTTACACCGCTGGCAGCAGTAGGCCAGCTTGAAGCAAAGAAAGCTCATGAGTTGGTGATTTGGGACTCATTTTTGACGGCTTACCGCGAACAAGCACATGACGAAGCCACTGAGCTGATCGCCCAGTTGATACAAATCGATGCTGCTAAGTTGCTCTACCAGATGTATGCCCAACGTGTGGATGTTCAACGCCAGCAGCCGAAAATTCCCGATTGGGATGGCGTGACCAATTTCGAGACCAAGTAATCATGACTATAGGCACCAAGTTCCCAGGCAGTGAACGTTCAGGCATGACGTTTGAGGCCTTGTTTTACAAGCAGTTGCAGCATGTGACGGCTCGTATTCATGAAACGGTCAACATCGAACAGATCATGCTTGAAGCCAGTCAGGACATCTGCAAACTCTTCAACTCAGACCGTTTGACCCTGTATGTGGTGAACGACGACCACACGGCCATCATCTCCAAGGTCAAAACCGGCCTCAACAGCAGCCGCGACCTGAAACTGCCCATTACCCCGCAAAGTATTGCCGGCTATGTCGCATTCAGCCGCAAATTACTCAATCTGCCCGACGTGTATGACGAAGAGACACTGAAGAAGATTCATCCTGCATTGACGTTTCTGAAAGAAGTCGACAAGCGTTCGGGTTATCGCACCAAGCAGATGCTGGTGGCCCCCATCATCGATGGGGAAACCCTTTATGGCGTGCTGCAAGTCATCAACAACAAGAGTGACCAAACCTTTGGTGAGCTCGAAGTCGAAGGTGTCTCGCAACTGTGCAAAACCCTCGCCACAGCCATACGGCATCGTATTCATGAGGCCGAAGACAACGTTCGGCGCATGGTCACCAAATACGACGGACTGGTGTCTGATGGTGTCATGACGGCTGATGAATTGCAAAGGTGTTTGCAAGAAGCGCGAGCCGAAGGTTTTCCACCGGAAAAAGTGTTGCTGACACATTACCAGGTGCGCCCGGCTCAGATTGGTGCATCCCTGGCCAAATTTTTCGGTGTGTCATACGAACCCTTTTCGGCCGGGCGCATTCGTGCCGAAATGCTGCACGGGGCGCTGAAACGGGAATTTATTGAAGAGCAGGGCTGGGTTCCTCTGGAGGAGTCCCCGGCGGGCCTGGTCATCATGTGTCTTGATCCTGAAGCGGTGCGAAGCTCGCGTATCGTGCAACAAGTGTTCCCAAAAATCAGCAAATTTGCCTATCGTGTCACCACATATGCTGAATTTCATGAGACCTTGGGGCAGATATTTGGCGTGACAGCGACGGGGGGCAGCATTGATGAAATGCTGGCCGACATGGACAGCTCGCCGATGGACGACGGCAGCAACGATGACTCGCTGGAATCCGCTGCGGCTGACAACGAACTCGTCAAGTTTGTCAACAAGGTGATTCTGGATGCCTATAACCAGGGGGCCTCTGACATTCACATTGAGCCCATGCCCGGCAAGCTCAAAACCGGCATCCGCTTTCGTATTGACGGCTCACTGCAGCCCTACATTGAGGTTCCGGCGCATTTCCGTCAGCCGATGGTCACGCGCCTGAAAATCATGTGTGACCTGGACATTTCCGAACGCCGTAAACCGCAAGACGGCAAAATCAAATTCAAGAAATACGGCCCCATTGACATTGAACTGCGGGTCGCCACCATCCCCTCAGCGGGTGGCGTGGAAGACGTGGTGATGCGGATTCTGGCGGCCGGTGAACCGATTCCGCTGGACAAATTGGGCCTGACTCCACACAACAAAGCCCGCGTGATCCAGACCATAGAAAAGCCTTATGGCTTGTTTTATGTGTGCGGGCCAACCGGTTCGGGTAAAACCACCACGCTGCACAGCATTTTGAAGCACCTCAACACCCCGGACACCAAAATCTGGACGGCCGAAGACCCGGTGGAAATTACCCAAAAAGGCCTGCGTCAGGTGCAGATCAACAAAAAAGCCGGCATTGACTTTGCCCTCGTGATGCGGGCATTTTTGCGGGCTGACCCCGACATCATCATGGTGGGTGAGTCACGCGACCATGAAACGGTGGCGATGGGGGTGGAGGCTTCGCTGACCGGCCACCTGGTGTTTTCGACCTTGCACACCAATTCAGCGCCGGAGTCCATCACCCGCTTGCTGGACATGGGCATGGATCCCTTCAATTTTGCCGATGCCCTGCTCGGCATTCTGGCGCAGCGGCTGGCCAAGAAATTGTGTGTATGCAAAGAGGCTTACGTGCCAGATGCCGAAGAGCTCAAACTGTTTGCCACGGAGTATGTGGAGGAATTACGCCACTCAGCCAGCTGGAAGACCGATTACGAGGGCGAAATGAACAAATTGCTGGCCCGCTGGAAACAAGAATTTGCCGAGGGGGGGAGCATCAAGTTTTACCGCCACAAAGGATGTGATAAATGCGGACAAACCGGCTACAAAGGTCGCGTCGGGCTGCACGAATTATTGATTGCCAATGATGGCATCAAAAAATTGATCCAGGAGCGGGCGCGGGTGGCAGAAATCTTTGCCGCTGCGGTCGAAGGCGGCATGCGCACCCTCAAAATGGACGGTATGGAAAAAGTCATGATGGGTTTGACTGACCTGAAAATGGTCAGATCAGTCTGTATCAAATAAGCCTATGACCTGCAGCCCCTTTTGTTCTTGTCTTCAGCGCCGGGTGTTCCTTCAAACATCCGGCATCTTGCTGCTTGCGCCAAGCGTTGGTCTGGCGCAAACCACTTCGCGCGAAGGTGTCGATGTGGGTGGCAATTCCGTCTTTACCCAACTGGTCTCGGCTGAAACCATCGAACAATCTGCCGCACAGCAGTACGCTCAAATGTTGCAACAAGCCGCCAGCAAAAATACGCTGGGTGGCAAAGACCAGCCGCAGGTTCGGCGCTTGCGCAGCATTGCCCAAAAAATCATTCCCCATGCTCTGGGCTGGAACCCGCGTGCCAAAAATTGGCGCTGGGAAGTGAATCTGATTGGCAGCCAGCAAATCAATGCATTCTGTATGCCCGGTGGCAAGATTGCCTTTTACAGTGGCATTCTGGAGCAGCTCAAGTTGACCGATGATGAAGTGGCGACTGTCATGGGGCATGAGATTGCCCACGCACTGCGTGAGCATGCCCGCGAACGCATGGGCAAAAATGCCGCCACCGGCATCGGGGCCAACCTGCTCAGCAGTGTGCTGGGTTTGGGCCAACTGGGGCAAACCGTGACCAGCTACGGGGCGCAACTGTTGACCCTGAAGTTCAGTCGCGGCGACGAGTCTGAGGCTGATCTGGTGGGCATGGAGCTGGCCGCCCGTGCCGGGTTTGACCCCCGTGCCGGGGTCAGCCTCTGGCAAAAAATGGCAGCAGCCAGCAAAGGCGCACCGCCGCAATGGCTGTCTACCCATCCGTCTGGCAATACCCGTATTGCGGATATTCAGGCCAATCTGCCCAAGGTGTTGCCGTTGTACCAGCGTGCCGGGGCCATTCAGGTCAAGTGAAACACCACACTAGGGGCTGCTCTGCTTTTTCAATGCCAAGGCAAGTTCATACAAGGCATTACGTGACTCTCCGGTGATCTCTGCCGCCAGCTTGACGGCGGTTTTCAAAGGCAACTCGGCCAGCAGAAGTGTCAATACACGCGTGTCTGGGCCAGCCGCTAGAGCCGGTGGTGAGGGGTGGAGCACCAAGGCAAACTCGCCACGCTGACGATTGGCATCCGCAGCCAGCCACTGGGGCAAATCCTGTGCAGCAACAGTGGCAATTTCTTCAAATTGTTTGGTCAGCTCACGGCCCACCGTGACTTGGCGTGTGCCTAAAGCCGCCAATGCAGCAGCCAGTGCCTCAATGCGGTGCGGAGCCTCCAGCAGCACCACCGTGCGCGGCTCCTGGCTCAGGGACGTGACCGCCACCTGGCGCTCGCTGGCTTTGCTGGGCAAAAAACCCACGAAGACAAATTCACCATGCTGATCGGCATTCGGCGCAATCCCGGCGGCACTCAGCGCCGTGATCACACTGCTGGCCCCCGGCAACGGCACGACTGGCAACCGTGCCTGGCGCACCTCCAGCACCAGCCGTGCGCCGGGGTCGCTGATGGCAGGAGTGCCCGCATCACTCACATAGGCCACCCTCGCACCTTGCTGCAAACGCTCAATCACGGTTTGCGCAGCCTGCGCCTCGTTGTGCTGATGAACCGCCAACATCTGGGCCGGCGTTTTGTCAATGCCATAAGCCCGCAGCATGGCCTGGGTGTGCCGGGTATCTTCGCAGGCCACGACATCAGCCAATTGCAGCACATGCAGCGCACGCAGACTGATGTCGGCCAGGTTGCCAATCGGGGTGGCCACCACAAACAGGGTGCCTGGTCGATAATTCTGGCTCCCGGCAGCCTCAGAAGCGGCACGCAGCGCCGTGGCATAAGTGGCGGCAACCGACAAGACAGGGTGTGACATCAATGTTTTTTCCTCACGCAAAAAAGCAGGCAAACCAGCCCAGCACCAAACAAGTGGGCGACGCAGCAGAAAACGCTGCGTTGAGCCACCTGCAACACGCGGGCTTGCGTTTGCTGGCACGCAATTATCGAACCCCTGGGCGCGGTGGCGGTGAAATTGACCTGATCATGCGTGCGCCGGATGGCACCTGCGTGTTTGTTGAGGTACGCCAGCGCAAAACCGCCAGCCATGGGGGTGCCGCCGCCAGCGTCAGTGCCGGAATATGGCGCTATCACCTGGCTGCAAGCTGCATTTGATGCAAGCTGAAGTACTGGCAAGCTGGTCGCAGGTATCATCACGGCCATGCTGGAACAACGAATTCAACAACATTTCATCGACAGTGCCGACCTCAAATACCATGCGGCCCCCCTGCTGAGCAAACCGATTGCCGATGCGGTGCAGGCTTTGCTGGCCTGCGTCACCAGCGGCGGCAAGGTGCTGAGCTGTGGCAATGGTGGCTCAGCGGCAGATGCGCAACATTTTTCTGCCGAGTTTGTTGGCCGCTTTGAGCGCGAACGCCCTGAGCTGGCCGCCATTGCCTTGACCACCGACAGCTCGATCCTGACGGCCATTGCCAACGATTACGACTTCAACGTGGTGTTTTCGCGCCAGGTGCGTGCGCTGGGTCAACCCGGTGATGTGCTGCTGGCCATCTCCACCAGTGGCAATTCGGCCAACGTGTTGGCCGCCATTGAAGCCGCCCACGAGCGTGACATGGTCGTCATCGGTCTGAGTGGCCGGGGTGGCGGCAAAATGAACCAGGCACTGCGTGACACCGATGTGCACATTTGTGTGCCCCATGACCGTACCGCACGGGTGCAAGAAGTGCATTTGCTGACGCTGCACTGCTTGTGTGATGCGGTAGATGCTTTGTTACTTGGCGATCAGGAAACCTCTTTATGACTCAAACCTCACTTCATTTCAATCCCAAACGCTTGCTCACCACCATGGCGCTGGCCATCACCTTGGGCGGCAGCCTGACCGCGTGTTTTCCGGTGGTGGTGGGCGGGGCCATGCTGGGTGGTGGCCTGGTGGCCACCGATCGGCGAACCTCAGGTACACAACTGGAAGACGAAGGCATCGAACTGCGTGCCGCCAGCCGGATTCGTGACAACCTGGGTGATCGGGTGCATGTTAATGTCAACAGCTACAACCGCAGAGTGTTGCTCACGGGTGAAGTACCCAGCGAGCAAGACAAGCAATTGGTGGAGCAAGTGGTCTCACGGGTTGAGAATGTGCAACTGGTATTCAACGAACTGTCCGTCTTGGGTAACGCTACATTGACGCAACGCTCTTCCGATACCTTGGTCACCGGCAGGGTCAAGGCTGGCCTGGTGGATGCCAAAGACCTGTTTGCCAATGCCTTCAAAGTCATGACGGATCGCGGCACCACGTACCTGATGGGCCGCGTGACCCAGCGCGAAGCCGATCACGCCACCGAAATTGCCCGCACCACCAGTGGTGTGCAAAAGGTGGTGCGGGTGTTTGAGATCATTTCCGAAGACGAGTTGCGCAATATGCTGCCGCAGCCGGCCCCCGCAGAAGCCAAGAAATAAGCTTGAGCCGAGGTGTTAGCGCAAAAGCCTCGGTCTCAGCGTAGTCTCTTGATCAGGCTGGAGGTGTCCCAGCGGCGGCCACCCATTTGCTGGATGTCGGCATAAAACTGGTCAATCAGCGCCGTGGCGGGCAGGCGAGCACCATTGCGCCGGGCTTCATCCAACACCAGCCCGAGGTCTTTGCGCATCCAGTCCACCGCAAAACCAAAGTCAAACTTGTCGGCCACCATGGTTTTGCCACGGTTGTCCATTTGCCAGCTTTGGGCCGCGCCTTTGCCAATCACATCCAGCACCAGATTCATGTCCAACCCAGCCTTGTCACCAAAGGCAATGGCCTCGGCCAAACCCTGCACCAGACCGGCAATACAAATCTGGTTGACCATTTTGGCCAGTTGCCCGGCACCACTGTCGCCCAGGTAGGTAAAAGCTTTGGAAAAAGCCATCGCCACCGGCTTGGCCGCCTCAAACGCGGCCAGATCCCCGCCACACATCACCGTCAGCGCCCCGTTTTGGGCTCCGGCCTGTCCGCCAGACACCGGTGCATCGACAAAATTCAGACCCGCAGCCAGAGCGGCCACATGCAGTTCACGCGCTACATTGGCCGAGGCGGTGGTGTGATCGACCAGCACCGCACCAGGGGCCATGCCGGCAAATGCGCCCTCTTCGCCCAGCACCACACTGCGCAAATCATCGTCGTTGCCGACGCAACAAAACACCAGCTCGGCCCCCTGCGCGGCCAGGCGCGGTGTGGTGGCATGATTTAAAGTACCATTTTGACCTGTGGCGCCCGTATATTCAGTGCACCAAGCTATTGATTTTGAAGCGGTTCGGTTGTAGACCGTGACCTGATGCCCGGCGCGTGCCAAGTGTCCAGCCATCGGGTAACCCATCACCCCCAAGCCTAAAAAGGCGACACGGCGGGTGGGAATGCAGTCGTAAGTGCGAGTAGTCATGGTGTTTTTCTAGAAAGTTGAGACGAGTTTCGGGGCATCAAATGATGGTCAGGTTTTCCGTGCCGGCAGCCAGATCCTGGCGCTTGCTGCGCTGGCTGTTGAGTTTGATTTGCAGGCGCAAATCGTTCACCGAATCGGCGTTGCGCAAGGCATCTTCATAGCTGATCAGATTCGCCTCGAAGGCATCAAACAGCGCCTGGTCGAAGGTTTGCATGCCAATGTTGCGGCTTTTTTTCATGACCTCCTTGATCTCGGCCACTTCGCCCTTGAAGATCAGGTCAGATATCAGCGGGGAGTTGAGCATGATCTCGACCATCGCCACCCGCCCTTTGCCGTCTTGCTTGGGCAGCAGTCGCTGTGACACCAATGCCCGCAAGTTGAGTGACAAATCCATCAACAATTGCGCCCGGCGTTCTTCGGGGAAGAAGTTGATGATGCGGTCCAGCGCCTGGTTGGCACTGTTGGCATGTAAGGTGGCCAGGCACATGTGGCCGGTCTCGGCGAAAGACACGGCGTGTTCCATGGTTTCGCGGTCGCGAATCTCGCCCATCAAAATCACATCGGGGGCCTGGCGCAAGGTGTTTTTCAGGGCTGCGCTCCAGCTGTCGGTGTCAATGCCCACTTCGCGCTGGGTGACCACACAATTTTTGTGGGCGTGGACAAATTCAATCGGGTCTTCAATCGTGATGATGTGGCCAAACGTGCTCTCGTTGCGCCAGTCCACCAAAGCCGCCAGCGAGGTTGATTTGCCCGAACCGGTGGCCCCCACCATGATGCACAGCCCGCGTTTGCTGTTGACCACTTCTTTCAGCACTGGCGGCAATTTCAGGCCGTCAATGGTGGGTAAAGTGCTGGGAATGGTCCGCAGCACCATGCCGACCTTGCTTTGCTGCATGAAGGCATTGACCCGAAAACGCCCCAGACCCGGTGGCGCAATGGCAAAGTTGCATTCCTTGGTGCGCTCGAATTCGGCCACTTGCTTGTCGTTCATGATCGAACGCGCCAGCGCAATGGTGTGGGTGCTGTTGAGGGGCTGGGGTGACACCTTGGTCACCTTGCCGTCGACCTTGATGGCTGGCGGAAATTCGGCCGTGATGAACAGATCGCTGCCGCCGCGCCCAAGCATCAGCTTGAGCAGGTCGGTGATGAAGGTGGTGGCTTGATCGCGTTCCATGAGAACCTCTGTGTTTAACCCGGAAAGTTGTCAGGGATTTTGGCTTTGGAGCGGGCCTCGGCCGGGCTGATGATGTTGCGCCGCACCAGATCGGTCAGGTTCTGGTCCAGCGTCTGCATGCCCACGCTGTTGCCGGTCTGGATGCTGGAGTACATCTGTGCAACCTTGGCCTCGCGGATCAGGTTACGAATGGCGCTGGTGCCCAGCATGATCTCGTGCGCTGCCACCCGGCCCTGGCCGTCTTTGGTTTTGCACAGGGTTTGCGAAATCACCGCCTGCAGCGATTCTGAGAGCATGGCCCGCACCATTTCTTTTTCTTCGGCCGGAAACACGTCAATGATCCGGTCAATCGTCTTGGCCGCACTGCTGGTGTGTAAGGTGCCAAACACCAGGTGGCCGGTTTCGGCGGCGGTCATGGCCAGACGAATGGTTTCCAGGTCGCGCATTTCACCCACCAGAATCGCATCCGGGTCTTCGCGCAGGGCTGAGCGCAGTGCTGCGGCAAAACTCTGGGTGTGTGGCCCGACCTCACGCTGGTTGATCAGGCATTTTTTCGACTCGTGGACAAATTCAATCGGGTCTTCCACCGTCAGAATGTGGCCGAACTCGGTCTCATTGAGGTAGTTCACCATGGCCGCCAGCGTGGTGGATTTGCCCGAACCGGTGGGGCCGGTCACCAGCACCAGGCCACGGGGTTTGAGTGCCAGCTCTCCAAAAATCTTCGGGCAGTTGAGCTGCTCCAGCGTCAGGATTTTGCTTGGAATGGTCCGAAACACCGCGCCTGAGCCGCGGTTCTGGTTGAACGCATTGACCCGGAAACGTGCCAGCCCCTCAATTTCAAATGAAAAGTCGATCTCCAGAAACTCTTCATAGTGCTTGCGCTGCGAATCGTTCATGATGTCGTACACCATGGCATGCACTTGTTTGTGATCCAGCGGCTCCACGTTGATGCGTCGCACATCACCATGGACCCGGATCATGGGCGGCAGCCCGGCAGAGAGGTGCAAGTCGGATGCCTTGTTTTTCACGCTGAAGGCCAGCAACTGGGTGATGTCCACGGATTTCCCTTGGGTTGATGCAATGTTTGTTACGCTCAAGGCTTAACGAGTTTTACGCAAGTCTTCACGCAATTATGACCATGATTCAAACCCAGCTCCAAGCGGTACGCGCCCGAATCCACGCCGCCTGCCTGGCTGCGGGCCGCCCACAGGACAGTGTCAGTTTGCTGGCGGTGTCGAAAACCTTTGGTGCCGATGCGGTGCAGGCCGCCTTTGCCGCCGGTCAAACCGCTTTTGGTGAAAACTACATCCAGGAAGCGGTGCAGAAAATCACCGTGTTGCGCCAGCTGCCCTTGCAATGGCATTGCATTGGCCCGATCCAGAGCAACAAAACCCGGCTGGTGGCCGAGCATTTTGACTGGGTTCATACGGTTGATCGCCTCAAAATTGCCCAGCGCCTGAGTGAACAACGCCCGGCACATTTGCCACCTTTGCAGCTGTGTCTTCAGGTCAATGTGGATGGTGGCAGCACCAAGTCTGGGGTGGCCCCGCAGGATGCGCTGGCCCTGGCGCACGCCGTTGCCCCATTGCCTGGACTGCGCTTGCGCGGCCTCATGTGTATTCCCGAACCTGCTGCTGATTTTGTAGCTGCTTGCGCAATATTTAAAAGGGCTAGAGACCTTTTTTGTGCCTTAAATGCCGAAGGTCTGGGGTTGGACACCCTGTCCATGGGCATGAGTGCCGATCTGGAAGCCGCCATTGCCAGCGGCAGCACGATGGTGCGGGTTGGCTCAGCGATTTTTGGCGGGCGGCACTACCCCCAATAAGCGCCGCTATTTCAGCGGCAACTGCGTGGTGTTTTTCACCTCTTCCATCACCGCATAAGTGCGTGTTTCACGCACCCCGGGCAGTTGCCACAGCACCGTGCCGGCAAAGGCGCGGTAGGCGGCCATGTCGGCCATGCGGGTTTTCAGCAGGTAATCAAAACCTCCGGCCACCATGTGGCACTCCATGATTTCGGGGCGCACCTGCACGGCAGCCTTGAAGGCTTCAAACACATTGGGCGTGGTTTTGTCCAGTAACACCTCCACAAACACCATCAGACCGGCCCCCAGCTTGGCCGGGTTCAGGCGGGCCTCATAACCTTCAATCACACCTTCCTTGCTCAGGCGCTGCACCCGTGCCAGCACGGCGGTGGGTGACAGGGCCACGGTTTCGGCCAGTTTCAGGTTACTGATGCGCCCGTCTTGCTGTAAGGCGTGCAAAATTTTCAGGTCAATGCGGTCAAGTTCCATGGGTCAAGTCTTTGACTGTTCCGCCAGCGGCGCGGGCCGGCCAAACAGGTAGCCCTGGTAATACTTGCAACCCAGGGCCAGCAAGGCATTGCGCTGTGCGTCCAGTTCAACCCCTTCGGCAATCACATCGAGCTGCAGGCTGTCACCCATGGTGACGATGGCGCGGATGATGGCGGCATCTTGCGGGTCGCTCAACATGTCGCGCACAAAGGTCTGGTCAATCTTGAGCTGGTTCAGGGGCAGGCGCTTGAGCATGGCCAGTGAAGAATAGCCGGTGCCAAAGTCGTCCAGCGACAAGCGCACACCCAGGTCGCGCAAGGCATCCATTTTGGCAACGACACCAGGCACATCGTCCACCAATTGGCTTTCGGTCAGCTCCAGCTCCAGCCGGGTCGGGTTGACCCTGGTCTGCTGCAACACCTTTTGCACCTGGGCGACAAAATCGACCTGACGAAACTGCTGAACGCTCACGTTGACGGCAATCGTCCACTGGCTCTGCGGTGTTTGGCTGGCCCAGGCCACCAGTTGTTGGCAGGCTGTATGCAAGATCCAACGCCCCAGTGGCACGATGACACCACAGGACTCCGCCGCCGCAATAAAGTCACCCGGCGGCACCATGCCACGCAGCGGGTGCTGCCAGCGCACCAGCGCCTCAAAGCCCAGTGTGTGGCCTTGCGCATCGACTTGGGGCTGGTAATACAGCACAAACTCATGGTGCTCCAGGGCCCAGCGCAAATCGGCCTCCAGCGTGGTGCGGGCCACCACTTTGGCCTGCATCGAGGGGTTGAAAAAGCGCACCGCGTTGCGCCCGGCGGCCTTGGCCTGGTACATGGCCAGGTCTGCCTGTTTGAACAACTCCTCGCGGGACGGGTTTTGGGCATCCACCAGGGCCACGCCAATACTCACGCTGGCCTGGTGTTGCAGGGTGTCCAGGGTGTAAGGCTGATTGAGTCGATCCAGAATTTTTTGTGCCACCCGCTGGGCTTCGCTGGCGGCCACCTCGGGTTGCACCGACAAGTCCACCAGCATCACCACAAACTCATCGCCCCCCTGGCGTGCCAGCGTGTCCTGGGCGCGAATGCACTCGCTCATGCGCTGCGTGATATGGCGCAGCAGTGCGTCCCCCATGTCGTGGCCCAGGGTGTCGTTGATGTCTTTGAAGTTGTCCACATCAATGAACATCAGCGCCGCTCCCTGGGGCGTGCGTGGCAGCGTCGTCAGCAGCTGTTGCACCCGGTCTTGCAACAAGCGGCGGTTGGGCAGGCCAGTCAATGGGTCGTAAAACGCCAGTTGGTGGATGGCTTCTTCGGCCTGTTTGCGTTTGGTGATGTCGGTGGAGATACCACACAGGGCATAAATGCGGCCATCGGCATGGCGCAGCGGCAACTTCACCGAGATGTAACTGCGCGTCACCAAGCCATCGGCGCTGCGGTGAACCTCTTCTTCTTCCACCCGTTCGCCGTGTTCGATCACGCGCAAGTCATTGACCCGCAATTTGGTGGCGGTGGCCGCATCAAAAAACGCCTCATCGGTTTGACCTATCACCTGGATCAGCGTGCGGCCAAACATGTCGCAGACCTTGCTGTTGGCGTATTGGTAACACAGGTGCTGGTCTTTGATGTAGATGGAGGCATCCACACTGTTGAGGATGGTGCCCAGACGCGCCTCGCTGGCGCGCAGGTTCGCCGTTTTGAGTGCCACCTGGCGACGCAGCCACAAGGTGGTGGCGCTGACCACGGCCAGCAAGCCCAGCAGCAGCGCCAGGCCCCACCACATCACGCGGGGGATGCCTAATTTGGCCGAATCCTGCAACCAGTACGCCAGCGCTTGACCATAAGGGGAGTCACTTTGGCGTTGCCACTGATCCAGATAGTGGTCAATGGCGGCCAGCAGATCGGGGTGTTTGCCTTTGGCCGTGGCGTAAAACAGCTGGGCTGGCTGGAACACGATGGCCGTGGCTTCAAGCTGGTAGTTTTGCGCCTGCAAGTCGCCAAAAAACCGGTTGGCCGCCACCGCATCCAGGTTGCCATTGGCCACGCGCTCAAAGCCCTGTTCAAACGAATCAACCGGCACCAGCTGTGCGTTGACCCCAAAACTGCTGAGCATGGTTTCCAAAAAGCTG
>VIKI01000085.1:23370-35393 GCA_008080595.1 Comamonadaceae bacterium
CTGGCCTGTACCGAGCCCGCCACCACCGCAATGCGGTGGCCTGCCAGGTCAGGAATAGCCTTGATGGCGACCCCTTTGCGTTTGTAAATTTGCGACCAGCTGTGTAGTGCAGCGGTGCTGTGAAAGTCAAAAATCTGGGCGCGTTGCTCGTTTTGAGCCACGTCGGGCATCAGGTCAATCTGGCCGCTTTGCAGGGCTTGCAGGCAGGCTTGCCATTCGCAGGGCACGGCCACCAGTTGCCAGTGCTCCAGGCGGGCCATGGCCACCAGCACGTCACCCAGAATGCCGCTGGGCTGCCCCTTCGGGTCAAGGAAAATTTTTGGCGCATTGGCATACACGCCGACCCGCACCACTTGCGGCTCGCTGTTCTCAGATGCCGCCAGTGCGCTGGCTGGCACGCCGGAAAACCACAGCCCAAGGAGCAGGGTGCACCAAAATTTCAGAACAATGGGCTGCATGTGCTGGTATAGGTGAGTGAAAAAGTAGCGTGCATTGTGCGGCAACTGTGCCGGCGTGGTCATAGATCTGCCATTTCACCCAATGAACATGTCATACGTGGCGTTGTGATGATAGATTTTTAATCTACAAATTAGCTAAATAATAGTGAAAAATTAATCAAACTATCCATGAACATAGCGTAATTCGTTTGATTGAGGAGACCCACTTGTTACCAACAGCCCGCTTGCCCAACCCCTATCGCCCCGAAGTACCCACCGTAGCCGACGGCCTGGCGGCTTTGCAACAGGCCCTGGACTGGGCCGCTGTCATGCACACCGCCACGCCCTGGGTGCAAGCCGTGCGCAACAACCCGCCACCGTTCTGGGCCATGGAAAGCCTGCTCAAGGAATACCCGATTTCCAGCGCCGAAGGCCTGGCCCTGATGCGCCTGGCCGAAGCCCTGCTGCGTGTGCCCGATGCCGAGACCGCGATTGCCCTGACCGCCGACCAATTGGGCCGGGCCGACTTTGAGGGCAGCAGCGACAAAGTGTTGTCGCGCCTCTCCAGCACCGCCATTGCCATGAGCAAACACTTTCTACCCCCTGCACCGGGGGCCGATCAAAGCGCTGCCGAGCCGGGGTTGATGGCCAAACTCGGGGCCAAAACCGTGGTGGCCGCCACGCTGCGGGCGGTGCAGTTGCTGGGCCGCCAGTTTGTGCTGGGCCAGACCATTGCCGAAGGCCTGAAAGAAGCCGCCGCAGCCCAGCGCAAGCAGCCCAACCTGCGCTACAGCTACGACATGCTGGGCGAAGGCGCACGCACCGATGCCGATGCACTGGTGCATCTCGCCAGCTACCAGAATGCTATTGAATCAATAGCTGTTTGCGCAATCCAGGCAAGGGCTTGTGAGCAAAATGATGGTATCTCCATCAAGCTCAGCGCCTTGCACCCACGGTATGAAGATGCGCAACACCAGCGCGTCATGGCCGAGCTGGTGCCGCGTGTCTGGGGCTTGTGCGAGCAAGCCGCACGGGCCAACATCAACCTCACCATCGATGCCGAAGAAGTGGATCGGCTGGAGTTGTCGCTGGACGTGTTCGAGGCCTTGCTGGCCCAGGTGGCGCAGCACTACCCCAACTGGCGCGGCTTCGGGCTGGCGCTGCAGTCTTACCAGCTCGGTGCGCTGGACTTGATCGCCCACGTGATCGCCCTGGGCCGGAAATACAAACTGCGCCTGATGTGCCGCCTGGTCAAGGGCGCGTATTGGGATGCCGAAATCAAACGCGCCCAGGAGCTGGGCCTGGCGCACTACCCGGTGTTCACCCACAAGCACCACACCGACATCTCTTACCTGGCCTGCGCCCGTGCTCTGCTGGCCGCGCCCGATGCCATCTACCCGCAATTTGCCACCCACAACGCCGCCACGGCGGCAGCCATTCTGCACATGGCGGCGCAATCCGGCTCAGCCTTTGAACTGCAACGCCTGCACGGCATGGGCGAAGGCATTTACCGAGAAATTTTGAGCAACCCGGCGGTGGCCTGCCGCGTCTACGCCCCGGTGGGGGCACACAAAGACCTGCTGGCCTACCTGGTGCGCCGCCTGCTGGAAAACGGGGCCAACTCCTCGTTTGTGCACCAGCTGGCCGACGAATCCGTACCGATCCCCGAGCTGCTGACCTCACCGCTGCGCCAGGAGCCGCAGCCCGCCTTGCCGCTGCCGCCTGACCTGTTTGGCCTGCAACGCGCCAACAGCCACGGGCTGGATTTGAGCGTGCCCGCCCTGCGTGCGCCGCTGCTGGCCGCCTATGCCAGCGTAACGGTGCCCCATGTGCCTGAATTTGATGCCAAATTGGCCTCTAGTGCTTTAAACACAAGCGCAAGCAGCTATAAAACCGAGCTGCCCAAATTCAGCGCCCTGCTGGTCAAGGAAGCCTTCAAGACCTGGAACGATGCGGTCGGCGAAGTGCGCGAAGCCATCGACTTCTTGCGCTACTACGCTTGGCAGGCCGAGCTCATCATGCAGCCGCACACCCTGCCCGGCCTGGAAGGTGACACCGTGCTGGGCATCACTGGCGAGAGCAACGAACTGCGCCTGGTCGCTCGCGGCCCCTGGGTCTGCATCAGCCCGTGGAACTTTCCGTTGGCCATCTTCCTCGGCCAAGTCGCTGCGGCACTGGCCACCGGCAACACGGTGCTGGCAAAACCCGCCGAGCAAACCCCCGGCGTGGCGCTGGAAGCCGTCAAATTGCTGCACGCCGCCGGTGTGCCTGAAGGTGCACTGCAACTGCTGCACGGCCCAGGCGAAACGGTAGGAGCCGCACTGGTGGCCGCGCCCGGCGTGGCGGGTGTGGTGTTCACCGGCTCAACCCAGGTTGCCAGGATCATCAACCGCGCCCTGGCCGCCAAAGACGGCCCGATCACCCCGCTGATTGCCGAGACCGGTGGCATCAACGCCATGCTGGTCGACAGCACCGCGCTGCCCGAACAGGTCAGCGACGCGGTAATGCAGTCGGCCTTCCGCAGTGCCGGCCAACGCTGCTCGGCCCTGCGCCTGCTGTGTGTGCACGAAGACATTGCCGACAAGGTGATCGCCATGCTCAGCGGCGCCGCCAAAGAACTGGTGGCTGGTGACCCCAGTGAGCTTGCCACCGATGTCGGCCCGGTGATTGACCGCGAGGCGTTCGAGGGCATTCAGAGCCACTTGCAGCGCCTGCACCGCGAAGCTAGGCCCTTGCTGGAGCCTATGAAAAATCAGCCTGTAGCCCAGGTAGAACAAGCGAAATCAGCTATCAAACAAATAGCAAACATGATCCCGCCCCAAGCCTTTGAGGTGGCCAGCATCAGCGACATGAAAGCCGAAATCTTCGGCCCGGTGCTCCACGTGGTGCGCTGGAAGGGCGACCCGCTGGCGGTGATTGAGCAGATCAACGCCCTCGGCTATGGCCTGACCATCGGCATCCAGACCCGCATCGACAGCCGCGCCCAGCAACTGGCCCACGCCGCCCACATTGGCAACGTCTACATCAACCGCAACCAGATCGGTGCGGTGGTTGGCGTGCAGCCGTTTGGCGGCGAAGGCTTCTCAGGCACCGGCCCCAAAGCTGGCGGGCCGCACTACCTGTACCGCTTCTGCGCCGAGCAGACCGTGACCATCAACACCACGGCGGCGGGGGGGAATGCGGCGTTGCTGGCGGGGTGAGACACCCGCAGGCACGGTCAAGTGGAGACGAGTGAGTGCATGACGATGTCAGTTTGTTGCGTGGTCTGGCACGGGCCGCCATGCTTCATCCAGGGCGATTCATCAAGAGTCATATGACATGCAATTCATATGACTCAAACCCCTCTTTGACCGAAGACCCGCTAGCGCAAAAATGCCCCGCCTTTTCGTTACCGCTGCGCAGGTTTCCGTAGCCCTTCTCAGTGATGCTCCAAGTACCTTGCGAAGAAGTCTCAAGCCGCTTGCCGAATCAAACTCTCTGCGGGAATGCCAAGGCCCACGTGCAGCTTCCACACCATCGCCACGGTCAGTTTGCGTTTGCCGTTGAGCACCTCATACACCCGGTTGCGCTGGCCGATCATGGGCACCAGGTCTTTGGGTTTGAGGCCTTGCTGATCCATACGGAATTTGATGGCTTCAATCGGATCGGGTGGGGCGATGGGGTAATGCTCTGCTTCATAGGCTTCGACCATCAAGCCAAGAATGGCCAGACGATCACCGTCTGGCGTGAAGCGTTCAGGGTCTAGATCAATCAGTTTCGAGACCGCTTTCAGGGTCGCCTGATAGTCGGCTTCGGTGTGAATGGGTTGAATGTCCATGGTGTGTCCTTTCAAAACTGCTCAACCGTGTCGGCATCCACCGCGTCGTATTCGACATGAGTGCCGATGAATTTGACGTAAACAAAACCCATGTTGTAAGCCACAGCCGCCACCAGGCGATAGTCATTGCCCTTCAGGTTGAACACCACGCGGCGATTTTTCAGGATGCTCGCGCTGGCAAATTGGGCCTTGATGTCGGCGGGCTGTGTCCATTGCGCCTTCTTCACCTCGTCGCACCAGGTTTGAATGGCTTGCTTGGAAGGCGGATGTTTTTGGGCAAATGCCAGCAGCGGAGGAACAGAAACCAAGTGCATATTTGGATTTTAGTCCCAATTCGGGACTGGTCGTCAAGTCGAATGAGCGACCCATGTGCCACACGCATCAGCCACGCTCCGCAATTCCACCCGCACCCCACCCTCCAGCGGTTCGGTGACAAAGCGCACCGACAAAAACCGCTCGATCACCTGGGCGTTGGTGCGGGCATGCTCAGACCAGGCGCTGGCCCAGTAGTGGCTGGTTTTGCCTTGGAGACCGGCCAAGGCCATCGGGATCATCAGCTGGTCGGCCAGGTGTTCACCCACCGGGGCTTGCTGCGCCAGGTAACTTTGCACCTCACGCACCAAGCCCTGCGCCACGGCTTCCGCGCTGATGCCCTTGTCGCCAAAGGCGGTCAATACTTCGGTGATGTGTTCAAACTGCAGCACCACCTGGAGCACGTTGCCTGGCCCTTCGTTGCTGCGCAGGCCCCGGTTGCGCAGTTGTTCGGGTTGCCAGCCCAGGGCGCGCTGTAACACCGCCAGTTCACGCTCGGCCACGTTTCTCGGCACGCCGGTGTGCAGGCACTCGGCCCAGGCTTGCACCAGTGCGCCGCGCTGCAACAGGGTGATGGGTGCCAGCCCCTGAGCAGGTGGGTGCACGCGCACTTGCACTTCGCCACCCCCAGCGGGGTAGAAGCCGTGGCGCATGAGTTGCATCTCAAACAAGGCAGGCCCGCCACCGGCAAAGTAGGGGGCCATGTGGCTCAGAAAACTGAAGGACGGGGCCATCGGGTTGTGCGTGCCACCGCGCAGTATCAGGGTGGACGGCTGCTGCGCCGTCACCAACGGCCACAGCACGGTTTGCAGCACCAGCATGCAACTGCCCGCTGAGCCCACGGCAAATGCATAGTCACCACCTTGCACCGGGCCGGGGGTGAAGCTGAGTTCGGTGGCCCCAATGCTCAGCGCCTGCCCCTGGCCGTTGTGCGCCGTGCAATGCGCCTCGCCGCCAGCGACCGCCACGGCGGCCTGTACGCAGGCCAGGTGCTGGCGCATCAAGCCCGGTTTGGCGCGTTTGGCCCGGATGTTGAGCAGCCGAAAAGGCCGCCCGGTGATCAGGCTCAAGGCCAGTGCGGTGCGCAATATTTGCCCACCGCCTTCGCCTTGTGAGCCGTCGATTTCGATCATGTTCTCTTCTCTTATATTCATCGGTTCATCCCTTCACACACACCACTTGCTTCAAGGTGTACACCACCTCCACCAGATCACTTTGCGCGGCCATCACCGCGTCGATGTCCTTGTAGGCCATTGGGATCTCGTCGATCACGTCGGCATCTTTGCGGCACTCCACCCCCGCCGTGGCATCAATCTGGTCTTGCACGGTGAACAGTTTCTTGGCCTTGGTGCGGCTCATGGTGCGGCCAGCCCCGTGACTGCAACTGTTGAAGCTATCCGGGTTGCCTTTACCGCGCACGATAAAGCTCTTGGCCCCCATGCTGCCGGGGATGATGCCCAGCTCACCGGCCTTGGCGCTCACCGCACCCTTGCGGGTGACAAACACCTCTTGACCAAAGTGCGTTTCTTTTTGCACATAGTTGTGGTGGCAGTTCACCGCTTCCAGGTGGGTCTCGAACGGTTTGGCAATGCTCTTGCGTAGCGCACCAATCACGGCTTGCATCATCACCTCGCGGTTCAGGCGGGCAAACTTTTGCGCCCAACCCACACCACGCACATAGTCACCAAAATACTGGGCACCTTCTTCAAAGTAGGCCAGGTCCTGGTCAGGCAGGTTGCGCTGGTGCAGCTCGGCATCCTTCTTGGCCAGCTCGATGAAGTGCGTGCCAATGGCATTGCCCACACCGCGCGATCCGCTGTGCAGCATGATCCACACGTTTTGCGCCTCGTCCAGGCAGATTTCCACAAAGTGGTTCCCGCCGCCCAGGGTTCCCATGTGGCGGTAGTTGTTGGTGTTTTTTAGGCGCGGGTAGTCCTGGCAAATCGCATCGAATTCGTCGGCCAGTTGCGCCCAGGCAGCATCGGCGGCAGCGGGCGGGTTTTCCCACGAACCCTTGTCGCGGTAACTCCCCTCGCGGCGGTGTTGCTTGGGCGACATGCCGTGTGGCACGGCCTTTTCAATCTCGGCCCGCAGTGGCCCCAGGTTATCGGGCAGGTCGCTGGCCGTCAGCGTGGTTTTGCAGGCCATCATGCCGCAACCAATGTCCACCCCCACGGCGGCGGGGATGATGGCTTTGAGCGTGGGAATGACGCTGCCGATGGTGGCCCCAATACCGTAGTGCACATCCGGCATCACGGCCACGTGGCTGAACACAATGGGTAGGCGGGCGGCGTTCATCACTTGCTTTTGTGCCTCGGCCTCAATCGGCACACCGTTGGTCCACATCTTGACGGGTACGCCGTTTTCTACGGTGAGTTGTTGGTAGTTCATGGTTTCTTTCTTTTCATCAAACGGTTGCTGACGGCAGATGTATTGCATGGGCTGTGCCAAGCTTCTGAGTCATCCTAATGATTTTTATAAGTGATTGATTTGTAATGAAAAACACTTTTCTGTTGAAAACTGTTTACCCGGTGATGCGATGGTACTTTTCCCGTTTATATCAATTAGGCTAGTAAACTAGCTGAATGAAAAAGACGGTTGTGATCGGATTTCTCGGAACCCAGCTCGATTCCGGCCTGAGCCCGGCGCGCTGGGAGAAGTGGCGGCCTACGGTGTCGCTGGCGCAGCATGACGATCTGCAGATCGACCGGCTGGAGCTGTTCCATGACCGGCGCAACAGCAGCCTGGCGCAGCAGGTGCAGGCGGATTTCATCCAGCAATCACCCCACACCGTGGTGAACCTGGTCGAGATGAACCTGGCGAACCCCTGGGACTTTGGCGAGGTTTACGCCGCCTTGTACGACTGGGCCAGTCGCTACCCATTTGACACCAGCAAAGAGAACTACCAGGCCCACATCACCACCGGCACGCATGTGGCGCAGATTTGTTTGTTTCTGCTGGTGGAGGCACGTTTCTTTCCCGGTGTTTTGCTGCAAAGTGCGCCGCCCCGAGGCCGCCAGCGGCTGGGGGCGGGTAGCCATGAGCTGATTGACCTGGATTTGTCGCGCTACGATGCCATCAACCAGCGCCTGCAAGTGGCGCAGCAAGACGCGCAGTCGTTCCTGAAAAGTGGTATTGCCACACGCAACCCGCGTTTCAACACGCTGATTGCCGAGGTGGAGCGGGTCGCAGTGCAAAGCAAGGCCCCGATGCTGCTGACCGGCCCCACCGGCGCGGGCAAGTCGATGCTGGCGCGGCGGGTGTATGAGCTGAAAAAAGCCCGCCACCAGATCGAAGGCGATTTTGTCGAAGTGAACTGCGCCACCTTACATGGCGATGGCGCGGGCTCCACCCTGTTTGGCCACAAAAAGGGCGCGTTCACCGGCGCAGTGACGGACCGCCCCGGCCTGCTGCGCACCGCACACGGCGGCTTGCTGTTTCTGGATGAAATTGGCGAACTCGGCCTGGACGAGCAAGCCATGCTGCTCAAGGCGGTGGAAGAAAAACGCTTTCTGCCCATGGGCGCTGACCGTGAGGCGCAGAGCAACTTCCAATTGATTGCCGGCACCAACAAAGACTTGCGCACCGAGATCGCCGCCGGGCGTTTTCGCGACGACCTGTTTGCCCGCATCAACCTGTGGACTTACACCTTGCCTGGGCTAGCGCAGCGGCGCGAAGACATTGAGCCGAACATCAACCACCAGCTGGGCCTGGCCTCCCAAGAGTTGGGCAAAAAAATCCGCTTCACAGCACCGGCACAAGAGGCTTATTTGCGTTTTGCCACCTCCGCCGAAGCGCCCTGGCGCGGTAATTTTCGCGACCTGAGCGCCTCGGTCACCCGGCTGGCCACGCTGGCCGACAACGGGCGCATTGGCATCGCGTTGGTGGAGGCTGAAATCCAGCGCCTGCGCTGGCAATGGCAAGCGGTGAGCCCACCGGCCAGCCAGCTCAACACCGCCGATGACGTGGTGCTCAGCGATCTGTTGGGCGAGCGTGCCGCCACGCTGGATCACTTTGATGCCATGCAATTACAAGCCGTCATCACGCTGTGCCGCCAGCATCCCACGATCAGCGAGGCCGGGCGGGCGCTGTTCCACGTCTCACGCCATCAGCGCAGCGTGGTCAATGATGCTGACCGGCTGCGCAAATACCTGCTGAAGTTTGGGCTGACGTGGGAGGCGATCAGGCTGCGGTAAACACGCACCGCCGAGTCAGGTAAATGTTGCTACTGTATTAATAGCTGTTTGCGCATGTATTTATTGGTCTGGAGGCCTATTTTTCTCGCAAAACAGGTGTCCTCAGCACGGTGTCACCCCGGTCCAGCGTGGGCAGCATCAGATGGGCCAGGCCTTCTTTGGAGCCTAGCCTCTGTGTCGGGGTTGATGTCGACCGCGTAGCGCTCTTTGTCCCAGTGGCTGATGGCGCGGCGCAGGCGCGGGATGCCATGGTGGCGCGCATGTTCACTTCGTTGATGTAGCGCATGTCAAATACTTCAAGGTCGGTTTCCTGCACCAGACGTTTTTGGTCAGCATCTATGCTGCGGGTGAACCTATATGTGGAGTATCTGGTGCATCGGACATCACTCTTCTGGACAGAACTCTTGGTGGTGAACCTGGCAGGTCGAGCGAGAAAAGAGGGCTTTCACGCGGATCGAGGATTGTTCCAAGGTGGGATACTTGGCCTTATGTGGTTGAAATGCCGATTCTTAGAGTTACTTTTTAGAACAAATGTCTCCATTCACCCAATCTCTGAAATTGTTTTTCATCGCTGCCACTTTGATCTTGCAGGGCGCGCACAGTGAAGACCTATTTAGCAATAACTTGGCGAGGGACTACCAACCAGTAGCCACACTTCCGAGTGATGCAACGATGGGCGGATACCCTATCTTTCAAGGTGGCAGGACATGGCGCGTAATTTCGGGAAACTCAACTGATAACAACGCCCGGATAAAAATAGGCCATCTACATCTGGTCAGTCCAATTGGAGGAGACTATTTCGCCGAGATGGTGTTGACGACAAGCTTGGATCAAGGAAGAGGCTACTTTACGGGTGAGCCTTGTAAAGGGCCGCATCTAGTCAAAAATGATCGCGGCGGCGGTCGATTTGATGATTGCATGACGATTGATCCGTATGTCGTCACGATTCAAGGTAAAGACATAACAACATTGTCAATTGGAGTTCGAAACTCTCGAGAAGGTGCCCGACTCTATGATCTTCGATTGCTTTTGAATCTTGACAAATTGGGTTTTCCGGGAACCGGTATTCGTGACTGGATTGACGAAGCAGTTAAACAAGATCAAGCGAAAACGCGCCTAATGGAAAATGTATCTGCTTGGGCGAAGTTGCTGCAGGAAGGTGTAGGCAAGGCAAACGACTATGGCAAGCCCAAAGATGCCTTTGCGAAGGTTCCCCCAATTCTTGAATTGTTGGAGAACCTCGGCAAGGGTGTTGATCGGGCGACGGCAGATGCCACACTCGCTGACAAAGCTATCCAGCAGCTTCAGAAGCATCCCATAGTCAAAGATTGCGACGTATGTCCGGGGCTTGTGGCCATTCCGGAAGGACACTTTGAGATGGGGAGAAATGCCGGAGACAAAGATTCGAAACCGGTTCACGATGTCGATATAAAGAGCTTCTTTCTTGGTCAGACGGAGGTGACATTTGGTCAATGGAAAGCGCTGATGGGTGCGGGCTCGCAGAGCCTATCTCTGTGTGGGGATGATTGCCCTGTATCGGGGGTCAGTTGGGACGACGCACAAATATATGTGAAGAAATTGAGTGAACGCACTGGAAAAAATTATCGCTTACCTAGTGAGGCGGAATGGGAATACGCGGCTCAGGCTGGTAGCACTGCCAAATGGAGTTGGGGTGACGACGAAAGTCAGTTGGATCGGCTCGCTTGGTACGGTGTCAATAGTTTGGGGTCCACTCAAGTAGTGGGGCGAAAACAAGCTAACGCTTTCGGACTTTTTGATATGTACGGAAATGTGTGGGAGTGGGTGCAAGACGTGTGGCATCCAAACTACAACGATGCACCCGTAGACGGGACAGCTTGGATGAACGGTGGTGACGAGGAACTTCGAGTGCTGCGCGGCGGCGCATGGTTCGATCAGTCGACCAGCCTTCAGGCTTCCTATCGTAGTTGGAACACGTCAGTCATCCATTACTACGGCGCTGGGTTGCGTGTTGCAAGAAATCTTGACTAATCGGTTGTTCCACGGAGGCTCATGGCATCAGCCTGGTGCGAATATTTGGACGCTGCCCTCATGAACTCTGAAGGGGTGGATGCAGTGTGTGATGCTGGATCAGACTTGCTAAAGCGGCTCACAGAGTGATCCACAGCATCAACCCATGGCATCGAAGATGTGGGAGGCTTTCCAGTGCCGCGCCGTTGGTGTGACGTGGTTGCAGAGTCAGCATCGGTTCTTTTACTCTGGTTTGCCAAATGGACCTCTAGCCAAGGTACAACCTGCGCAAGCAGCTATTACAAATATAGCAATAGTCTGCTTGCCACTGGCACGCTTACGCGCCCATCACCCCATCCGCCTTGAACATCGCCTTGATCCCCCGCACCGCCTGGCGGATGCGGGCTTCGTTTTCGATCAGGGCAAAGCGCACATGCTCATCGCCGTGGTCACCAAAGCCGATGCCGGGGGACACCGACACCTTGGCCTTGGCTAACAACTGCTTGGCAAATTCCAGTGAGCCCTGCGCCCGGTAGGGTTCGGGGATACGCGCCCAGATGTACATGCTGGCTTTCGGGCATTCCACCTGCCAGCCTGCGTCCATCAGGCCCTTGTAGAGCACGTCGCGGCGGCTTTGGTAGGTGGAGGCGATTTCTTTCACACAGGTCTGGTCGCCCTCCAGCGCTGCGATGGCGGCCACTTGCAGCGGGGTGAAAGTGCCGTAGTCGTGGTAGCTTTTGATGCGGGCCAATGCCGCCACCAAGTCGGGGTTGCCGACCATGAAGCCGACGCGCCAGCCGGCCATGTTGTAGCTTTTGGACAGGGTAAAAAACTCCACCGCAATGTCTTTAGCCCCAGGCACCTGCATGATGCTGGGGGCTTTCCAGCCGTCGAACACGATGTCGGCATAGGCCAGGTCGTGCACCACAAAGATGTCGTGTTTTTTGGCCAGGGCAATCACCTTCTCGAAGAAGGCCAGTTCGACACATTGCGCGGTCGGATTGCTGGGAAAACCCAGCACCATCATCTTGGGCTTGGGGTAGCTGCCGCGAATGGCTTTTTCCAGCTCGGCAAAAAAGTCCACGCCCTCGGTCAGTGGCACGCTGCGGATGTCGGCCCCGGCAATCACCGCGCCGTAGATGTGGATCGGGTAGCTGGGGTCGGGCACCAGCACGGTGTCGCCCCGGTCCAGCGTGGCCAGCATCAGGTGCGCCAGGCCTTCTTTGGAGCCGATGGTGACGATGGCCTCGGTGTCGGGGTTGATGTCCACCG
>VIKI01000086.1 GCA_008080595.1 Comamonadaceae bacterium
CCCAGCTCGACCGCTTTTTGATGCGCATTTCATTGGGCTATCCCGACCGCGTGGCCGAGCGGCAACTGCTGGCCGGCTCAGACCGGCGCGAACTGGTCGACCGCTTGCCGAGCTTGTTGAATCCCGCCGAACTACAAAAATTACAGCAGCTGGTGCTTGATGTGCATGCCTCAGAGCCTCTTTTGGACTATGTACAAGACCTGATCGAGGCAACCCGTTCGGGGCGCTGGTTTGTGCAAGGCCTGAGCCCGCGTGCCGGCATTGCGGTGCTGCGTGCGGCCAAGGCCCGCGCCCTGCTCAATGGCCGGGATTTTGTCGCCCCGGATGATGTGCGTGCCATCTTGCCGCAAACCATTGCCCATCGGCTGATTCCCGTGGCCGATGCCGGGCGCGGGGCGGTGGCCCAGGTCAGCGCCATGCTGGATGCGGTGGCCATCTCCTGAAACTGCAAGCGACATGCGTTTCTTCCACCCCATGCGTTTTCTGAAAAACCGCTTCTCCAAGTGGCTGCAAAACCGCCTGCCGCTGACCGACCGCATCACGCTGAACCAGCGGAACGTCTACATCATCCCGACCCGTGCCGGGCTGATGCTGGCCGTGACACTGATGGTGCTGTTGGTGGCCTCCATCAACTACCAACTCAATCTGGGCTACCTGCTGACCTTTCTGCTCGCGGGTTGTTCACTGGTGGCGATGCATGTGGCGCATGCCACACTGCGCGGATTAACAATGCATTTGATAGCGCCTGACGCATGCTACATGGGCGATACAGCTCAATTTGATATTCATCTTCAAAACACCCGAAAACGCCCTCGTTTTGGTCTGGTGCTGGCCGTGGAAGACACCGGGCACTGGGTCGACACCGATGTCAGCGCCCAGGCCAGCGCCACCGTACAACTGGCCTTCAAACCAACCCGGCGCGGGCTGCAGCACCTGCCCACCCTGATGGTGCAAACCTTGTTCCCGCTGGGCACTTTCAGGGTCTGGGCCATTTGGCGGCCCGCAGCCCAGGTACTGGTCTACCCTGCGCCTGAAATTCACCCGCCCCCCCTGCCCAGCCATGGCGCTGATGACGGCCAGCAAGCCAGTCAGGTGATGCACACCCAGGGCGAACCTGATGGCCTGCGCCCCTACCGTCGGGGTGATGGCCTGAAAACCATCGTCTGGAAAAAAGTTGCGAAAACCGGCGAACTGGTCAGCCGTGAACATGTCAACCTGCAAACCCGCACGCTGGTGCTGGACCCCGAGTTGACCCAGCTCAACCAGATTGAGGCTCAACTCAGCCGCCTGTGTGCCTGGGTCTTGATGGCAGAAAAACTAGGCGTGCGTTACGGCCTGCGTATTTCAGGCCAAAACCTGGCCCCCGCCAACGGCTTGCCCCATCAACAGCGCTGCCTGCAAGCGCTGGCCCTGGCTTGAATCGCCCCATGTGGCCCACCGTCCTCACCCGCCTGCCCCGTGACAGCCGCGACACGCTGTTCCTGCTGGTTTTGATCACCTGGGTGGCACTGCCGCTGGTCAACCAGGTGCCCCTGTGGTGCAGCCTGATGGGCGCAGCAGTGATTCTGTGGCGTGGCTCTTTGGCCTGGCGGGTGATGCCGCTGCCGGGTACGGCCTGGCGTTTGGGCTTGCTGGCTGTGGCGGTTGCCGCCACCTTGATGACACACCGCACCCTGCTTGGGCGTGATGCAGGTGTGACTCTGGTGGTGGTCTTGCTGACCTTGAAAACCCTGGAACTGCGGGCACGCCGGGATGCGTTTGTGGTGTTTTTCCTGAGTTTCTTTCTGATGCTGACGCAGTTTTTCTACTCACAATCCCTGCTCACCGCCGCTGCCATGCTGCTGGCGTTGTGGGGCTTGCTGACGGCACTGGTCAACGCCCACATGCCGGTGGGCAAGCCACCGCTCTGGCAAGCGGCTCGTATGGCAGGGCAAATGACCTTGCTGGGCGCACCCATCATGCTGGTGCTGTTCATGCTGTTTCCACGCATGGCTCCGCTGTGGGGTTTGCCCGGTGATGCCATGAGTGGGCGCAGTGGCTTGTCTGACAGCATGTCGGTGGGCAATATCGCCAGCCTGGCGCTGGACGACAGTGTGGCGATGCGCTTGCGTTTTGTGGGCAAGCAGCCCGAGCAAGCCCAGATGTACTTTCGCGGCCCGGTACTGACGCAGTTTGACGGCAAGCGCTGGACGAGCCTGCTGTGGCAGGAAACGCTACCTAACCCGACTCCCTCCCCGCTGGTGACTCAGGGTGAGCCATTGACCTATCAGATCACCCTGGAGCCCAACCAGCAACCCTGGCTGCTCACGCTCGATGCCACACCACAAGCCCCCAAAGTGCCTGGCAGCACCCCGCGCATGACCCGTGATTTGCAGTGGGTGCTGCCCCGCCCGGTCACCGAATTGCTGCGTTTTGAAGCCCCCAGCTCCCCCCGCTATCAAGCCGATCTGACCCCGCCAGCGGCGCAACTCCTGCCCAATTTGGGTTTACCAAAAGGCTACAACCCGCGCACGCTGACCTGGGCCAGGCAACTCAAACAAAGCCACCCTGACCCAAGCGCCAGGGTCAATGCCGTGCTGGAACACTTGCGAACCGATGGCTACCTCTACACCCTGGATCCTGGCCTGTATGGCCGTGACAGCGCCGATGAATTCTGGTTTGACCGCAAGCTGGGGTTTTGCGAACACATCGCAGCGGCCTTTGTCATTGTCATGCGTGCGAGTGGCATCCCGGCAAGGGTCGTCACCGGTTACCAGGGGGGTGAGCACAACACGCTGGACAACTTCTGGACAGTGCGCCAAAGAGATGCCCATGCCTGGGCAGAAGTCTGGCTGGCCGGACAAGGCTGGGTGCGGGTCGACCCCACCTCCGCCGTCGCCCCTGGGCGCACCGGTAGCCTGCAACGCTTGCTGTCACCGCGCGGCGCATTCACCAGTGCCTTGCTGGGCAGCGTGAGCCCGGCGTTTGCACAGAACTTAAGGGCGGCGTGGGATGCCGTCAACAACCGCTGGAACCAATGGGTGTTGAACTACACCCAACAGCGCCAGCTTGATCTGCTCAAAAACCTGGGCTTTGAGTCCCCCAGTTGGGAAGACCTGCTCTACATCCTGTGGTCTATTGTGGTGGTGGCCAGCCTGGCCAGCGCCGGCTGGAGTGCCTGGGAACGCCAGCGTCAAGACCCCTGGTTGCGCTTGCTGGTGCGGGTGCGCAAAGTCTTTGAGCGTGCCAAGTTATCACTGCCACCGCAAAGCACCCCACGCCAGTTGATTGAAGTTTGGCGCATGCATCCCTCACTGCAGGCCAGATACCCCAAACTGCGCACCTGGTTATTGCAACTGGAAACACTGCGCTATCGCAAACCCAAAGCAAGCACGGGCCCATCGCTCAAGCAACAGTGTCAGGCCCTGGAGCGCGAGTTAAAAACCATGGGGTAGTGAGGGTATTCATTAACCCCTTATTTCTGAATTTTGTTAATAATCAAGGCTCAAATGAGGTCTTTGACACCTCGTATCACACCCGGGAGCCAACATGCAGAAACAACGCCGCAACTTATTAACCTTGTTGACCACGTTGACACCCTTTGGGTTCGTCAGCTCGTCGTCCTGGGCACAAAACGCCAAAACGGCTGCGGCTTCTCCATCCTCTCTCACCCTTGGGCTTCATGCCGCTGTCACCAAGGTCACCCGGCTCTCGGTCTTAACCGACCGCATAGGCCGTGGTCATGCCCAACGTGTCCTCGAAGTGCTGCCAAAGCGTTCCGGCAAAATCATCGCGGAGTCCAGCCAGGAAGCCAGGAAACTTTTGAACGAACTGGTCAGCGTCAATTACGCCGCCCCCAGCAAAGCACAATTTGGCAAAGTGAGCAAAGACTATGAGCTGCTGCTTCAAAGCAGCGAACGCTTCACGTCAACCGAAAAAACCGATTTGGCCAAATTTGGCCATCAAGCCGACAACCTTGGGGGTGAGGTCGACAAACTGGTGGAGTTTCTGATCAAAGAACTGGGTAAACCTGTGGCTCAAGTCCTGAGTGCAACAGCCGACTTGCAACGTCTGACGCAACATTTGGCGGTGCATTTCTTGCTGGCCCACGTGGGCACTGAAATCAAAGAACAACAAAAACTGCTTTTTGAGGGTATTGATGAATTCAATCATCAATTCAAAGCCATTCAGGCGGCAGCTCTGAAAAACAGCCAGATCGAGCAATCACTCCAACTCATTGGCAATCAGTGGTTTTTAATGTCCCAATCACTCAAATCCAGCGAGAAAGATGCCATAACCATGGAAAATGTCTGCACCACCAGTGAGCGCACGCTGGAAGTGCTCAACGAACTGTACGCTCACTATGAAACCGCTTTGAAATCGCTGATTGGCTGAGGAGTACCGTATTGAAAGTCTTGTGGGTCGTTTTACTCGCTTTTTTTTGCACCAGTGCGTTAGCCGCCCCACAAACCAAGGAAAAGCCAGTCCATCAAGTCAAAAAACATAAAAAAAACGCCAAAAAAAGCGCCAAAAAAAGCGTCAAAAAAAATCCGGTCAGCAAGGTCCTGCCAGGCCTGAGCTACAGCCAACGCAAGGATGCCATGTTGGCCGCAGATGACATCGCTGTGCGGCGCAACCTTGACCCCGCATGGGTGCGTCAAACCCTGGCGCAAGCCCGCTACATCCCGGCCGTTGTCAAAGCCATCACCCCACCCGCCGTGGGCGTGGCCAAAAACTGGAAGGTCTACCGCAGCCGCTTTGTCGAGCCGATTCGCATCAAAGCCGGAGTAGCCTTCTGGCAAGCCCACCGCCAAACGCTCCAGCGTGCCGAGCAGGAAACCGGCGTACCGGCAGAAATTATTGTCGGCATCATCGGCGTGGAGACCCTTTATGGTCAAAACACCGGCAACTTCCGCGTGATCGATGCCTTGGCCACACTGACCTTTGACTTCCCCAGCAGCCACCCGCGTGCGGCTCAGCGCAACGCTTATTTTCAGGACGAACTTGAGCAGTTTTTGAGCCTGAGCTCACGCACTGGCCGAGACCCGCTGGCGATCAAAGGCAGCTATGCCGGGGCCATGGGTTGGCCGCAGTTCATGCCCTCGAGTTGGGCCAAGTACGCCGTGGACTTTGATGCTGATGGCGTGGTTGACCTGTTGAACAGCCCAGCCGATGCAATTGGCTCGGTGGCCCACTATTTCAAGGCCTATGGCTGGCAACCAGGCCTGCCCACACATTTTCCGGTGACGTTTGACACCCAAAAACTCGAACTGGAAACGCTGCTGGCCCCCGACATCCTGCCCACTTTCAGTGTGCCAAGTTTTCAGGCCAAAGGTGCAGTGCTGACAGGCCAAGCCCTCCAACACCCCGGCAACCTGGCGCTGATCGAATTGCAAATGGGCGATGCCCCCCCGGTATATGTGGCCGGCACTGACAACTTTTATGCCATCACCCGCTACAACTGGAGCAGCTACTACGCTTTTGCCGTGATTGAGCTGGGGCAGGCGGTCGCGGCGGCGGTGAACAAATAAACCATTATTCCCCGGTCAGCAATCTGAGCGCATCTTCCACCCGCTTCATGTGGGTGCGTGAGAGCTCTGCCAGCGGCTTGCTACCCATTAGCCGCTGATTGGAGATGGTGCGAATCTGGTCAATGAGTAAATCAGTTTCTTGCATCATGTTGCCCAGCTTGCCCACCGACACCCGCAGTGGGTAGCCATCGCCCTGTGCGTCACGATAGACCTGGGTAGTACCAGGAATCACGATGGTGGTGGCGTGGCCCGCCTGGTTCAGGATATTGGTCTGAATCACCAAGGCCGGACGGCCCCGCTTGCCGGGTTCTTCCTTGTGGGTTTGTGGCTCAAAATCAAGCTCCCAAATCTGGCCCCGCTTAAGCTTGATCAAGACCGTCTCCCAAGCTGCCATCCATGGCCACGCTCTCCTTCAAATGCTGTGCTGACAACTGGTGAGACAGAAACACCATGCGGTCTTTCATCGCACGCTCATTTTTTTCACGAACCGCTTCACGCACATAGTCTGATGCCGACATGCTCAGCACGCGAGCCAAGGCTTTGGTTTGTTCTGCAAACTCGACAGGCGCACGAAAAGAAAGGGTGGTGGGGCTCATGGATGTAACTCAAATTTGTATGACACGATTGTATTTACATTCTGGAAACACGCCATACACCCCGGAAATAATCATAAAAATCACCCCACCGACACCCAGCATGCCCTCATCCTGTTGGACTGGAACTTTCTTCTGCCAAACTTCACAAGCTATCGGTTGTCCATCTTGCGGATTGAGTCCGCAAAAAATCACGGAGAACTGAAAGGAGTCAACATTCACATGGCCGACTCAAACCAGAATCAACCAGCCCAGTAAAAACAACCGCCCCCAGCCTCCTTGGCACGGTACATGGCCTGATCGGCGGTATTGAGCAGGTGTTCTGCCGAAGTATCTCCACCCTTGATCGCCATGCCGATGGAAACGCCCAGCCGACACGGCTGCCCGACCACCATCACCGGGGTTTTGAACACCTCAAGGCATTTGGCGGCAACACGCTCTGCCACCCCTCGGGCGTTGTCATCCAGGTCTGACAACAGCACCACAAACTCATCACCACCAACACGTGCCACGGTGTCCACCCGGCGCAAGGTATTGACCAGACGGCAGGCAATTTCATAAAGGGCTGCATCACCAGCCTCGTGCCCCAGCCCGTCATTGATGGCTTTGAAACCGTCCAGATCCAGATACAACACCACCACCTTGTGTCCGTAGCGTTGGGCACGGTCAAAGGCGGCCTGCATCCGATCAGCCAGCAGTTGCCGGTTGGGCAAGTCGGTGAGTTTGTCGTGATGCGCCAGGTGTTCAAGCTCGCTTCGGCTCTCCATCAGCTTGGACAACACGCGGTTGAAAGCCACGGTCATGTGGCCCACCTCATCATTTCGCACCACGGGCAAAGGTTCCAGTGGCAGCTCGCCCTGTGTCATCCGGTCGGCATGATCAGCGGCCTCTCGCAAGGGGCGCAGCAGATAGCGCACCACCCACACCATCAGCGACAAAATGATCACCATGACAAGAAGTGAATTGACCTTCATGAAATGCTGCAGACGAGTCACCGGCGCAAATGCATCCTCAGTGGGCTGACGCGCCATCACAAACCAGCCACCCGCAGGCACCGAGGCCATAGCGGTCAACTCCTCCACGCCGCTTGGGTTGATGCCTATGCCAGTACCCCGAAAACCATTCATGGCTCGATCAAGCTGCGGGTACAAGCCCTCAGTCGGCGTTGGGGTCATGGCGATGTCGCCATCCGAGGCCTCTATGAACAACTTGTCTCGCGGTGACACCAACACCAAACCGCCCGTGCGGCCGATACGGATGGCATGCAACGCATCCAGAATATTGCTGGACTCCAGTGCCGACACCCCCACCAGCACACCCACCACCTGCCCGGAATGGTCACGCAGGGGAAGCGCCATCGGCAACACCGGCACCTGCAAGGCCAGTCCTTTGAAAGGGCGGCCCAGAACAAACTCACCCTTTAAAGCCTGTTGGAAAAACTCCTGGGTTGCCAGGTCTTGACCCAGCTGCGCTGCCAGGTCTGGCTGACGTGACAATGCCTGTCCGTGGCGATCAATGAGCATCACACCGCGCGAAAACAGGGCACCGAGTTGCTGGCGCTCGTCCAGCCAGGCCTCAAGTTGAGGCGAATCATTCATCAGCTTGCCAGGGATACGGCTGGCCAGTCGCTTCAGGAACTCACGCCGTTCCGCCAGGTTGTGATCCACTTCGCGTGCCACATAGTTGGCCAGTACAACCAACTGGGCGGAGGACTGTTCCGAGATGTCCTCGCGCAGGTAGTTGCCAAGGAAATAAATTCGTCCGAGGGCTGCCAGCGCCACCAAAGCCACGCCGATCAGAATCAGGCGCATGGTCATGGTTTGGAAATTCAGGAAGCGAGTCAAATGTGATCCCTCAGTGAACAGGCCGCATGACCGTGCTGAATCAAAAAACGGCTGAACTGTGTAACAAAAAGTGTCTGACCACAGTTTAGCAAGCCAACGTGACAGCTCACTCGTTCAGAACGTGTCTTCGGCCATCTGGGCGCAAGTCAATTCTGCAGGCAGGGTGACGGCACGGTGTTCGCCCCTGCATCCGTGCGTGCCAATGCCATCCGGGAAGACAACACCTACGGCGGCACGCCGCAGGCTGAAACGGTCACTTTCCCAACGCGGTTGTCCATCGACACTTCATGCATTTTTTGCATAATGTCATTGATCCACCTCACCCGACAGACATGACCCATGGGTGTCTCCCTAGAATTTTGCTCATCAAAAACAGAGCACTTCACCCCCTGACGGAGAACCCTATGACTTACCGGATCGAAAAAGACTTTCTTGGCGAAAAACAGCTGCCAGACACGGCGTATTACGGTGTGCAGACCTTGCGGGGCAAGGAAAACTTCCACATCACCGGCATCCCGATGTCCAACGAGCCTTACTTTGTCAAAGCCTTTGGTTATGTAAAAAAAGCCGCCGCACTGGCCAACCGTGACCTGGGCGTGCTGAATGTCGACATTGCCAATGCAATTGCGGCAGCGTGCGACCGCCTGATTGCCGGCGAAATGGCTGACCAGTTTGTCACCGACTTCATTCAGGGGGGTGCGGGCACGTCCACCAACATGAATGCCAACGAGGTGATTGCCAACCTGGCGCTGGAGCAGATGGGCCACCCCAAAGGGTCCTACCAATACGTGAACCCCAACGACCATGTGAATTTTGGCCAATCCACCAACGATGTCTACCCCACGGCGTTCCGACTGGCCCTGATCCTGCGGCTGGAAAGTTACATGGAAGCACTGCGGCAGCTGCAAAGCGCGTTCTTCGTCAAAGCCAAAGAATTTGAGAAGGTGTTGAAGATGGGCCGCACGCATTTGCAGGATGCAGTTCCGATGTCGCTGGGCCAGGAATTCCATGGCTGGGGCACCACCATGGGCGAAGAAGTGCAGCGCCTTGCCGAGGTTCGCCAGTTCCTGCACGAGATCAATCTGGGGGCCACGGCGATTGGCACCACGGTCACCGCAGCGCCCGGCTACCCGGAGTTGGCCACCCGCTACCTGTCTGAGCTGACCGGGGCTCAGTTCATTCTGGCGGGCGACCTGATCGAGGCCACCTCGGACACCGGGGCCTATGTGCTGCTGTCTGGCGTGCTGAAGCGCACCTCAGCCAAACTCACCAAAATCTGCAACGACATTCGCCTGCTGGCCTCAGGACCGCGCTCTGGCTTCAATGAAATTCACCTGCCCCAGATGCAGCCGGGTAGCTCCATCATGCCGGGCAAGGTGAATCCGGTGATCCCGGAAGTGGTCAACCAAGCTGGCTTTCTGGTCATTGGTCTGGATCTGACGGTGACGCTGGCCGCCTCAGCCGGGCAATTGCAGCTCAATGTGATGGAACCGGTGATCACCTTCGCGCTGTTCACCTCCATTGCCACCATGGAAAACGCGGTGCGCAGCCTGGCTGTCAATTGCGTTCAAGGCATCACCGCCAATGCGCAACACACGCGGGACATGGTGCTGAACTCGCTGGGCATCATCACCGTGCTGAAACCCTCCCTGGGCTACAAACAATGCGCAGAAATTGCCCGCGAAGGTTATGAGACCGGCAAATCGCTGCACGACATCGTCGTCAACGAGCGCCAGCTGATGACCCAGCAACACTGGGACGAGGTGTTCTCATTCGAGAACTTGATCAACCCGAAGTTCGAGCAATGAGGCTTGCACCAACCGCCTCACATCACCCTTGAAAGAAAGAGGAAAAGAAAATGACTGCATCGATTGGCTTGCAATTCATGGTGGTACTCGCCGCCATCTGGATGGGCGCTCGCTCATCTGGCATGGGTCTGGGGCTCTGGGGCGCGGTGGGGCTCACGGTGCTGATCGGTGCATTCGGCATCACACCGACATCACCGCCGATCGATGTCATGCTGATCATCCTGGCGGTGATCATGGCGGCATCGGTCATGGAGGCGGCGGGGGGCATTGACTTTTTGGTCGGGGTTGCCGAGCGCATCATTCGCGCCAACCCCAAATACGTGACGATTGTGGCCCCGCTGACCACCTGGACGTTCACTTTCCTGGCGGGCACCGGGCACATTGTTTACCCGCTGCTGCCAGTGATTTATGAAACTGCCCACCGCAGCGGCATTCGCCCAGAGCGGCCGATGGCCGTGGCCACCATTGCCTCGCAGCAGGCGATCACAGCCAGCCCGGTGGCGGCTGCCACTGCGGCCATGATTGGCCTGTTTGCTGAAAAAGGCTTGACCCCCGCCATCGTTTCCATGTTCATCGGCAAAGATTTAAAGGACGACAAGGTTTACCAGGCGCGTCTTGCCGCCGGAGAGATTCCTGCCCCGCAAGCGCCATCTGCTCGCCCGGTTCTCAAGCCAGCGGCCAAGCTTTCAGCGTTTGTTTTTCTGTGTGGTGTAGCGCTGGTTGTGCTGTTCGGCTTTTTCCCAGAATTGAGAAAACTCCCGGGTGCCAAAAGCCCACTGTCGATGCCCATCGTGATTGAAATACTGATGATGTCCGTGGCTGCGATCATGCTGCTAGTGACCAAAGTCCCGGTGGACGAGGTGCCCAAAACCGCCACCCTGCGAGCTGGCGTGGTTGCCGTCATTGGTATTTTTGGCTTGGCCTGGCTCGGTGACAGCTTCATCTCGGCCAACAAGGACTTGATCATTCCCGCCATCGGCGAATGGGCCAAAGTGGCACCGTGGACCTTTGCCTTCGGTTTGTTTTTTGCCTCGGTGTTGCTCTACAGTCAGGCCGCCACCACCCGGGCACTCATGCCGCTGGGGGTCGTATTGGGCATCCCTCCGCAGTTTCTGATTGGCATGTTTCCGGCTGTCAATGGCTACTTCTTCATTCCCACTTACGGCTCACTGATTGCGGCCATCAACTTTGACCTGTCTGGCACCACCAAAATCGGACGCTACGTGTTGAACCACTCGTTCATGATTCCCGGTCTGGTAGCCACGGCCGTGTCGGTTGCCAGCGGTTTGGCTATCGCCAACCTGATCGTTTGAGGGTTCGTCAGAATTCGTGTTCTGCCATCTTGGCACAAGTCAAATCAGCGCTCTTCACCACCTGCAACCAGGCCCCGATCTTGGGCAATTCATAGTGATAAAAATAGGCTGTAGCCCTTATCCTACCTGCGCAATAAGCTACTAAATCAGTAGCATCCTGACGCAGCACTGCCAGCGCTACATCGAGCCAGACCCAGGCCAGCACGGTGTGGCCGAAGGCTTGCAGGTAGGGCACGGCGTTGGCCAGTGCCTGGGTCGGGTTGCCGCTGGCCCAGGCGGCTTGGGTGGCCGTGCCGACTTGGTTGACGGCATCACGCAGCGCGGCGGCTTGCTGGCGCAAGGCGCTGGCCTGGTCAGCAGTCAGTCCGGCGGCCAGGGCATCCGCCGCTTGGGCTGTGGCCAGCATGCGTGCCGCCAGCAATTTGAGGCCCCGGCCCTCTTCCATCAACACCTTGCGGCCCAGCAGATCCATGGCCTGCACACCGTGGGTGCCTTCGTGGATCATGTTCAGGCGGTTGTCACGCCAATACTGTTCCACCGGGAAGTCGCGCGTGTAGCCGTAGCCGCCGTGCACCTGGATGGCCAGGCTGTTGGCTTCCAGGCACCATTCGCTGGGCCAGCTTTTGGCGATCGGGGTCAGCACTTCCAGCAGCAGGCGGGCTTCGTCGGCGGCCTCCGGCGCGGCGGTGTGTTGCTCGTCCACCAGACGGGCGCAATAGAGTTCAAGTGCCAGCGCACCTTCACAATAGGCTTTTTGCGCCAGCAGCATGCGTTTGACATCGGCGTGTTCGATGATGCGCACCTGGGGTGCGGCGGCATCTTTGCCACTGGCCCCCAGCGGGCGGCCTTGGGGACGGTTTTTGGCGTAGTCCAGCGCAGCTTCATAACCGGCCATGCCAAGCATGGTGGCGGCCATGCCAACACCGATGCGGGCTTCGTTCATCATGTGGAACATACACTGCAAGCCACGCCCCGGCTGGCCCACCAGGTAGCCGACAGCACCAGCTTGGCCGTTGACCGGGTATTTGCCTTCGCCAAAGTTGAGCAGCGTGTTGGTGGTGCCACGCCAGCCGAGCTTGTGGTTCAGTCCGGCCAGGGCCACGTCGTTGCGCGTGCCCGTGGTTTCACCTTGCGGGGTCACCAGGAACTTGGGCACGATGAAGAGTGAAATGCCCTTGACCCCGGCGGGCAGCTTGCCGTCGGCAGCAGGGATTTTGGCCAGCACCAAGTGGACGATGTTCTCGGTCAACTCGTGGTCACCGGCAGAAATCCACATCTTGTTGCCTTTGAGGCGGTAGCGTGGGCCCAGCGGGTCGTCGCCATGATCCGCGCCATCAGGCACGGCGCGGGTGGCCACGTCGCTCAAGGACGAGCCCGCTTGCGGTTCGCTCAAACACATGGTGCCCGACCAGCGGCCAGAAAATTCGTTGGCGGCAAACACTTGTTGTTGCAGCGGCGTGCCGTGCGCCATCAGCAGGTTGGCGTTGCCCGCCGTCAGCAGGCCAAAACCGATGCTGACCGAGGCTTTGCCAAAAAAGGCGTTGGCCGCAGCCTCCACCACATAGGGCAGCTGCATGCCGCCCAGCTCGTAGCTCTGTGCGGCGCTGAGCATGCCGGAGTCGGCATAGGCGCGGTAGGCCTCTGCCGTGGCTTGGGGTAAGACCACGCGCAGGTTGCCGTCGGGCAGGGTTTCGGTGCGCGGTTCCTGGGTGTCCACCAGACGGTTGAACGGGGCAAACTTGTCGCGGGCGATGCGTTCGCAGGTGTCGAACACCGCGTCAAAGGTTTCGCGGCTGTGGTCGGCAAAACGCTCGCGGGTGGTGAGTTCGGTGACAGACAGCCAGTCGTGCAGCAAGAAGTCGAGGGTGGTGCGGAAGTTCATGATAATGAATGAAAGGTGGACAAAAACAGATCAAATAACAGTATCTACATGCCAATTTATCGGGGGTACAATAATCTTATGAAAATCACTTTTGACCCGGCCAAAAACGCACGCAATGTGGCAGAACGCGGGCTGGGTTTTGACGAGGTGAAGAAGTTTGATTTTCAGACCGCCAAATTCTGGCAAGACACGCGACACACCTACCCAGAGCCTCGTTTCGTGGCCCTGGGTTACTTGCAAGCACGCTTGCATGTCTTGGTGTTCAGCGAGACTGAGCAAGGCATTCGTGTCATCAGCTTTCGCAAAGCCAACCCGAGAGAAGGAGCAAAACATGGTTTCACGCTTACCCAAAATTGATGCCGATGGCGAAGTGGGCGACCTGTCAGAGGTTGACAGCGCCGTGTTCAAACCGGTGTCTGCCTTGCCGCCCTCCTTGCAAACCAAGCTGCGCGGCAGGCCCAAAGCCATCGCGACCAAAGAGCCCGTCAAGATCAGGCTCGATGCCGATGTGCTGATGGCTTTGCGCGCCACGGGTGATGGTTGGCAAACCCGCATCAACGACACGCTTCGTGCGTCACTGCAACTGGCTGGCAAATTGGGCTGACGGCAAGCCAATCGTTCAACAAGAAGTCGAGGGTGGTGCGGAAGTTCATGGTGTTGATGGGTAAAAAGTGCCTCTAGCCCAGGTGAAAAATGCGTAAGCAGCTACACAATAAATAGCAGTATTCAAGAGTTGCATCAAACGGAGTCACCGGGCCTGCCGCGCCGCATGTTGTGCATCCAGCGCCAAGGCCATGGCTTGCCCGTCGCTTAAACCGCTGTGGGCTCGCGCCCGTCGCACCGCGCCTTGGGCTGGCTCATGCAACTTGATGCCATAGAAATCCAGGCTTTCGTCGATCAGTTGGTCAATCGTCTTGTCGCGCTGGGCAGCGGCTTCCATTAATGCCCGATAACGCAGCGCAGAGAGCGTGATGGTCAAACGGCTCATGGTGTTACATCGCATTGGTGTTAAGGCACCAATATGCTAACCAACAGCGTATTGAAAAGGATAGAACGGGTGCGATTCAAACTGATGGGGATTCATTTCCTCTCCCCCTGGGAGAGGGAGTAATACCAAAAACACATCACTTTGAATCGCACCCGGATAGAACTGATGCCAGTTGCTTGGCTTTACAACACCTCAAACACCCCGCAAGCCCCCATACCACCACCGATGCACATGGTGACGGCCACGCGCTTGGCTCCCCGGCGTTTGCCTTCGATCAGGGCGTGGCCGGTCAGGCGCTGGCCGCTCACGCCGTAGGGGTGGCCGACGGCGATGGCCCCGCCGTTGACGTTCAGGCGGGCGTTGTCGATGCCGAGCTTGTCGCGGCAGTAGATCACCTGCACGGCAAAGGCTTCGTTGAGTTCCCACAGGTCGATGTCGTTCACGGTGAGGCCCAGGCGGCCCAGCACTTTGGGGATGGCAAACACCGGGCCAATGCCCATCTCGTCCGGCTCACAACCCGCCACGGCAAAGCCCAAAAAACGGCCCAGCGGCTGCAAGCCCTTGCGCTGCGCCACCGACTCATCCATCACCACCACAGCGCCAGCACCATCCGAGAACTGGCTGGCGTTACCGGCGGTGATCAGGCCACCGGGTACGGCCGAGCGCAGGCCCTTGATACCGTCATAGGTGGTGCCGGGGCGAATGCCTTCGTCCTGGCTGACGGTGACTTTTTTGCTGCTCAAGCCCATGACCTTGTCGGCCACACCCATGGTGACGGTGATGGGGGCGATCTCGGCAGTGAACAGGCCGGCATCCAGCGCGGCAGCGGCTTTTTGCTGGCTGGCTGCACCGTATTCGTCCATGGCTTCGCGGCTGATGTTGTAGCGCTTGGCGACGTTTTCAGCGGTTTGCAGCATGTTCCAGTAAATCTCTGGCTTGTTCTTGAGCAGCCAGGGGTCGGTCAGCATGTGCATGTTGGCTTCTTGCTGCACGCACGAGATGCTCTCCACCCCACCGGCCACGTAAATCTCGCCTTCACCCGCGATGATGCGCTGAGAAGCCAGCGCGATGGTTTGCAGGCCGGAGGAGCAAAAGCGGTTCACCGTCATGCCCGACACGGTGACGGGTAAGCCCGCACGCAGGGCGATCTGACGGGCGATGTTGGAGCCAGTCGCACCCTCGGGGGTGGCGCAGCCCATGATCACGTCTTCCACCTCGGCGGCCTCAATGCCGGCGCGCTGGATGGCGTGTTCGACCGCGTGGCCACCCAGCGTGGCCCCGTGGGTCATGTTGAAAGAGCCCTTCCAGCTTTTGGCCAAGGGGGTGCGGGCGGTGGAGACGATTACGGCAGATGTCATGGTGTGGTTCCTCTCAAAATGGGGTCAGGGTTGCGGGGCTTTGGTGGCCTCGCTCAGAAGCCGGTGATAAAAACGGATGGCTTCCACGTAATTGCCAACGGCCAGGCGCTCGTTGGTGCCGTGAAAGCGTTTGAGGTCTTGCGCATTGGCGCGCACGGGTGAGAACTTGAAAATGTGGTCGCTGATGTCACCGTAGTGCATGGAGTCAGTCGCCGCCACCATCAAACCAGGGGCCACCAGCACACCGGGAAACACTTCGCGAATGGTCTTGTTCAGCAGGCGGTATTGATCGGAATCGACCGGCGCGATTTTGGACGCATTCACCGCACCCGGCAGCGCAAACAGCTCAAACTGCTCAGAGCCCAGCGCCTGTGTGACCTGGCTGCGCACATGCGCCATGACCTGCTCTTTGGAATCACCTGGAATGATGCGAAAGTTGACTGTGGCCTCGGCGCGACCGGGCAACACGTTTTCCTTGTTGCCCGCGTTGACGATGGTCAGCGCGGTGGTGGTGCGCAGCATGGCATTGGTGCTGGCGGCGGCTTCAAGCTGTTTTTGCACCAGCGGCCCAAACAGCCACAGGTTGGACAGCGCCACGCGGGAAAAACCGCCCATCTCGGGGGCCAGGGTGTCAAACATGTCAGCCGCCACACCGCGAATCCCGCCGGGCAACTGCTCGTCATCCAGGCGCTTGAGTGCGGCACTCATCATGGCAATGGCGCTGCTGCCTTTTTTGGGTGGCATCGACGAGTGCCCAGGCGTGGCGGCCAGTTTCAGCACCACTGACAGATAGCCTTTTTCCGCCACGCCAATCAGCGCAGCGGGTTGGGTCAGGCCGGGCAACACGCCGTCCAGCACCAGCAGGCCTTCGTCAATGACAAAGTCCAGGTGCACCTGGCGTTGTTTGAGCAGGGCGGCAATTTTGGCGGCCCCACGGGCACCGCTGACTTCTTCATCCGCACCATAGGCCAGGTAGACCGTGCGTTCGGGCTGGTAGCCACTGGCCAGCAGCAACTCGACCGCTTCCAGTTGCGACATCAGGTTGCCTTTGTCGTCCCAGGAACCGCGGCCCCAAACAAAGCCGCCTTTGAGTTCACCGGTGAACGGGGCCACCTCCCAGTCGCCTTCCGTGCCGGGCGCGATCGGCACCACGTCCTGGTGCGCCAGCAGCAGAATCGGCGCGGCTTGGGTCTTGCTGCCCGCCCAGGTGTACAGCACACTCAGCTCACCCACGGTTTCGCGTTTGAGCCGGGCATGCACCAGGGGGAAACGCGCCTGCAACAGCGTATGCAATTGCTGGAACTGGTCGGCATTGAGCTTGGCATCTTCGCGCGAGGACACGGTGCGCAAACGCACCGCCTCACCCAGTCGGGCGGCTGCCCCCGCCTCATCGACCGCCAGCGGGCTGATCGCGGCCACCTCAAGCTGGCGCGAGCCTTTGCGTGCCGTGTTAACCACCAAAATGGCGCTCAACACCAACAGCAAGCCCAGCAGCCCCAGCAACAGTTTTTTGACCATACCGTGAGCCTGGTGGGTCTTAGTTGAAGGTCTTGCCTTCTGCGGCCAACTTGGCCAAGAGCGGCGCGGGTTGCCAGAACTTGGCATCGTCCAGCGGGTTCTGGGCAAAACGCTTCATGGCTTGCACCACGTTGAACAGGCCGACTTCGTTGGCGTAGTTCATCGGGCCACCACGGTGCACCGGGAAGCCGTAGCCAAAGATGTAGACCACGTCAATGTCGCTGGCCTTGTTGGCAATGCCTTCTTCCAGAATGTGGGCGGCTTCGTTGACCAGGCTGAACACCAGGCGCTGGACGATTTCTTCGTCTGAAATCTTACGCGGGGTGATGCCCAGTGCGGCGCGGTGGTCTTCGATCATCTTGACCACTTCGACATTCGGAATCGCGTCACGCTTGCCGGGCACATAGTCGTACCAACCGGCACCGGTCTTCTGGCCAAAGCGGCCTTTTTCACACAGCAGGTCGGCGGTTTTGCTGTACTTCATGTCGGGCTGCTCGGTGTAGCGGCGTTTGCGGATCGCCCAACCGATGTCGTTGCCGGCCAGGTCACTCATGCGGAATGGCCCCATGGCAAAGCCGAATTTTTCGATGGCCTTGTCCACCTGCGCCGGAGTGCAGCCTTCGTCCAGCAAGAAGCCGCCTTGGCGGCCATACTGCTCAATCATGCGGTTGCCGATGAAGCCGTCGCACACGCCGGACACCACGGCGGTTTTCTTGATTTTTTTGGCCAGGCTCATCACGGTGGCGAGCACGTCTTTGGCGGTCTTTTCACCGCGCACCACTTCCAGCAGCTTCATGACATTGGCCGGGCTGAAGAAGTGCAAGCCCACCACGTCTTGCGGGCGCTGGGTGAAGCTGGCGATTTTGTTCAGGTCCAGCGTGGAGGTGTTGGAAGCCAGAATCGCGCCGGGCTTCATCACCCGATCCAGCTCTTTGAACACGACTTCTTTCACACCGATTTCTTCAAACACGGCTTCGATCACCAGGTCGGCATCAGTCAGGTCGTCGTAGCTCAGCGTGGTGGACAGCAGGGCCATGCGCTGCTCGTACTTGTCTTGCTTGAGTTTGCCTTTGCTGACCTGGGCTTCGTAGTTTTTGCGGATGGTGGCGAGTCCCCGGTCCAGCGCTTCCTGCTTCATCTCCAGCATCTTCACCGGCACACCGGCGTTGAGGAAGTTCATGGCAATACCGCCACCCATGGTGCCTGCGCCGATGATCGCTACAAAGTTAATAGCGCGTTGCGGAGTATCTGCGGCCACATCGGGGATTTTTGATGCGGCACGCTCAGCGGTGAACAGATGCCGAAGTGAGCGGCACTCGGGTGTCCACATCAGGTTGATGAAGGTTTCGCGCTCAAAGGCCATGCCCTCGTCAAACTTGCGCTTGGTGGCGGCTTCAACCGCGTCCACGCACTTGAGCGGCGCGGGGAAATTTTTCGACATGCCGCCCACCATGTTGCGGGCAAACTGGAAGTAGGCATCGCCCTGCGGGTGTTTGCACGGCAGGTTGCGCACCTGCGGCAGGGGGCGCACGTCAGCCACTTCAGCGGCATAAGCCAGGGCCTCGGCCATCAAGGTCTCGGCAGAGCTGGCCATCTTGGTGAACAACTGCTGGCCGGGCACCATGGCCAGCAGTTCACTCTTGACCGGCTCACCGCTGACGATCATGTTCAGCGCCGGTTCCACTCCCAGGGCACGCGGCAGGCGTTGTGTGCCACCGGCACCGGGAATCAGGCCCAGTTTGACTTCAGGCAGCGCCACATTGCAGCCGGGGGCGGCGATGCGGTAATTGCAGCCCAGCGCCAGTTCCAGCCCACCGCCCATACACACGGTGTGCACGGCGGCAATCACCGGCTTGGTAGCAGCTTCCACCGCCAGGATGACGCTGAGCAGATTGGGTTCTTGATAAGCCTTGGGGGAACCAAATTCGGTGATGTCGGCCCCGCCCGAGAAGGCTTTGCCCGCGCCGGTGATGACGATGGCTTTGACCTTGGCATCGGCCTGCGCTTGCGCCAGCGCGTCGGTGATGGCCAGGCGCGTGGCATAGCCCAGCCCGTTGACGGGCGGGTTGTTCAGCGTGATCACGGCAACAGTGCCTTGCACAGCGTATTCAGCGGTCATGGTGGCTTCCTTTAAAGAAATAGAACGGTCGTTCTTTTTATTGTAGGAAGGCTTGATGACAGCTTGACTACGGGTAAGCCCTAGGTTTGTCGCGCAGGTGATAGAAGCGCGGGCGGTATGCCGATTTCTGTCACGCTTAAATTACTATCTATTTAGTAGCTGTTTGCGCAATATCCATAAAGGCCAGAGGCATAAAACACCTAAAACTCAAGGCCAAACACTCTCCTCGCTGCACGCCCCCACATGAATGATCCCCGCGCGGCCGTCATTGGCCACATAGACTTGTTGGGCTGCGGTCTTGGGGTAAGTTGAGCCATCCGCGCAAACCGCGCTCTGCGTCGTGCCGAGCACCACCTGGCTGCCTGGCCGGACTTCACAAGACACCAATTTGTCCAGCGGGCTCCATTCCTTGCAGATGGCGTTGGCAGCCCGGTAGTCATCCCGGGAACCCGTTGGCCGCGTCAGGGCCCACCAGCCGCCCAGCTTGGAATGCGGGTTGCTGGCATCAAAAACACGATAAAGCACCACGGGAGCGGTCACCGAAAACACCTTGCCCGCACACACCCCGCCTTTACCGCTGGGCAATTGAACTTTGGTCAACAGCGGCGTGTTGCTCGCCTCATCCAGACCCGGTCGTTGGCTAGCCACCGTACCGGCACAGGCAACACCATCAATGCCGACAGCGGCAGCGCTGTCACCGCTTGGCAGGTTGGCACAACCCCCAAGGGTCAATGAAAGAAAGAGTGCCGTGGTCTGAAGCAGGTGCATGGTTTTCCCTTGGGGTGAATGGGGGCGCCCATCTTATCGCGCAACAAATTGCGCACCGAATCGCGGCTTCCGCCGCTCCTACAAAAGTCCTTTGACACGTTCTATTCAATAGTTCAAATAAAGTTGTATGATTGAAACATGGACAAAACCCTCGCCACCACCATTTTCGAATCACTCGCCTCCGGCATGCGGCTGGACATTTACCGCCTGCTGGTCAAAACCGGGCCACAAGGCTTGGTGGCGGGTGAAATTGGCAGCGCCTTGGGCGTGCCACCCACCAACCTGTCGTTTCACCTGAAAGCCCTGACCCACGCAGAACTGGTGTCGGTTGTGCAAGAGGGACGCTACCAACGGTACCGGGCCAACCTGGCACTGATGCAGGAGCTGATTGGCTATTTGACCGCCGAATGCTGCTCCGGCCACCCCGAACAGTGTGCCGAGCTTTGCCAACCCGCTGCACGCAACTGACTTCTTTTTACCCCAGCCCCCAAGGAAACACATCATGAAAAAAGTTCAAGTTTTCGACCCCGCCCTGTGCTGCAGCAGCGGCGTGTGTGGCACCGATGTCGACCAGAAACTGGTTGATTTTTCTGCCGACGTGGAGTGGGCCAAACAGCAGGGTTTGAGCCTGGAGCGCTTCAACCTGGCCCAGCAACCCATGGCCTTTGTCGAGCATGTGGCCGTGAAAGGCTTGCTGGAGCGATCCGGTGAGTCCGCCTTACCTATCACCCTGGTCGATGGCGAAGTG
>VIKI01000087.1 GCA_008080595.1 Comamonadaceae bacterium
GTGCGCGAACTGGCCAGGGTGCTGACCGGCTGGACGATTGGCCCGACACAAACCAGCGGTTTTCGTTTTGCCCCCCGCTTGCACGACAACGCCAGCAAACGTGTGCTGGGGCACAGCTTTCCGGCCTCGACCAACTCGGCCGGTGAACAGGAAGGTATCAATGCCATTCACATGCTGGCCCACCACAGTGCCACAGCCCGGCGCATCAGCCTGCGGCTGGCACAATTTTTTGTTGCCGACCAGCCCTCGCCCGCCCTGGTCAACCGGCTCAGCCAAAGTTTTCTGGACAGCCAGGGTGACATCAGCACCGTTCTGCACACCCTGTTGGCCAGCGCTGAGTTCTGGGCCAGCGACAACCGTCTGTTCAAAACCCCGATGGACTTTGCCTGCTCGGCCCTGGCTGCAACCCAAACCGCCACCGATCGGCGCGCCCTGGTGCTGGCGGCCGACCACCTGAACACCGCCGGGCAACCCCTGCACGGCTGGCAAACGCCCGATGGTTATCCGTTTGATGCCGCCACCTGGCTGGCCCCGGAGGCCTTGACCCGGCGCGCCGATTTTGCCTTTGCCCTGACCCGGCAGATGCCGGATCTGGCGTTTTTGCAACCTTACCTGAGTGAGGCCACCCGCCACAGCATTGCCCAGGAAAAACCTGCGCTGCAGGCCGGGCTGATGCTGGCCAGCCCCGACTTCATGGCCAAATAAACCAGGAGATCGCCATGTCCACACCCCACCCCCTGCCCCGCCGCCAGCTGCTGCACAGCTTGCTGGGCTTAAGCGCCTGGCTGGCCAGCCCCGCAAAAGCCCAAATTGCTACACAATCAGGAGCTGCTTACGCATATTCATCAAGTACTACAGGCCCAAAAAGCATACAAAAAGAGGCCCCTGGCCGCCTCGTGGTGGTGTTTTTGCGCGGGGCTTATGACGGCCTGTCTGCGCTGGTGCCACACGGCGACGCGGATTACTACCGCCTGCGCCCGTCGATTGCCATTGCCGCGCCAGACGGCAGCCCTCAAAGCTGCCTCAAACTCGATGCCACTTTTGGCCTGCACCCGGCCATGGCCGCGCTGCTGCCCTTATGGCAACAAGGTGTGCTGGGCGTGATTCCCTGTGCTGGTTCACCCGATGCCACACGCTCCCACTTTGATGCGCAGCACCACTGGGAAACCGGCATCCCCGGTAAAAGCAGCGCTGCCAGCGGCTGGCTGAACAGCCTGACCGACATGACACCTGGCAGCCGCGCCCTGGGCGTGGGTGAGGCCAACCCGCTGATCCTGGCTGGCCGCGCACCGGTGCAGTTGGTACCGCGTGGTCAGGCCGCCACCCGCGCGGGCAGCATGGGGGATGAGCGCACCCATGCTGCGCTGCTGCGCCTGTACGCCGGGTCAGACCCGCTGTCTCAGGCGTTCCGGGCCGGTGCCGACAGCCGCCTGCAAACCAGCCAAACCCTGACCGAGGCGCAAATGCAGGCTGGCAACAACATGGATACACGCCAGATGGCCGCGGCAGACAACGGTGCCGGTTCAGCCAAAGGGCTGCGGCTGGATGCCCAGCATCTGGTCACCCTGATGCGCCGCAACCCCAGCTTGCGTCTGGGTTTCTTGTCCGCAGGTGGCTGGGACACCCATGCCAACCAGGGTGCTGCCACCGGGGCACTGGCGCAAAACCTGGGGCTGCTGGCCGACACCCTGGTGCAGTTGCGGCAAGAGTTTTCACAAGCCAATGACATGGTGCTGGTGCTCAGCGAATTTGGCCGCACCAGCGCAGAAAACGGCACTCGCGGCACCGACCACGGCCACGGCAACGCCTTGTGGCTGCTGGGCTCAGCCGTCAACGGCGGGCGCTGGCATGGCCGCTGGGACGGCTTGGCATCAGCCCAGTTGAATGAAGGGCGCGACCTGCCCGTCCACCACGACTTTCGCGCCGTGCTGGCACAAGTGCTGCGCCGCACCCAGGGTATCAGCGCAGCCCAGCTTGACCAGCTGTTTCCCGGCTACGCCTGGGACCCCTCTCTGAACGGGCTGATGCGCGTTTAAAGTACGGCCCATGCGAACCCACAAACTAGCCACCTTCAAAACCTTTGTCACCCAAGCCTGGGCCCTCACGCGACCCTACTTTGCCTCCGAGAAAAAGTGGCAGGCCCGGGCCCTGCTGATCACCATCATTGCCCTGAACCTGGCGCTGGTCTACATGGCGGTGTTGTTCAACGACTGGAACAAGCTGTTTTACGACGCGCTGCAAGAGAAAAACGCCGAGGTGTTCTGGTCTCAACTGGGGCGATTCACTTACCTGGCGTTTGCCTTCATCATCATCGCGGTCTACAAGTTTTACCTGACGCAGTTGCTGGAAATGCGCTGGCGTGCCTGGATGACCGGCCACTACCTGGAGCGCTGGCTGTCCAACCAGGCGTTTTACCGGCTGGAGTTGCTGCGTTTTGCCAGCCCGCCCGATGCCCCCGGTGCGCCAGCCCGCAACCCCGACAACCCGGATCAGCGGATTCAGGAAGACATCAACCAGTTCACCAGTTACAGCATCTCGCTCTCCATGGGCCTGCTCAACGCGGTGGTGACCCTGGCGAGTTTTGTCGGCATTTTGTGGGGTTTGTCGGGTGGTTTTGCCTTCACCCTGGCGGGAACCGAGTTCAACATTCCCGGCTTCATGGTCTGGATGGCGCTGCTGTACTGCCTGGCTGGCAGCGTGATCACCCACTACCTGGGCCGACCGCAGATCAAGCTCAACTTTGAGCAGCAGCGGCGCGAAGCCGAATTTCGCCACCACATGGTTCGAGTGCGGGAATACAGTGAAGCCATCGCGCTGGATCGGGGTGAAACGGTCGAGCGCCAACAGCTCGACACACGCTTCGGCCAGGTGCTGGGCAACTACCTGGCACTGATTCGAGCCCAGAAACGCCTGATCTGGTTCACCAGCTTTTTTGGCCAGGCGGCGGTGGTGTTTCCGTTTGTGGTGGCGGCTCCGCGCTTTTTCAGCGGTGCCATCCAGCTGGGTGAGCTGATGCAAATTTCCAGCGCGTTTGGTCAAGTGCAGGGCGCACTGAGCTGGTTTGTCGACAACTACAGCAGTTTGGCCTCCTGGCGTGCCACCACCGACCGCTTGACCAGTTTTGAAGCCTCTTTTCAGGCTCTAGAGCTTAATAATCAAGCGCTAACAGCTACAAATTCAATAGCACTTGAGAGTACCGACCTGCAGCTGCAACTGCCCGGCGGCGAGGTGCTGCTGCAACAGGCCAGGTTCAAAGCCGAACCGGGCGACCGGATTTTGTTGCAAGGCCCGTCGGGCAGTGGCAAATCGACCCTGTTTCGGGCCTTTGCCGGGATCTGGCCGTTTGCCTCAGGGCATTTGCAACGCCCGCAAGATGCCATGTTCATCCCGCAGCGACCGTATTTTCCCAATGGCCCACTGCGCCAGGCCCTGGCCTACCCGCAAGCATCCAGCTCATTTACGGACGATCAGTTGCGCCAGGCGCTGGTACAAGCCGAATTGCCCGATCTGACCGGGCAACTGGATCGGGCTGAGGCCTGGGGGCAAACCCTCTCAGGCGGGGAACAACAGCGCTTGGCCATTGCCCGTGTGCTGCTGAAAAAACCACAATGGGTGTTTGCCGACGAAGCCACCAGTGCGCTTGACGAAACCACCGAAGATATCTTGTACAAACAGCTTCTAGCGCACGTCCAACAAGCGCAAGGTGCTATTATTTCAATAGCTCACAAACCTGGTGTTGCGAGCTACCATAACCGGCAATGGGTGCTGCAAAAAGCAACGGGCAGTCAAACTGCCCGGTTCGATCTGAAAGAAACCAGGGATGCGTGAATGGCCAATGTCCCGTTTATGGCAAGCGCTGGTGGGATGAATACGCAGGGACTTCCCGCTTCCCGGTAACGGCATCATGACCACGTCGTGGGCTCCCTACCGGTGGCTGTTCAACCTCCACAGCCTTATGCGATTTGTCTGGGTCGCGTCTGATGCAACTCAGGTTTTTTGGCAGTTTTTGCCTTGACTCCGGCGATGGGGCGAATGGTTAAGCCAACGCGCATGCCCGCTCTGGTGGCCATGTTGACCAGTGCATCAAGACTAAATTCACCGATCTTGCCTTTAAGCAGTTGATTCATGCGCGGCTGCGTCAAGCCAAGTGACTTGGCTGCAGCCGCCTGAGTCAATCCGCTGTCCGCGAACCATTTGGAGATCACAGCCATGGTTTGAGAGCGCAGCAGCAGATTTTGTGCTTCCTCCGCATCGAAGCCAAGATCAGCAAAGATGTTGTCGCTGCCTTTTGTGATTTGAAGTTGATTCATTTTTTACTCCTCTGGTTCACAAGTTGCCGATAACGTGTGCTTGCCAAATCAAGGTCAGTCTTGCTGGTTTTTTGGGTCTTTTTTTCAAAGGCGTGCAGCACATAAATGGCCTCCGGAAATTTTGCGACATAAAGCACGCGGTAGGCTTTTTCAACGCGAATCCGAATTTCCCTGACACCCGCCCCCACTGTCTCCATGGGCTTCCAATCAGAGGGTTCACGACCTTCCTGGACTTGCCCCAATTGATGGCCCGCTTCTCTTTTTGCTTCGTCGGAGAAACCTTTGACAGCGTCAAGACTGTCGCCAAGCCATCGCATGGCTTTGTGTTGGATTCGAATCATGTCGAAATTTTATTCTTGTTTCGGAATAATTTCCATCGATCCCGCGTTGCTTGAACGCTGCGCTATGGACGGCAAGTCGCCGAAATGCATTCTTGTCGTCAAGGTGGAAACGGTGTTTTTTCAGTGCGCCCGAGCCATCCGCCGCTCGAACCTATGGCAGCCCGTTGCATCAGAGTCCCTGGCCGGGATACCCAGTCCGGGTACCATGCTGGAGGCTTTGACGGATGCCCAAATCGACGGCCAGCAATACGACCACGGCCTTGGCGAGCGGCAACGGACAAGCCTCTATTGATTGGGCATTTTGTACGTTGAGGTGGCCAGTGCCGCCAGAAATGGGATATCTGGCATTTCTGCATCCCCCAGAACTCACATCTGAGGTTTCTCGGTCTTGTTGATCTTGCTGGGTGAATAGGTGATGGCCTGCTCAGTCACCAAGCCTTGCGGTTCTTCCAGCGGCTTGTTGGCCAACACAACTTGATCTTTCACCTCTTGCTGCACCTGCACTGCACTGGCGCTGGCGACCCACAGTGATTTCAAATGATCCAGCAGCACCTGGTACATCGGTGGCGGTGGCGGCGGAATCACTTCTTCAGGTGCGGGTTTTTTCACCGTCCAATCGGTTGACACGGCTTCGGATGAGCCGGGGCGGGTTGGGTCAGCCACACTGGTGTAGACCCCTTCACCAAAATTGGGCTTGTCGGCCTGATTGATCAGGTTGATCACGCTGGGCGTAGGTTCCACTGGCGTGACACTTTGATTGCTGGGGTTCACCGGGGCCACAGGTACAACTTTCCCCGTGGCGAGCGAAGCCGATTCCGCAGCAAAAGGCCGCGAATTGGGAATCCGGTCGATGGATGGTAGTTGCATGGTGTATCAGGCGGCAGAATGGGTCTGGGGTCTTTCCTCCGTTCGTAGTCTCTATAACGGCAGAATTAAGGGGTAATTTAGGCCTATTTTTAAAAATATCTCAATTTTTTTAAAAAATCGCTCTCAGCCAGCCCCATTCACCCCCTACACCTGGGTGTAAGCGCCCGCAGACAAGCTGCAAAAAATGTGCGCCCATGTGGTTTAGCGCACCGACGGTATCTTTGCCAACACGCAACATGAGCCTCTAGAAAAGTTTGCGCCGCAAGCTTGCATCGAAAGTGACCATGTTCAACTCCAAACTGATTCCCTTGGCCCTGCTGGTTTTGAGCCCGGCAGTTTTTGCGCAAGTCCCCTTGGGGGCGGGCGGGCAGATGCAACAAATCCCGCCCACCCCCACCACACCTTCGACACCCCCTGCCATTGAGATCCGCCCTGGCAGTGCACCCATTGAATCTGCGCCAGACACGGCAAAAATCACCGTGAACCGTCTGGAGCTGAGCGGGGCCACGCTTTACCCAGAGGCCAGTCTGATTGAACTGACAGGCTTTGTGCCAGGCAGCGCCCTGAGTTTGGCCGATCTGCAAGGCATGGCTGCCAAAATCACCAGCTTCTACCGGCAAAACGGCTACTTTGTCGCCCAGGCCTATCTGCCAGCGCAAGACATCAACAATGGCGTGGTGACACTCGCCATCATCGAAGGCCACTACGGCCAGGTGACACTGAACAACCAGAGCCGGGTGTCGGATGATTTGGCCTACCGCTTGATGGACGGCCTCCAAAGCGGTGACACCGTGGCCACCGCACCGCTGGAACACCGTTTGCTGCTGCTGTCAGACTTGCCCGGGGTCAAGGTCAGCTCGACCCTGGTGCCTGGCGCCACGCTGGGCACCTCTGACCTGATGGTTGACCTCAAGCCGTGGCCCTTCGTCTCAGGCAGTGTGGATGCCGACAACGCTGGCAACCGCTACACCGGGTCCAACCGGATCGGAGCCACCGTCAACTTCAATGAACCACTCGGCCGGGGTGATGTGGCCACGTTGCGGGCCCTCACCTCAGGAGCCGGGCTGAACTACCTGCGTGGTTCCTACCAGATGCAGTTTGGCAAAGCCACCGCAGGCGTGGCCTACAGCGCATTACGTTATGAGCTGGGGCAAGAATTTGCGGCTCTGCAAGCCCATGGCAGCGCACAGGTCGCCAGCCTCTACGGCAGCTATCCGCTGATTCGCTCGCGTGACACCAACCTGTCTGCCACATGGGCGATGGATGCCAAACGCTTTCAAGACAAGGTGGACTCGACCGCCAGCGTGGCCGACAAAAAAGCCCAGGTGCTGACCGCCAGTCTGTACGGCAATCAACGTGACAACCTGGGTGACGGTGGTCAATCGGCCTATTCGCTGGCCGTGTCGGCGGGCAACATCGACCTGCAAACTCCGGCGGTTCAGGCCCTGGATGCGGTGACCGCGCAAAGCCAGGGCAACTTCAACAAACTCGCCTTCACCCTGTCGCGCCTGCAGCGGGTGAATGATGCAGTGTCCTTGTCAGCAGCCATCAATGGCCAGCTGGCATCGAAAAACCTGGATGTTTCCGAAAAAATGGAACTCGGCGGCATGTATGGCGTGCGGGCCTACCCCGAAGGGGAAGCCTATGGCGACCAAGGTTATGTGTTGAGCCTGGAAGCGCGTTGGCTGCTGCCCAAACTCTCTGACCGCTTGCCCGGACAGGTGCAACTGGTCGGGTTTATCGACACCGGGCGCATCACCCTGCACAAAAACCCATGGGCCGCCGGGCAAAACCAGCGCACCCTGAGTGGCGCGGGCATCGGCGTGAACTGGTTCGAGTCCGGCAACTTCATGGTGCGCGCCTATTACGCCTTCAAGCTCGGCAGCGAAGCAGCCACCTCAGCCCCCGATGCCAACGGGCGTTTCTGGATTCAAGCGGTGAAGTACTTCTAGGCCCCTGCGCCAGAACTCTCCCACGGCCTTTGTCAACCCCATTTGGAACCTATCATGAACTGCTCTTACCGATCTCTCTGGAATGACCGCACCGGCACTTTTGTCGCCGTCTCTGAAAACGCCTGCAGCCAGGGCAAAAAAGTGTCTTCTGGCCGCACCGCCAGCGGCTCAAGTCTGCACCTGGCATTGCAAACCCTGGCCTGGTCTGTGGCCTTGTCGTTTGCGGCCCAGGCACAAGTCTTGCCGGTGGGCGGGGTGGTCGCTGCGGGCAGCGCCAACATCAGCACCGGGGCAGCCGGCACCACCATCACCCAGGCATCGCAAAATACGGTGATCAACTGGCAGAGCTTCAACATTGCGCAAGGCCAGACGGTACAGTTTGTACAGCCCAACACCCAAGCGGTGGCACTCAACCGGGTGCTGGGCGCTGACCCGTCAAGCATTCTGGGCAAGCTGAGTGCCAACGGCAAAGTATTTCTGGTCAACCCCAATGGCGTTCTGTTTGGCAAGGGTGCATCGGTCAATGTGGGCGGCTTGCTGGCCTCGACCCTGAACATCACCAACAGCGATTTTCTGGCAGGCAACTACAAGTTCTCCGGCGGCGGTACGGGTACGGTGCTGAACCAGGGCACGCTGAATGCCGACGGCGGCTATGTTGCCCTGCTGGGGGCCAATGTCAGCAACCAGGGGGTTATTTCGGCTCAACTCGGCAGCGTGGCACTGGCCGCAGGCAGCGCCATGACGCTGGATGTCGCGGGTGACGGCTTGCTCAACATTGCCGTGAACGAAAGCGCGGTCAACGCGCTGGTGCAAAACGGTGGCCTGATTCGTGCCGACGGTGGCCAGGTCTTGTTGACCACCCAGGCGGCAGGCAGCTTGCTGCACAACGCGGTGAACAACACCGGCGTGATCCAGGCGCAAACCCTGCAAAACCACAAGGGCACGATCAAACTGCTGGGTGGCATGCAAAGTGGCACGGTGAATGTGGCTGGCCAACTGGATGCCTCTGCACCCCATGGCGGTGACGGCGGATTCATTGACACATCGGCGGCACACGTCAAAGTCGCCGACAACACCTTGGTGACCACCCAATCGGCCCAAGGGCAAACCGGCACCTGGCTGATCGACCCACCCGACTTCACCGTGGCAGCCGGTTCTGATATCGCGGGGGTCACCCTGAGCGGCAATCTGGTCACCACCAACATCACCATTCTCAGCAGCAATGGCATTGCCGGGGTCAACGGCGATGTCAACATCAATGAAGCGGTGACCTGGACGGCCTCAGGAGCCCCCACCACCTTGACTCTGACTGCGGTCAATGATGTGAATTTCAATGCCGCAGTCACTGCCACCAAGGGCAGTCTGGTGGCCACTGCCGGACGTGATGTGCTGGTCAAGGCGGGTGTCACCGGCATCACCACCACCAACGGCAGCATCACCTGGACCGCGACACGTGACATCAACATCAATGCCCCGGTGACCACCACCGACGGCAACTTCACCGCCTGCTGCGGGCGTGACATCAATATCTCGGCCGCCATGACCACCACCCGTGGCAATGTCACCCTGAAGGCCGGCAGCGACGGCACGGGCCCGGCCGGATTGATTGGTGGCACGGTGTTTTTTGCACCGGCCACACCCTCCTATGCCGTCACCGGCCCAGGGGCTGCCGTCACGCTGGACTACACGCCCACCTCTTATGCCACCCCCAACAACTACGCGGGCAATTTCACCTTGACCGGCGGGGCCACGCTGACGCAACACATGCTGGTGTTCGCCCAAGGCGTCGACAAGGTGTATGACGGCAACACCACCGCCACGCTGGCCTTCAAAGGTACACCCACCTTGGGCGGTGTGGTGACGCTGGTTCCGGGTACAGCCACGTTCGACAGCAAAGACGTAGCGGCCAACATCGGCATCACCCACACCGGCTATAGCCTGGGCGGTGTGGATGCGGGCCTGTTTGCATTGTGGGCGGCCTGTGTTCCAGGCATTGAGCGAACCAGCGCGGCGATCACCCCCAGGCCGATGAGCATCCTGGCCGACTCGGCCAGCAAAGTCTATGGCCAAACCTTCGCACCCGCGACCAGCGCCTTCACCACCCCGGTGCCCCCGATTGCGGGAGAAACCGTACTCAGCGTGACAGAGACCAGCACCGGCTCACCAGCCACAGCCAGCGTGGCGGGCAGCACCTACCCGATCATCCCCAGTGCAGCGCTGGCCAATGGCGCCTTCCTGCCGGGCAACTACACCATCACCTACCTCAACGGTGCGCTGACGGTGACCCCTGCACCCCTGACCGTGACGGCTGACAATGCGGCCAAAACCTATGGTCAGACCACCGTGCTGCCCACCACCGCCTTCACCTCGGTGGGTCTGCTCAATGGCGACACCGTGACGGCCGTCACCGAGACCAGCCCTGGCACGGTCGCCACCGCCCCGGTCGCCGGTAGCCCGTATGTGATCACACCCAGTGGTGCAACCGGCACCTATGTGCCGAGCAACTACACCGTGTCTTATGTCAACGGCGTACTGACGGTGACCCCAGCCCCCTTAACCGTGACGGCTGACAATGCGGCCAAGACTTATGGCCAGACCACCGTGCTACCCACCACCGCCTTCACCTCGGCGGGCCTGCTCAACGGCGACACCGTGACGGCTGTCACCGAGACCAGCCCTGGCACGGTTGCCACTGCCCCGGTCGCCGGTAGCCCGTATGCCATCACACCCAGTGGCGCAACCGGAACCTATGTGCCGAGCAACTACACCGTGTCTTATGT
>VIKI01000088.1 GCA_008080595.1 Comamonadaceae bacterium
CAGGGGTAGATGCCTTGTTCATCCCGGTGAGTGCGCTGATTGCGGGCACCCAGTACACCATGACCCTCAAGGGTGGTGCAGGGGGTGTAGAAGACCTGGCTGCCAACCCGATGGCGGTGGACTACGTCTGGAGTTGGACCACTGCCGCAGCCGACACCACCGCACCCTTGGTGACGCTGGTGAACCCGGCTGACCTGGCCACCGGTGTCGCGACCAGCACCGCAGTAAATGCCAGCTTCAATGAAGCCATGGACCCCTTGACCCTCAACAATGCCAACTTCACGCTAGCGGGAGTGGCCGGCAGTGTGAGCTTCAATACGCTCAGCAAGATCGCCACCTTCACCCCCAATGCGGCGTTGACAGCAGGTACCACCTACACCGCCACCGTGAGCACTGGCGTGGCGGATCTGGCGGGTAACAAGCTGGCCGTGAACAAGGTCTGGAGCTTCACCACGGCGGCGATTCCTGTCGTGATACCGGTGATTGCCCTGAACACCGTCGCACCGTTTGGCACATTCGGCGGCACTGCGGGCATGACCAACACCGGCACACTCACCCAAGTCAACGGCGACATTGGCACGATTGCCACCGGCACCTCCATGGTGACCGGTTTCCACGACACACTGGGTGATATTTACACCGAAACCCCGGTCAATATCGGTGCGGTCAACGGCAAGCTCTACACCTGCACCAACTCCATCACCGGCCCCAACTCAGCCGGGCCCAATGCGCCCAATTGCGCCATTGCCACCCAGGCGCGCCTGGATGCCCAAACGGCCTACCTGGCACTGGTCGCCAAACCCGTAGGCGGTGCCAGCCCGGCCCCAGGAGCCAACCTGGCAGGCATCACCTTGCTGCCCGGCACGTATGTCGCCCCTGGAGGTTCGTTCCTGATTGAAGGTGGCAACCTGACGCTGGATGCCCAAGGTGATGCCAATGCCACCTGGGTCTTCCAGATGGCTTCCACCCTGACCGTGGGTGGCCCAGGTGCAGCCGCACCGCAAAGCATCATCCTGGCGGGTGGGGCCTTGCCCAAAAATGTGTTCTGGCAAGTGGGCAGCTTTGCCACCATCAATGCTGCCGGTGGCGGCACCATGGTGGGCACCATCATTTCGCAAGCAGGGGCATCGTTCTCCACCGTGGGCAACGTCAATATCGTGACGCTGAATGGCCGGGCCTTGTCTTTAGGAGCCTCCGTCACGCTGGTCAATACCGTCATCAACGTGCCCGCCCCTTGAACCCACACCCGGAGAACCCCATGCCACACACAAAAAACAGATTGACCAGCGTCACAGGCCGCTTCAGCCTGCTGACACTGGCGCTGATGACCAGCCCTTTCGCCCTGGCAGACAACCCGCTCTGGTACGGCGGAGCCCAGATCGGCCAGTCCAAAGCCACCATTGACGATGCCCGCATCACCAGCGGATTACTCGCCAACGGCCTCACGGCTGGGCCCATCAACACCATTCACCGTGATCTTGGTTTCAAGCTGTATGGCGGCTACCAGTTCAACAAAAACTTCGCAGTGGAAGGTGGCTACTTTGACCTGGGGCAGTTTGGCTTCAACACCAGCACCACCCCCTTGGGCACCTTAAGCGGCAACATCCGGCTCAAAGGGGTGAACCTGGACGCGGTGGGCATCTTGCCCATCACCGACAAGTTCTCGGCCTTTGGCCGCCTGGGTGTCACCCGCACCCAAGCCAATGATGCGTTTGTGGGAACCGGCGCAGTGAATGTGCTCAACCCCAATCCAAGCTCCCGCAACACCAACCTCAAAGTTGGTCTGGGGCTGCAATACGCGCTGACCCCGGCGTTGATGCTGCGTGGTGAGATCGAGCGCTACCGCATTGACGACGCGGTAGGCAACAAGGGTGATGTGGACCTGGTCTCCGTGGGCCTGGTGTACCGCTTTGGTGCACCCACCCCCACACCCGTGGCCCGCGCCTACACCCCGGAGCCCGTGGTGCTGGCCCAGGCCCCGACACCGGCGGTGGTCGTGCCCGTTGCGGCCCCCGTGCCACCACCTGCCCCGCCACCACCCCCGCCGCCACCTGTGCCCGTCAAAGTCACCTTCTCTGCAGATTCCCTGTTTGACTTTGACAACGCCGCCGTCAAACCGGCCGGTCGTCAAGAGCTTGACAAGCTGGCAGCGGACTTGCGCGGGGTCGAGTTTGACGTGATCAACGTCATTGGGCACACCGACCGCATCGGCTCACACGCTTACAACCAAAAACTCTCGACCCGCCGTGCCGAGGCGGTCAATGCTTACCTGGTCGAGTCTGGCGGCCTACCAACCCACAAGATCAATGCCAAAGGGGTCAATGGTTCAGACCCGGTGACTAAGCCCGGCGACTGCGTGGGCAAAAAAGCCACCCCGGCCTTGATTGCCTGTCTGCAGCCTGATCGCCGGGTTGATGTTGAAGTGACCGGCCAGCGCTAGATTCTTCAGCATCCCAAGCCCGCAGGCGGGCTTGAGATGCTGAGTGCTTACGATTTCAGACTTCCTGATCCGGTGCAGGCAATAGTCTGATTTTCAGAAATCAGCTTGTGGCACTTGTAGGAGCGGAGGAAGCCGCGATTCGCGCCTACCGACGCTCCTACAAGAAGGCTGAGTCCTTGCTATTTTCAGGTCTTTTGAGCTTGTAGCGCTTGTATGGATTGCGCAAGCAGCTATGGAATTCATAGTTTTATAGCTCTTCCCCTCCCTACCCAAGCTCTTTTCCAACCAAGATCAGAAATGTCGGGTTACGCCTGCGGCTAAACCGACCTACGGGCCAGGATCATGACAGGCCTTATTAGTTTCGGTCTTGTTTGGGCAGACGATTTGGCATCATTTGCTGATCAATGACCGTGGGGGCAGTGGCTGGTGTTGCTGAAAGCGGCACGATTGGCGTGATCACCTTGGGGATCTCTGGAAGCGCAATGGGTTGGATTGGCTTGGGTGTCTCAGGCCGGTCAGGCGTGACCGTAAGCTTATCCTCGTCAGTGGGTCTTTTAATGACGAGCAGGCCAACTTCGCCTGGAACACCCGTTGCCCCCAGCAAACCCGTCAAGCCTATGGATCCAACCGAACCGGTTGCGCCAACAACCCCGTTTTCACCAGAAATACCGGCTACTTCGCTCAGCCTTGTCGCGACAGACTCCCCGGTAGCGCCATCAGCGCCGGGCCGACCTGTTGCACCAGTCTGTCCTGTTGCACCGGTCAAGCCTGGCGTACCTTTTTGTCCAATGATTCCGTCAGGGCCAGTGGCACCCACTGAACCCGTCAAGCCTGTTGAACCCACCGGGCCTGCAGCACCAGTCGATCCCGTCACGCCTGCTGTGCCCGTCAAACCGGTTGCGCCACCAGAGCCGGTGATGCCAGTTGCGCCAGTCAGTCCTGTTGAACCAGTCAACCCTGCAACTCCAGCGACTCCATCAGCACCCGTTAGTCCGGTTGCGCCTGAAACACCTGCTGAACCCGTCAATCCTGTTGAGCCCACCGGGCCAGCAGCACCGGTCGATCCCGTCGCACCTGCAGTCCCTGTCAAACCGGTTGCGCCTGTAACACCGGTCGCCCCCGTCGAACCTGCTGCACCTGTCAAGCCGGTTGCACCACCTGGGCCAGTGATGCCTGTTGCTCCGGTCAGTCCTGTTGAACCCGTCAATCCTGCCGCGCCTGAGGCACCTACTGAACCCGTCAAACCTGTTGTACCTACTGGGCCTACAGCACCGGTTGCTCCGGCAACACCGGTCGATCCCGTCGCACCTGCTGCACCTGTCAAACCGGTTGCACCACCTGGGCCAGTGATGCCTGTTGCACCTGCTGAACCCGTCAAACCTGTTGAACCACCTGGACCGGTGATGCCTGTTGCTCCAGTCAATCCTGCTGCTCCGGTCACTCCAGCGACTCCATCAGCGCCGGTTAGTCCGGTTGCACCTGCAACACCAGTTAAGCCCGTCGCACCTGAAGTACCTGTCAAACCGGTTGCACCACCTGGGCCAGTGATGCCTGTTGCTCCGGTCGGTCCTGTTGAACCCGTCAATCCTGCCGCGCCTGAAGCACCTGCTGAACCCGTCAAACCTGTTGTACCTACTGGGCCTGCAGCACCGGTTGCCCCCGCCGCACCTGCCGAACCCGTCAAACCGATGGCTCCACCTTGGCCGGTGATGCCTGTTGCTCCTGTCAAGCCGGTTGCACCTGCAACGCCTGCAACACCGGTCGATCCCGTCACGCCTGCTGTTCCTGTCAAACCGGTTGCACCAGCAACACCTGCAACACCGGTCGCCCCAGTGGCACCTGCCAAACCTGTCAAACCGATGGCTCCACCTGGGCCGGTGATGCCTGTTGCTCCTGTCAAGCCGGTTGAACCAGTCAATCCTGCTGCTCCAGTCACACCAGCGACTCCATCAGCGCCGGTGAGTCCGGTTGGACCTGAAGTACCTGTCAAACCTGTTGTACCTACTGGGCCTACAGCACCGGTTGCTCCTGCAACACCGGTCAATCCCGTCACGCCTGCTGCCCCTGTCAAACCGGTTGCTCCTGCAACGCCGGTCGATCCGGTCGCACCTGCTGTACCCGCCAAACCGGTTGCACCACCTGGGCCAGTGATGCCTGTTGCACCTGTCAAGCCGGTTAATCCAGTCAAACCTGCCACTCCTGCGAGTCCATCAGAGCCGGTTAGCCCCGTTGCACCGGTCAAACCAGTTGCACCTGCAACGCCCGCAACACCGGTTGATCCGGTGGCACCACCTGGGCCGGTGATGCCTGTTGCACCTGTCAGTCCCGTTGAACCAGTCAACCCTGCCGCGCCACTTGGGCCTACAGCACCGGCCGAACCCGCCGCACCTGCCGAACCCGTCAAACCGGTTGCTCCACCTGGGCCGGTGGTTCCTGTTGCACCTGTCAAACCGGTTAAACCTGCCACTCCTGCGAGTCCATCAGAGCCAGTTAACCCCGTTGCACCTGTCAAACCGGTTGCACCTGCAACGCCTGCAACACCGGTCGATCCCGTTGCACCTGCTGGCCCCGTCAAACCGGTGGCACCACCTGGGCCGGTGATGCCTGTTGCACCGGTCAGTCCCGTTGAACCCGTCAACCCTGCCGCACCACTTGGGCCTGCGACACCTGCAGCACCTGCAGCACCTGCGACACCTGCAGCACCTGCAGCACCTGCAGCACCTGCAGCACCTGCAGCACCTGCAGCACCTGCAGCACCGGCTACACCAGTTAACCCCGTCGCTCCAGTCAGTCCAGCAGCGCCATCTGAACCTGCCAGTCCGGCGACACCAGCAGCACCCGTTGCACCCGTGGCCCCCACTGAACCCGTCAAACCGGTCAAGCCGGTCAAGCCGGTTGCGCCCACCGCACCGGTGGCACCAATGGCACCGGCGATGCCAGCCGCTCCAGTCGCACCCGTGGCACCGGTGGCCCCGGCGGCACCTGTCGCACCGGTCAGGCCCTGCAAATACACCAACTGGTATTGCGACAAAGTCGCACCGCTGCTCAGGGTGAAGTTGCCGGAATAGTCTGTGGATGTGGTGTAGGACAGCGGGTTGTAGACCCTGGCCACACCCGGCCCAGTGAACGCCACGGCAGGTGTGCCAGCCGCGAAGATCACCGTTCCAGCACCCGTGCCGTCGTTGCCCGCGCTCAGTACCATGTTGCCCCGGGTCAAGGTGAGTGCCGCGGTGCTGATGTTCACACTGTTGCCCGAGACCCAGCTCATGTTGCCATCGGTTGTGGTGACTGCGGTCAGTGTGTGGGTGCCGTCTTTCACAATGTTCGTATCCCGCACTGCGGTGGAGGTCACGCTGCCGTTGGTGGTGGTGACAGGCTCAAACACATTGACATCGCGCCCGGCGATCATCACCAGGTTGCCCTTGGTGGCGGTGATCGCGGCGTTCACCACCACATCACGAAAAGCATTCAATGTCAGGGTGGTGGGTGCGCCCGATGCCGTCCAGCTGACAGGCTCATTCACCAACACATCGCCATTCACCCCGGCTGCGCCGCTGCTGCTGAGCAAGGTGACGTTGGTGGTCACCAGGTTGCCACTCAAGGTGGCCCCCGAAATGTCGCCCCCGGCGGCCACCGTGAAGTCGGTGGGGTCGATCAACCACAGGCCTGACTTGCCTTGCGCAGATCGGGTGGTGACGACTGCGTTGTCGGCCACCTTGACATGTGCGGCCGACGTTTCAATCATGCCGCCATGGCCGCCCTGTGGGGCCGACGCATCCAGCAGCCCGCCCACGTTGACGCTTGCACTTTGCATGTCACCCATCAGCCGAATCGTGCCCTGGTGGTTTTCGATGGTCTGGGCCTGAATCACCCCAGTGTTGTGGATGGCGTTGTAGGGTGCGCCACCCTTGGCCAACGTGGTGAGCAGCACCTGGCCACCATCGGCCTGAATCAGCCCACTGTTGCTGGCCGTGGCTTGTGCTACGCCTTGGTTGGCCTTGACATCAAAATAGCCGTCCGCAGCGCTGCTCACGGTCACAGCGCCGCCCGCAGCCAGTGCCACGCTGCCCAGCCTGGCCACGATCACGCCCTGGTTGGCCACACTGGCCCCCAGCAAGGCAATGGCCCCGCCACTGGCAGTGTGAATGCTTCCAAGATTCACCACAGCACCCCGGCTGTTCCCCGCAAACTGGTAAGTGCCAGCCGTCATGTCACTGCCCGTCAGACTCAAGGTGGAGGCCACCAAGCCGCCCACATTCACCGATGATCCTTGACCAAACACAATGCCATTGGGGTTGATCAGGAACAGATTGCCATTGGCTGAAAGCCGCCCCAGAATGCTTGATGGGTCTGCCCCCAGCACCTGGTTGATGGTCACAGATCGGCTGCTGGGTTGAAAAAACTGCACAGATTCATGCGACCCAATGCTGAAGCTCTGCCAGTTGATGCTGGCATTGGCGCTGGTCTGTGTGATGCTCATGCTGCCAGGCCCCTTGGCAATGCTGGCGCTGCCGGTGTAGACCGTGCCGCCAGCGGGCAAGGCCTGTGCCGCCTGGATGAGCGCCAGCAAGATACACGCGGTCAGAATTTTGAGGGGAAATGTCCCAGGGATAAGGTGGCGCATAGGAGGCTCCTGAAATTTTTCACAGATGAAGCAGTCAAAAGTACTTCACCGCCCGCAGCCAGAAGCGGCCAGAGGCATCGGGGGCCGAGCGTGCAGGCTCTGCACCCAGCTTGTGGGCATACATCGCTTGCACCACAAAATCACTCGACACCCACCAATTCAAACCAACACCCATCGCACTCAGGGTTCTTTGGTTGGACTCCAGCGTCCAGGGTTTGGCGTTGAGCTTGACCGTGCCTGCATCCACAAAACCAATCAACTGCATCTGGCCGGGCAAGCGCAGTGACCCTTGTGGCAGCGGGTATCTGGCCTCCAGCGTGATCAGATAGCCTTGGTCGCCAAAGGCTTCGCCCTCCGGGTAGGCGCGGACACCGCCCATGCCGCCAAGCTCCATTTTTTCCGAGATGTCGAGATTTTTGGAGGCAAATTGCCCCCGAATCCCGGCATACAGGGCCAAAGATGGGCCCACCCGCTGAAGCCGGTTGGCGCTGAACCCGAGCTTGTTGAAGCGTCCGTTGCTTTGCGCTGCGGCCGCGTCAAAAGCCCGTGAGCCAGCCGTGAGGATGTTGATCGTGCCCGAGGTCAAAGTGAGCGAATAACTGTTGTCCGCCCCGCCACCCCAGCTATCGCGGTGGTCGCCACTCACACTGGCGATCAGCACACGCGCCGTTTTGTCAACCACCGAGCCCACCGAATCCATCCGATCCTGAAACCGCTTGTTGTCATAGGCCAAGCCGGCATACAGGTTGCGATTGGGTGAGCGAATCAAGGGGTAGTTGCCGTAAAAACTGGTGATCTTTGCCGTGCCGTTGGCCAGCAAGCTCTCGAAATCCTTGCCCAAGCTGTACTCCAGACTGCTGTAGGCCGCCCCCACCCGAGCCTTGCCGACTTGCAGTTGGTAAGACGCGCGAAAGTAATTCAGCCCTTCGCCAGAAGTCAACACACGCAGGGTCGCCACGTCGCCCTGACCTGCGGGCTCATTGAGGCTGATGGTGGCCCCGATGTTGTTCGCGCCCGTGTAAAAATTGCCAGCATTGTCGGCATCGATGCTGCCGGTCACACGCCGACCGGGTAACACATCCACCAACAAATCCGTCGTTCCGTAAGCCGTGCCAGGCACCAATGTTGAATTCAGTTGGATGCCAGGCAAATCCGACAGCAACAGCAAATGGCTCTGTAGCGGTGCTGACCTCACGGTGTCCCCCACCGAGAGGCCCTCCATCAGGTCAGTGATCACGGCACCCGCGATGTTGGTCTGATTTCGCACCAGAATTTTGCCGTAGCGCCCCTCGGTCACGGTGATCGTCACTGCACCATCGCTGATGTCTTGTGCAGGCAGGTAGGCTTGCGCCACGGGGTAGCCGTTTTCCTGGTAATACTTGGTAATTTTCAGGGCCATGCTGCGCAATTCACCCAGCGTCAGCGCAGTGCCCGGCTTGAAGCCCGTGATGGCGATCAAATCTGCTTCGGGGAACGCCTGTGATCCGGTCACCTGCAAGCTTTTGACCACGATCTTCAGCACATCGGTTTCAGACTCCACCGGGCTTGGTGCACTGCCCGGTTGAACGTCAAACTTCGGCGGTGGTGCAGGTGCGGCATCTGGAGAGCGCAGCGGCTGCAGTGCACCCCCCGTGACTGGCGGCGGCGCAGCCATGGCAGTCAAACTCAAACTAAGGACTGAAATAGGCACACATTGGGTTAGTTTCATGATCCTGGATTCCTCGGGGGTCTGATGGCTGAAGATGACACTAGAAGTTTGCACGCGGTAAGCGATACCAGTCCGTGCTTTAGCGCACACAGTGAGCGTGCGCGGTAGGGCCCTATGGCGGCCATGGGGGTTGGGGACAGGGGAATACAGCACTATGAAATAAATAGCTGCTTACGCAATACAGATAAGCGCTACAAGCCTAAAAGGCATCAAAAATCAACAAAAACTCAAGCGCCAAGACCGATCTGAACGGGTTATTGGGGTGCAAAACCCTTCAATTTCCATATAAAAACAAGCTGTAGCCCTTATGGAATATGCGCAAACAGCTATAAATAACTGAGCATTTAACTCACCCCAAGCCGAGCTTCACCTGGAGGCCTCCAGCTTGGCATGGCCCATCGGTGCGCCGCCGCACAGATGCAGCCACTCTCCCTACCTACAGTCACGCCATCCAACAAACCGTCAGGGAGTCCGCATGCGTTTTGTTACCACGGTCAGTTTCACGGCTGGGGGTGCGTTGTGGCTGAGGCTGCCAACCCATCATGAAGCCTTCACTTCTAGGCAGTTTCCATGACTATTTCCAAAAAAACAGGGGCGTGGATGCTGGTGGCGTTCGTGCTGGTTGGGCTGGTCACTGCGGCATCGTTGTGGAGCTTTAACCAGACCGATGAGGCTGCCAGCGCACGCAGGCAGACCCGTCTTTTAATCAACCGTGGTGAAGACCTGCTGTCTGCACTGAAAGATGCAGAAACCGGTCAGCGCGGCTTTCTGTTGACCGGCAATGAGACTTTTCTGGAGCCCTATCTGGCCGTGCGTGACACCATTCACCTTCAGCTCGCCGACTTGCGCCAGTCGGCTCAGCTGGAGGCGACTCACCAGCATCTGGATGCTGTGGCACCCTTGGTGACGGCCAAACTGGCGGATCTCGCGCAGGTTATCGCGCTGTACCGCAACAACCAGATTGCACAGGCGGTAGCGCAAGTCAGCCACGGCGAGGGCAAGCGCCTGATGGATGCCATCCGCAGCGAGATGAAAGACTTCAACCAGTTGCTTGAAGTGACAGCGGCACAGCATGACGACGAATTTCGCACCAACATGCGGTATCTGCTGGGTGTCATCGTGGCGGCCAGTCTCTCCATGTTGTTAGCGGCCATCGCTTTTGCCACGCTGGCGTACCGGGAAAACCAACAGCGACTGAAAAAACTGCTGTACCAGGAGACCCAGCGCTCGCTTGAAATCCAGCAGCAAACCAACCTGCAGCTCCAGCACGCCAACCTCACCTTACAAATCAGTGAGGAAAAACTCGCCGTCACCCTCAACTCGATCGGCGACGGCGTGATTGCCACCGATGCCCAGGGCCTGGTCACGCTGCTGAACCCGCTGGCCGAGCAGTTGACCGGCTGGACGCAGGCCCAGGCCAGCGGACAAAAGATTGAGGACGTGTTTCACATCATTCACCAAGACACCCGGCAGGCTGGCCCTGGGCACGGTGCAGGCCCTGGCCAACCACACGGTGCTGGTGGCCCGCGACGGCAGCGAGCGCCCGATTGCCGACAGTTGCGCCCCGATACGCGCCCGTGATGACCAGGTGGTGGGGGCCGTGCTGGTGTTTCGCGATGTCACCCGAGAGTACGCAACCCAGCGTGCGCTGCAAGACAAAAACCTGGAGCTTGAAAACGCCACCATGGCGGCCAAACGGGCCAACCTGGCCAAATCTGAATTTCTGGCCACCATGAGCCATGAGATTCGCACCCCCATGAACGGCGTGATTGGCATGATTGATGTGCTCCAGCAAAGCAGCCTGAACGGCCCGCAGATGGAGATGACCAACATCATCCACGATTCGGCCTTTGCCCTGCTGGCGGTCATCAACGACATTCTGGATTTTTCCAAGATCGAGGCCAACAAGCTCGACGTGGAGAGCATTCCCATGTCAATCCCGGATGTGGTGGAGAGCGCCTGTGAAAACATGAACCCCATGGCGCAGAAAAAAAACGTCGCGTTGACCCTGTTTGTTGATCCGGCCATTCCCGCCCTGGTGCTGGGTGACCCTGGGCGTTTGCGTCAGGTGCTGATCAACCTGACCAACAACGCCATCAAGTTTTCTGCAGGGCTGCAGCGCACTGGCCGGGTGTCGGTTCGGGCCCTGCTGCAAGCCTTACATGAAGACCATGTCGAACTGGTGTTTCATGTGAATGACAACGGCATCGGTATCGACGAGGCCACACGCCTGCGGCTGTTCAGTGCCTTTATTCAGGCCGATACCTCCACCACCCGCAACTTCGGGGGCACCGGGCTGGGGTTGGCCATTTCCGGCCAGTTGGTGGACATCATGGGGGGCGACATCGTGGTGCAAAGCACCCCCGACCTGGGCTCCTTGTTCAGTGTCCGGCTACCCTTCAAGCTCACCCATGAAACCCAGGGCGAGGGTGACTTGCCCAGTCTGGTGGCCGGCCTGTCTTGTCTGATCATGACCGACACTGGGGGTATTGCCAGCGACATCGGCACCTACCTGGCGCATGGACAGGCCGCAGTGCAGCAGGCTCAAGATGTGGCCACCGCACAGCGCTGGATGGATCAGTTCCCGGATGGCATCTGCCTGGTCACCGATTCGGCCGATGTTGAAGCGCTGCTGGTGGGCTTGCGTGATGCCGCCGAGTTGCGCACGGCGCAGCGCATCCGCTTTGTCGTCATCGGAAGCGGGCAACGCCGCAGGCCGCGCATGGAAGACAGCGCCACCGTCATGATTGATGGCAACCTGCTCACCCGCAAGGCCTTGCTGAAGGCAGTGGCGATTGCTGCGGGGCGTGCGCAGACACCGGAGCAGGACAACGCCCCGATGGAGGCCAAAAACACAGCCGCGCCCATGTCCCGTGAGCAAGCCCGCTTGCAGGGCAGCCTGATCCTGGTGGCTGAAGACAATGAGTACAACCAGAAAGTGATCTTGCAGCAGCTGATGTTGCTGGGCCGCACCGCCGACATTGCCAACAATGGCCAGGAGGCCCTGGCCCGCTGGGCCACCGGGGCCTATGCCATTTTGATCACCGACCTGCACATGCCACTGATGGATGGTTATGAACTGACCGCCGCCATCCGCAGCGCCGAAGCCGGCCACAGCCACATGCCCATCATTGCCTTCACCGCCAATGCCCTCAAGGGCGAAGCCGAGCGTTGCATGGCCATCGGTATGGACGATTACCTGAGCAAACCGGTGCAATTGGTTCACCTCAAGGCCATGCTGAAAAAGTGGCAACCCGTGGTGCATTCAAACCCCATCGAAACCGCACAGACAGAAGCCGCAAGGCCTTTGGCGGATGCGATTCAATCTGATGTGCTGCGGGGTTTACCCCCTCTCCCTCTGGGAGAGGGGGTAAGTCCACATCAGTTGGAATCGCACCCACATTTGGCCACGCCCATGACAGAAGTCCCTGATGCGGTCGACATCAAGGTGCTGGCGGCCTTGATTGGTGATGAGCCTGCCGTGATTCGCGAATTTTTGACCAACTTCTCCAGCAGCGCGGCCCAGATTGCCGATGCACTGCGCATTGCCTTTGCGAGCCGTGACACCCGTGAGACCGGCGCCTTGGCCCACAAGCTCAAGTCATCGGCCCGTGCGGTGGGGGCTCTGGCGTTGGGCGAACTCTGCGCAGACCTGGAGCAGGCTGGCAAAGCGGGTGATGCTGCCACCCTGATGCTGCTGATGCCCCGTTTTGAAGATGAACTGGGGCGGGTCAATACGTTTCTGAACAGATTTCAAACCTCAGGTGCATGATGGATGACTCCAAGCTCCTGCAGGCCAGCATCCTGATTGTTGATGATCTTGAATTCAACATCAATTTGCTTGAACGGGTGCTGGCGAAGGCGGGTTACACGTCTGTTTCTTCAACAACAAACCCACGTGAAGTTTCTGCACTACATCGTAAAAATCATTACGACCTGATCTTGCTGGACATAGAAATGCCCGACATGGACGGATTTCAAGTGATGCGGCGCATGAAAGAAACCCATGGCGACGACCAACCGCCAATTCTTGTCATCACAGCCGAACCTGAACATAGGATGCAGGCACTCCAATGTGGTGCCAAAGACTTTGTCAGCAAACCGTTTGAGCTGGTCGAGGTGTTGACACGTGTGCACAACATGCTTGAAGCACGCCTGTTGCAAAAGGAAATTGACGATCACAAAGACGACAACCCGGCCTTGTCCCATGTGATCCAGCGCAACATCCGAAAAATCATTCAAATTCGCCAAAAGGCAAGCCAGGATCAAAATTTTCAGGATCGTATTGCCAATGTGATGACTTCGTTTTCAGGCAGCATGACGTTTTTTTATGTGCACATGCTGTGGTTTTTGCTTTGGTTTTTGCTCAACACGGGACACCTCGGGGTCACGGTGTTTGACCCCTACCCCTACGGCTTTTTGACGATGGTGGTGTCGCTGGAGGCGATCTTCCTGGCCACTTTTGTCCTCATCAGTCAGAACCTGCTGGCCCGAGGTGCCGAACGGCTGACCGATCTGGGCCTGCAAACCAGCCTGCTCACGGAACATGAATTGACAAGGGTGCTGCAGATGCTTCGCACCATTCAAATCAAGATCGGCATTGCCAACGATGAAAGCAGCAACCTGGCCGATGCAGACCTGGAGATGGAAACCAAACCGGAAGATGTTTTGGCGGAGATCGAGCGCCTGCACCGCCGTGAAGCGATCTCACCTCGCCGTGGTCGTCAAATGTGATGATGCCAATGGCATCCTAAAAAAGGACAAATTTATGCTTACCAACAGCAACACCCGGATTTTGGTGCTGGACGATGAACCCTTCATGCTCAAGCTGCTGACCCGCATGTTGGGCAACCTGGGCTACGTGAGCGTCTCAAGCTGTGACAACGGACATGATGCCCTGCTGCGGGTCGCCAGCACTCAGGATGCGCCCGATCTGATTTTGCTGGACATCAATATGCCTCAGATGGATGGCATTGAGTTTGTGCGGCATCTGGTGGAGCACCATTTCTGTGGCTCACTGATTTTGATCAGCGGTGAAGACGTGCGTATCTTGCAGTCGGTCGAAAAGCTGGTTCGCGCACACAAGATCACCGTGCTGGGTCATTTAAGCAAGCCTGTCACACCGGAGCGGCTGTCCACGCTGATTGAACTCTGCGTACCACCATCCCAAAAAATGATCAAAGTCGCCAAAAAGGTCTATGGCCAATCCGCCTTGGCTGCTGCCATTGCCCATGGCGAATTGGTCAACTACTACCAGCCCAAGGTCACCGTGGCAACGGGTGAAGTGGTGGGGCTGGAAACCCTGGTGCGCTGGCAACACCCGCAAGATGGCCTGGTTTTTCCAGACCAATTTATCGGCTTGGCCGAGCAATATGGCTTGATCGACGACCTGACCCGTGCCGTGCTGAGTGAAGCCTTGCCTCAAGCCCGAACCTGGCAGGACGCGGGTTTGTCACTCAAGCTGGCCGTCAACCTGTCGATGGACAACCTGGTCTCATTAAGCTTCCTTGACTATGTGGTCGATCTGACCAACCAGGTAGGTGTGCCGCCCCAGCAACTCGTGCTGGAGGTGACCGAGAGCCGTTTGACTCAAGACCAACGGGTGTCGCTTGAAATTCTGACGCGCTTGCGCCTGAAACGCTTCAAGCTCTCGATTGATGATTTTGGTACTGGCAACTCGTCACTGGCCCAATTGCGCGACATTCCGTTTGATGAACTCAAAATTGACCAAAGCTTCGTGCACGGCGCTTGGGACAACGACACACAGCGTGCCATGTTTGATGCCAGTGTCGGCCTGGCCAGGCAACTGGCCATGGAAACCGTCGCCGAAGGGGTGGAAGACCGGGCCGACTGGAATTTTCTGCGCCAGCACGATTGTGATATTGCCCAGGGCTATTTCATTGCCAGACCCATGCCGGCCCAAGATTTTCCACGCTGGATGGCAGACTGGGAGCATCGCCGTGAGCATCTCATGTGACACCTTCAGGGATGCCAGGATTCTGGTGGTGTCTGATGGCGACTCCGATGCGGACATGGTGCGCGGCATGCTCTGTGCCGAATTCAAGAATGTGGTCACAGCAACGGCATCCAAACAAGTGGCCAACGACTTTGATCACTACCAGCCCGAAGTCCTGATCTTTGTCTTCAGCACGCTGGAGCTCACCCAGGCCTATGAGCGTGAACTTTTGCGTGTCAGCAAACTGGCATCCACCTTGCCGCACCGCACTGTGATCCTGTGCAGTAAAGAAGAGCTGGCTGCGGCCTACGCCCTGTGTCGGCAAGGGCACTTCAGTGACTACGTTTTATTCTGGCCCTTGGTGCACGACGCACTGCGCTTGCCAATGGCCGTGACCAACGCCTTGCGAGACTTGCAGCACTGCAAGGGTGTGATGACCGCTGCCGAAGCAGCGGAGATGACACGCCAGATTGACGCACTGGAAGGCCTGTTGACCTTACAACTCAAAAACGGTCAGGCGCAGGTGCAAGCCATCAGCCAATCGGCAGTTCGGGCCGACGTGGATATCCATGCCGCCATCCACAACTTCGCCCAAAAAATCATGGGCAAGGGCATGACGGATGTCCTGCTGGTACGCGACTCAGCCCGCCTGCAGCATGAATTTGACCAATTCACGGCGCAGGCAGTCAAGCCAAGCTTTCAAGCCCTGCACCATGACGTGCAACCGCTGATGCAATGGGTTCAAGTCATGCAGGGGCGTCGGGCTGAACGCCTGGCCGCCACCGAGGCCACAGCAGAGCGTTCCAGACGTTTTCAGCCCTTGGTGCTGGTGGTGGATGACAGTGAATTCGAGCGAAAGCTGATGGGGAAATTGCTGGAGGAAACGTTTTATGAGCTGGCCTTTGCCACCAGTGGCATCGAGGCCCTGGGGATGCTTCGGCAAAACCGCCCCGACCTGATTTTGATGGACCTGGACATGCCGGTGCACAACGGTCTGGACACTTTGCGCAAGCTCAAAGCAAGCCCCCAATTTGCCGACATCCCGGTCATGATGGTGACCGGCCAAAGTGGCAAAGGCATCGTGGTGGACTGCCTGCAAGCCGGTGCAGTGGACTTTGTCGTCAAGCCACTGGAGCGAGAGGCCTTTGTAAAGAAGCTGGACAGGTTCTTCAACCCGACAGCGCAGCAGCATGCATCACCACCCAACCAGGGTGTGCTGTAGCTCTTTGATATTCGGAAGAATCCGACGCGTTACGCCACACGGCCAACAGAATCCACCTGGCTATCAGCCGCCAGATGCCATCCTGGTTTCACTGAAGCCGACCATCAGCAACGAGCGGATTGGCTCCATCAACAAGGGCGAAGTAGCGTTCACGGTGCGCGCCAATGACAAGGGTGGCAAACGTCTGCACAGGATGGAGGGATCAGAGTTTGTGCGCCGCTTTCTGCTGCATGTGTTGCCCACCGGGGTAAAGCGGATACGGCACTATGGCGTGTTGGCATCAAGCTGCAAAGGCAAGAAGCTCAAGGCGGCACGGCTGGCGTTGCAGATGCCTGGTCTCAATCCTCTGACACTGGAGTCGGCCCAAGCCTTTATGGCCCGGGTGAGCAGGATGGATGTGGGCATGTGTCCGGTTTGCAAGGTGGGGCACTTGCGAACGGTTGAGGTGTTGGCTGGAGCCAGACAGTTGCCAGTTCCAGGCGCGATGGTTTGGCCACTGGAACGGGGGCCACCGTGAGCGATGGACAGAAGGCTGGAATCAGGAGGGGGTTTGCACGCTGCCCAAGGGCTGGCGGGGGCCGTGTTGTACAGCCGCGAACATCAAGCTCTGCGTGGCTTCAAAAGTTGGTCGCTCTGGCTTCAAAGTGGTTCGGTTTTGCGCGTGCGCAGGATGGCTTGCCAACAGATTTGGGTTGGATGCGTTTTTTGAGCATTGCAGCGCGACGGATAAACGCTGATCGTTAGGCGTCAAAAAATGACCTTCGACTGGACAGCGTTTCTTTCAGCATTTCTCGGAACAACCATTCCGGGCCTTGCTGTCTCGATCCTCCTTGTCATTGCCAACAATCGAAGCAGCAAGTCGATTGAGTCCTATAAGAACGAGCTATCAGACAGACTGGCAAGCATCCAATACTCCCTCAACAATCAAGGAAACAAGGCGAAGCTCTGGCACGAGCGCAGGGTGTCGGCACTCATTGAGATTTATCAGGGTTTCGTCGACTACACCCACTTCCTTAGGCGTCAACATTACGTCAAGGGTGGTTGCAAAGAATCAATGGATCCTATGCATGACATCTATCGCACAATTGAGAAGAACAACATCTACTTGGACGACGACCTAAGCAAGTTCATTGGGGGGCTGCACTCTGAACTGCTGCAATTTTGGAACTGGGCCATGTCGATCCGAGACGAAAGGCCAGAAGGGATTACAGACGATCCAGTTCAGCAGAAACTTGATTATGAAATTCCACAGGTTCTGGAACGGTTGCGAGTACGGATAAATGAGTTTGCCGACCCTCATTACCCAGCTAAGAATGTTGAAGCCTAACCCGGCATTCGAGCGGGACTGGCCGATATACATTCGCTTTGCGGCCTGTGGTTTTTTGAACTTTCGGGGCTCCGGCCCAGTTTCGTGGCGGCCAGCCCCTCAATTTGAACGTTAGGCGTCATGAGGCCAATCCATGCCAACCCTTAGCGAGGTCTACGCCAAGTTCGGAGAGGCAGCTGAAGCTGCCCAATTGCTGGAGCTTGAACTCGGCACACTGCTGCTATCGGCAGCCATTGAACTTCACGGCTTGGCCAAAGTTCGGTAAACCTCCGGTGCCCACCACCCTTGCCCTGTGGAGGCAATTGGTTTATTGACCCG
>VIKI01000305.1:0-712 GCA_008080595.1 Comamonadaceae bacterium
CGTCGTAGGTTTGGTCGTCCGGGGCACGCCAGTTGCCGACGGTTTGGCCTGCCACCAGGGTGCGCAAGCTGGAGCCAATTTGGGCCACGCTCAGTCCCAGGTCAGAGGCCACTTCGCGCTTGATTTGCACATCCAGTGTGGGTTTGTTGGCCTTGAGGGTGGAGTCCAGGTCGACCAGTCCGGGAATGTTGCGGATTTTTTCGGTGGCCAGAAGGTTCAGCCGCGAGAGTTCACCCATGTCTGCGCCCTGAATGGAAAACGAAATTTGCTTTTGCCCACCCACCGGGTCCACCAGCCCGACATGGGTGACTGTGATGCCGGGCACTTCCCGCAGGCGCTGGCGCAGCACGGTGGACATGGCATCGACATTGCGCGTGCGCAAGTGGCGGTCTACCAGCCGGATGTAAATGCTGGCGTACATCTTGCCCTGGGCATTGCCGGTGTTGATGGTGGTCAGGGTGTAGTTGACTTCCGGGAAGCTGCGGATGATGCCTTCCACCTGCCGCGCACGGGCTTCCGTCACCTCCAGCGAGGATCCCACTGGCGTGTTGAAAGTGAGGTTGGTTTCGGAAAAGTCTGACTTGGGCACAAATTCAGTCCCCAGCAGCGGCACCATCGCCAGGCTGCCCATGAAGATCGCCAGCGCCAGCACGGTGGTGCCGAGTTTGTGATTCAGTGCCCAGCGCAGAATGCTTTGGTACACCTCAATCAG
>VIKI01000305.1:725-2924 GCA_008080595.1 Comamonadaceae bacterium
CGGTGCCCACATCAAAAAGTGCCGTGACGCGACCGATGGTTTTGTCGTACCAATTTCGGGGAGCGTGGTGCTTGCCGTGGGCTTCAATGCTGGGGTCGTGCCACAGGCTGGAGAGCATCGGGTCGAGCGTGAAGCTGACAAACATCGAGATCAGCACAGCCGCCACAATGGTCAGACCAAATTCGTGGAAAAACTTGCCGATGATGCCACCCATGAAGCCAATCGGCAAAAACACCGCCACGATCGACAGGGTGGTGGCCAGGACCGCCAGACCAATTTCGCGGGTGCCTTCCATGGCCGCCTCAAACGCGCCCCTGCCGAGTTGCACGTGGCGCACAATGTTTTCGCGTACCACAATTGCATCGTCAATCAGCAAGCCCACGCACAGGCTCAGGGCCATCATGGTGATCATGTTGATGGTGAAACCCAGCAGGTTCATGAAGAAAAAGGTGCCAATCAGGGCAATTGGCAGCGTCAGGCCGGTGATCACCGTGGAGCGCCATGAGTTCAAAAACAAAAACACGATCAGGATCGTCAGCATGGCCCCTTCGATCAGGGTTTGCCGCACATTGGCCACCGAGACGCGGATTTGCCGGGAGCCATCGGTGATTTGCGCCAGCTTGATGCCGGGCGGGCTTTGTTTTTGCAGTTCCAGCAGGGTTTTGTTCAGACTGTCCACCACGCCAATGGTGTTTTCGTCTTGCGATTTTTGTACCGTCAAAAGCAGCGTGCGCTGGCCGTTGTAGAGCGCCAGACTGTCAATTTCCTGCGCACCATCGGCGATTCTGGCGACTTGATCGACCCGCACCGCCACGCTGTTTTTACGGGTGATGATGATGCGACCAAAGTCCTCGGGGCGTTGCACCCGTGCGGCGATCTGGATCACCCGGTCTTGCTCGGTCGAGCGGATGCTGCCCACCGGATAGTCCTGGTTTTCATTGCGCACAGCCGTCAGCACTTGTTCGGGCGTGATACCCAATGATTCAAGTGCGCGTGGATTCAGGTAGATGTTGATCTCGCGTTTGCTGCCCCCCACCAAGGTCACCGAGCCGACACCGCGCACATTTTCCAGACGTTTTTTAAGGGTTTGCTCAGCCCAGTTGGTGAGTTCGACCGCGTTCAATGCCGCCCCCGCGCTGGCATCCGGCAACACGGCTACAGACCAGATGGCACGGCTGCTGGGGTCAAAACGCATGACCCGGGGTTCTTTCACCTCGGTCCGCAAGGTGGGTCGAATCGCGGCGACTTTTTCCCGCACATCGTCAGCCGCTTTGCGGCCATCAATGTGCAAGCCAAACTCAATGATCACCACCGACTGGCTTTCATAGGTGCGAGAAGTCAGGGCATTGATGCCGGCAATCGAATTGACACCTTCTTCAATTTTCTTGGTGACTTCACTCTCCACAATCTCGGGAGACGCTCCGGGGTATTCGGTGCTGATCACCACCACCGGAAAATCAACATTGGGAAACTGATCAACTTGCAGGCGTTGCATGGAGAACAGCCCCAGCACCACCAGGGCCAGCATCACCATGGTGGCAAACACCGGGTTGTGCAGGCTGACGCGGGTGAACCACATTCACTGGGCTCCCGCAACGGGTGCTGCAACACGCACCAATGTGCCAGGGCGCAAGCTGCCGACCCGGCCATCCATCACCATGCTGCCTTCTGGAACACCACTGATGGCCACCATGGTCTGCCCTTCACGTTCCCCGCGATTGCCCAGCGTCACATTGGCGTGCTGCACCATGTCTTTTGTAATGAGCTGAACATAGGGTTGGGGCTTGTCGGTGCGTATGGCGCTCAGTGGCAGAGCCAATGTTTGGGTCGAACCGACTTTGAGTTGGCCCTGCGCGAACAAACCATGACGCAATGGCGAGTTCGGTGGCAGCGCCAAATAGACCAGAACGGCACGGCTACCTACGCTGGCGCTGGGGTTGATGCGCACAATTTGGGCGCTGACCGGCTGTGTCATGCCTTCCACGCTGATCTGGGCCACTTGCCCGACTTTGACGGCCATGGCATCTGCCGCATTCAGACTGGCCTCCAATTCCAGTGTCTGATTGTTCACGATTTCAAGCACACGGGCATCGACGGCAACCCGTTCACCTGTCTGCGCCAGGCGTTGTGAGATTTGTCCAGAAATGGGGGCACGCAGCACCGTGTCATCCAGCGCTTTGGCGGCCAGGTCGGCGGCCG
>VIKI01000089.1 GCA_008080595.1 Comamonadaceae bacterium
CCTGCAACGACCGGTTTCACTACCGGTGGAACCACTCCAGCAGCGACAACAACCACACCCGCAGCCACGGGCACAACTCCCGCGCTGTAATCTGTGTCGATGGGGGCTGGCTGACCAAAGGTGGCCGTCAGCCCCCGACTTGATTCTTTTTAAACGGCATCCGATAGACCCACACCGGTTTGTCAGCCAGGGTTCTCAACACCGCATGGGGCTTGAGTTCAAGGGCTTCAAATTCCAGACTCACCAGCCAGGCACCAGGTTTTAATTCAGCGCTGGCCTTGCTCACCGCACGCGGCATGCTCTCGGGTCGCTGAAACAGGTAAACCATGTCATACCCAGACCAATCAGCCTGCCAAATGTCACCCTGGCGCACTTGAGCCCAAGGACAGCGCAAGGCACATGCCAACCGCAGCGGCCAGCTCCACTCCAGACCAGACAAATGTGCGTGTGGATAAGCCCGACGCAAGGCCATCAAACCATCACCCAAACCACAGCCCGCATCCAAAACAGGAGCATCTTGCACAAGAGGAACAAGGCTTGCAAGGTCTTTCAGTGCATCATGTGGGGTAGGAAACAGCGGCGCATCACGCCAGGCATTCAACGGGTAGATCAACAGCAGCACCAACAAAGGCAGCAACCACACCCAAGCGGACAAACTGGCGGCCTGGGTGACCAGCAAAGATAGCGGAAACCCCAGGGCAATCATGAGCCGCCGCCACCAGGTGTGGCCCGCCAGACTGGCCACAAGACCCAGCATACTGGCGATGCCCAGCGCCAATCCGGGCGGAAAACTCCAGCGCGGCAAGACAACAAACAGTGCCCAGGCACTGCCCCAAACCACAATGGCGGGCAAGGGCCAGATCAACTTCACAAGCTGTCAAAACTGGTGAAAAAACCAATACCTACCAGCGTGAGGAGGGTCAAACCCATCACGATCAGGATAAATCCCAGCGCTGTGGAGGCCTTGACCATTGCCACGGATGGAGCCGCCACCAGGTGTTGCGCAAACTCGCCCGATTCGAGCAAGCGTTGGTATTGCAACGGATGCTCGTGGCGCAGTTCATCCAGCGTGAAGGTGCCGGTAAACATCACCCGATCCAGTGGAAACTTGTCCGGGCGGAAGTGGTTGTTGAAGAAATGCACGGTGAACAGGAACACCACCGCCAGAAAAGCTTCTTCGCTGTGAAAAATTGCCGCCACGTTAAACACCCATCCAGGTAAATAGTTCGCGGCAATGTGGGGGAACCACATCAGGATGCCGCTGAAACCGATGATGGTAACGCCCCAGAACGGAGCCCAATAGTCAAATTTTTCCCAATAAGTCCAGCGGTCAAACACCGGCCGTGGGCCTCTGCCAAAAAACCATTTGAACATGGCGATGATGTCTTTGAGGTCTTGTGGGCCGGGCACCATGGAGTTGGGGCCAAAGATTTTGAAGTTGCGCCAGTCGCGCCCAATTTTGAACACCATGTAGCCCAGATGCCAGAAGAACACCGCCGCAAAAATGACAGCCGCCACGCGGTGAACCGAGCCTGCAATCTGCGGGCCACCCAGCAAACTCATCAGCGGCTGGGCCCAGGGTGCAAGCGGGTAAAACAGCGGAATACCCGTCAGCGTGAGGGTCATCAGACTGAGTGCGAACACCAGGTGTGCCATGCGCCAGGTGCGGCTAAAGCGCCGGAAATGCTTGCCCTGGAACTGGGCCGGAACCGGTGGCAGGTCAAGTTTGATGTGTGCTTGGGCTTTGCGTTGTTGGCGGTCCCTGTATTCACGGTAAAACCACAGCAAGGTATGCAACCAGAAGAACCCAAAAGTGCCCACCAACAACTGAACCATGATCTTGTTGGCAACCCAAATCTCGGGGTAGGTCTCAAAGTTGTTGCTGGTGCCATGCGGGCTGAAACTGACAAACCCAGCGGTTGCCAGCGGGATTTTTTTGCGTCCACTGTGGCATTCCTGGCAGGACTCCAGCCGGTTGTCGAGATGCATTTTGGCGACAGGATTGCTCGATGGTTCAATGTCGTGGCTGCTGTGGCAGTCAAAGCATTTGGCGGTATGGGCATAGCCCAACGTGGTGATCTTGCCGTGGTAGGTGCCCCGGTACGAGGCATAGGCATCTTCATGGCAACTGCCGCAATGGGCGGTAATGGCTAACTTGACCGGGTTGGCAGAGGTTTTCTTGACATTGTGTGCGGTGTGGCAATCGGCACAGTCGGCGGCCTTGGGGTTGTGTTTATCCTTGATTTCGCGGCCATGAACTGATTTTGTCCAATAGTTCAACTGATCTTCGTGGCAGGTGCCACACAAATCCGAGATACCAAGATGCCATTCCGTGCGCTCGGGAGTGCCACGCGGTGGCACATTAAAACTATGCACGTTGTGGCAGTCGTTACAGGTGGCATTTTGTTTGGTGGGATCGTCCGCATTCGGGCGGGCATGCATGGATGTCTTGTAAGACTCGATGCTTTTGCCCACAGCCCTCATCCAGCGGCGTTCTCCTGCTACTTTTTCTGTTTCAGCGGCCTCTTTGAGCTGGGTGTGACATTGCACACAATCAGGTCGTTTTTCAGCCGCAACTTTTTTGTGTTTGACGGTGCTGTCGTTGATTTCCAGGTGACAGGCGATACATTCCATGCCTGCATGAACACTTTGGCGAAATTGATCAGGCACCACTGAATAGAGGGCGCGTTTTCCACCTTCGGCGGCCGCTATATCGATTTTTCCCTTGTTCCCGTCATGGCAGGACAAGCAGGTGGCATTGCCCAAATCAGCGGCTAGCGCACTTCCGATGACAAGCAGCCCCACAGACAGTCCAAGCGCCACACATCTGAATGCCCCCCTGAACCACACGAACAGGTTGTGCTTACCCATTTTGACTCTCCATCCCGCCAGCGGTATCGACTTGCCCGGCGAGTTCGACTACAACACCAGATCGACGAACGCTACAGCCGACAACGGTTGCTGGCCACCAATACCCCGGCGGATGAGCGACGCTGAATCATCTCGACAAGATCCACTGCGCCAGATTTTTAAGCTGCACAGGGTCTTTGGTTTTGATGACGAAGTGCTCTTCCTCGTTGCCATCAGCGTCCTTGACGACCGGCGCTGTGGTGATGTTTTTGATGATCTTGTCTTCACCGTCGGCCTTGCCTTTGTACTTGGCCGCGATTTTTTTATAAGCGGGTGCAGTCTTGGTCTTGACCACATCGTGGCATTTGCCACACTTATTGACCAATACCAATTCTTCAGCCTTGGCCGTATCCACCGTAGCCTGAGCGGGACTGAGCGCCGAGAAAGCTACGAGCATGGATCCAGCCAGCAACAGCGTCGACTTCTTATTCATGAACCTCTCCTTGGTGAAAAATGAATACGGCTACCGGCGCTCCGACAAGGTCTGGATGTGCGCCAGGATGTCTCTGGTCACCTTCGGGTCAAGCTCACGCAGGGCCGGCATGGTGTCGTCAGGATGGCCGTTGAGCATGTTGTGCAAACTGTGCCAAGGGTCGCTGCGTGACACCTTGCCCAAATGACGCTTGGCCACAAAGTGCCCGGTCAGACCATGGCAGCCCGCACAGATGGCGCGGTAGTGCGTTTGACCTTGTGCGGCATCGCCAAGTGAGAGGCCGGTGCGTGGATCAATCACCGTGTCCATGTCGATTTGGCCATAGCTCACAAAATTGGCCAGGTCTTGCAGATCACGGTGCTTCAGGACCGCACCGAAATAATGGGACGTACCCCGCAGAACAGCCACTGTTTTGGCCGGGTCAGACCCGGCCATGGCGCGAATACCCTTGATGCCGGTGGCGTGGTTGCCTTTGGCGTATTGGCCCTGATCACCTTTGTAATCCCAGCCATGGCACTCCTGGCAACGCCAGGTTTCATTGACCGAGTTGGCGTAATACGCTTTCGGCGGGTAAGCCGGGTGTGGCAGGGCTTGGCGTTGGCCACCCGTGTGAACTTGCCAGTCGTCATAAAGTCGCCCCCCATTGGCCACCGAGGCCACTAAATTGAGGCTGCGCAAGGTTTGCAGATAAGCCAACATGTTCACCGCAGTGTCTTCACCCAGGGTGCGCAAGGCGGGCATGTTGCCACCAGGGTGACCATTGAGGGCGACGTGCAGCACTTCAAATGGGCGCTGTCGGGCGGAATCACCAAGAGGCGCTATCTCACGCAGGCGGTCGCCTTCCAGGCCATGGCAGACCGCACAAACGCTGGAAAAAACTTTTTCTGATGAGGTCTGCGCGGGTTTGACGCGCTGTGCTTGAGCCAGCAGACGCTGCATGTCGGTCTGCCCACTGGCGATAAAGTTGGCCAGATCAAGGCGGTCGTTGTCATCCAGCAGCTCTTCATAACCATGATTGGCATCTTTGAGAATGGCCGCTATGGCCGCAGGGCTGGCTTTTTGGCGGCCTTGGATACCGATCACACCGTGCTTGCCTTTGTAATCCCAGCCATGGCACTCCACACATCGCCAGGTGTCTGCCGGGGCCACCCGAACCTGTTTGGTTTTGAAAGCCGGGTTGGGCTGGTTCGGCGCTCGGCTCTTGGTCTCGGTACTCCAGTTGTCGTACAGCCGTCCACCACGCACCACCGATGCGGCATCATTCGCACTGGCCAACGATGTAGTGAACATTGCCGACAAAGCCACCAAAGTGACAAGCATTGTCCGTTTCATAGTGATCCTCCTTGAATCCGGTCACACAGCGAAATTCATTCTAAGACCGTGCGAATGGGACTCAAGGAAAATTAAGGAGATCTTAATGAACTCTCTCTGGTTTTATTGATGATGATCAACAAACCACGATTTAGCGTCCATCCGGCGATGTGTTGCGCAGCTTGTCGATCAGGCCATTGAGTTCGTCAACTGAACCAAACTGGATGCTGAGTTCGCCCATTTCTTCCATGCGCCCGGCACGTTTGACACGTTTTTTGACCCGCACTTCGACCTGGGCCATCAGCAGGTCAGAGAGTTCTTCTTCCACCCGCTTGAGGTCGCGTGACTTGTCTTTCTTGGGCTTGCTGGCCACCAGAGAAAATTCGGCTCCAAGCTTTTTCACCAGGCTTTCAGCTTCCCGCACCGACATTTTTTTGGCCGCGATCTGATTGGCCGCCGTGATTTGTGTGGCCCGATCCAGGCTCAACAAAGCACGCGCATGGCCCATGTCCACATCACCGGCCATCAGCATGGTTTGCACCGGCTCGGCCAGATTAAGCAGCCGCAACAGGTTGCTGGTGGCACTGCGCGAACGCCCAACGGCCTGTGCCGCAGTCTCATGCGTCAGGCCAAATTCCTTGATCAGGCGTTGCACACCTTGTGCTTCTTCCAGCGGGTTGAGGTCTTCGCGCTGGATGTTCTCAATGAGTGCCATGGCCGCAGCGGCTTCGTTGGGCACGTCGCGCACCAGCACCGGCACGCTGTTCAGGCCAGCCAATTTGGCGGCCCGAAAGCGCCGCTCACCGGCAATGATTTCGTACACCGGGCGCACTGCACTGCCGCCACTGGTGCCCCCGGCGAAATCGGGCGACTGTTGGCTGCGTTTGAGTTCAGCATCGGCATCGCTTAACCGGCGCACCAGAATCGGCTGCATGATGCCCTGCACTTTGATTGACTCGGCCAGCTCGTAAAGTGCGCCCTCGTCCATGCGGGTGCGGGGCTGGTATTGGCCCGCCACCATGTCGGTGAGCAGCAATTCAGACGGCACGCCGCTGTTGGCAACCATCGCGCTCGCACCTTGTTCGCCCAAGGATTCATCCACTGTCGGGCCCAGCAGCGCTTCCAGCCCGCGGCCCAGGCCTTTGAGTTTTTTGGTGACCATGTATTGATTCCTCAGTTAACGATGAATAAGCGCATTGAGCAGCGCCAGCCCCTGGGGCCAGTCGCCCAGGCCTGAATCCGCATTGATGTGACCAAGCTCGCCCGCATCCACCAGATCAGCCCCCCACGCCTGGGCAAAACCCTGGGCACGCTCAAAGCTGCAATAGGGGTCGTTGTGGCTGGCCACCAGGGTGCTGGCAAAGGGCAAACGCTGCCGCACGATGGGTGACCAACTGGTCAACACTGGGCGCAATTCAGCACGCTCCACATCCCCCGGAGCCGCCAGCAAGGCGGCCTGGACGCGCTGGGTATTTTGGGAATGCGCGGCCCAGGCGGCCACCAACTGGCAACCCAGGCTGTGGGCCACCAGCACCACTGGCGCAGAGCTGGACAAGACCACGTCTTCCAGGCGGGCGATCCAGTCGCCGCGCAACGGGCGCATCCAATCATGCTGCTCGACCCGCTGGTAGCCTGACTGCGCCTGCCAAAGGCTTTGCCAGTGCTGAGGGCCTGAGTTTTGCCAACCGGGCAAGATGAGAAATTGCGGTTCTTTCATGATTCTTGTTTTGATAACTTTTTTATAGCGGCTTGCGCTTAATGAATAAGCGCTACGGGCTAATTTGGTTTGGAATCTTGAATCCGGTCAACCATTTCCTGGGCAAACGTCACAAATGCCTGCGCCCCTTTGGAAGCGGCATCAAACACCACGCCTGGCACACCATAACTTGGCGCTTCGGCCAAGCGCACGTTGCGCGGAATCACGGTATCGAACACCTTGTCAGCAAAACGTGCCTTGAGTTGATCACTCACCTGCTGCTGCAAGGTGATACGTGGGTCAAACATCACGCGCAGCAGACCAATGATGGACAGGTCTTTGTTCAGGTTGGCGTGCACCTGCTTGATGGTGTTGACCAAATCGGCCAGGCCTTCCAGCGCAAAATATTCGCATTGCATCGGCACGATCACGCCATGGGCGCAGCACAGGCCATTGAGGGTGAGCATGGACAGGCTGGGTGGGCAATCGATCAAGACAAAGTCATACTCATGATCCACCAGCGCCAGTGCGGTCTTCAGGCGTTTCTCGCGCCGCTCCAACTCGACCATCTCCACCTCAGCACCGGCAAGTTCGCGATTGGCCCCCAGAATGTCATAGCCACAGCCAGCATCGACCAGCTTGGCGCTTTGCACCCTGGCCTGCGCCACGGTGGCGGTTTCCAGCAGCACGTCATACACACTGAGTTCCAGTTTGCGCTTGTCAATCCCGGAGCCCATGGTGGCATTGCCTTGGGGATCCAGGTCAACCATCAGCACCCGCTGCCCAACCTTGGCCAAACCCGCCGCCAGATTCACCGTGGTGGTGGTTTTGCCGACACCGCCTTTTTGATTGGCAATACAGAAAATTTTGGCCATGAGATGTTTACCGGATGGATGTGTTGAGTGCCTGTTTCACGTGAAACATGGAAGCTAGTGTAAATGGCTACTCATACCAGCTGCAGCCAAAGCAGACAGCGCTCGGCATCCAGGCCAGGCACCAGCAAAGGTTCCACGTGAAACATCTTCACATCTACAGGCAATGCCGCCATCTCTTCTGCCGGATGCTTGCCTTTCATGGCCATCCAAACCCCCTGCTCGGCCAATGCCTGGCGCGACCAACTGGTGAAATCCAGCAGCGAGGCAAAGGCACGGGAGCTGATCACCTGATAGGACTCGGTCAGACTTTCCACCCGGGCATGGACACCACGCAAATTGGCAAGTTTGAGTGTCACCGCTGCTTGCTGGATAAAGGCCGCTTTCTTGCCAACGGTGTCGACACAATCGACCCGAATATCCGGGCAACAAATGGCAATCACCACACCCGGAAGGCCAGCTCCAGAACCCACATCCAGCAAACGCCAGCCTGCTGCGGGGATCGGCTGCCCTTCAAGTTGTCGCCTCAGTGGCGCAATCACCGCCAGGCTGTCGAGCAGATGGTGTGTCAGCATTTCCTGCGGATCCCGCACTGCCGTCAGGTTGTAGACCTTGTTCCATTTCTGGATCAGCGCCAGATACGCCATCAACGCAGCCACCTGCGGCTCTGTCAGTGTCAGATGTAAGGCAGCCAGGCCACTGCGCAACTGGGGTTCAAGGGCTTGCATCAAAGACCTTCACTTTCAGAACTCAGGCGGTCAAAGCCCTTGAATTTGGTTTTCTTCAAATGGATCGTCAGCAGCGAAATGGACGCTGGGGTAATGCCCGAAATACGCGAGGCCTGCCCCAGCGTTTCGGGCCGATGCCGGTTGAGCTTTTGCCTCGCCTCAATACTCAGAGCGGTCACCTGCATGTAGTCCAGATCTTGCGGCAGTTTCAGGTTCTCATAATGCGCAGCACGCAGCACATCGTCTTTTTGCCGGTCGATATAACCGGAGTATTTGGCGGCAATCTCCACCTGTTCAATCACCGCAGCAGCCTGCGCAGCCTCGGGTGAAAGCACACCTGTTTCACGTGAAACACCTACCGGCAATTCAGCAGATGCGTACTTGCCACCATCCAGCGACATCAGCGCGTCGTAGCTCACATTGGGTCTGCGCAACAGTTCAGCCAGGCTGTATTCGTGCTCAATGGCTTTGCCCAAGACACGCTCAGACTCAGCAGCTTCCAGGTTTTTAGGGCTGACCCAGAGCGAGCGCAAGCGCTCTGTTTCACGTGAAACAGCGTCGCGTTTCTGGTTGAATGCCGTCCAGCGGGCATCGTCGACCAAACCCAACTGGCGGCCCACCTCGGTCAAACGGGCATCGGCGTTGTCTTCTCGCAGTTGCAGCCGGAACTCGGCCCGGCTGGTGAACATGCGGTAGGGCTCGGTCACACCCTGGGTGATCAGGTCATCCACCATCACGCCCAGGTAAGCCTGATCCCGCGTGGGCAGCCACACATCTTGCGTCCAACTGGTTTTGGCACCGGCTTGCAGCGCGGCATTGATGCCCGCAAACAATCCTTGCGCGGCAGCTTCTTCATAGCCGGTCGTCCCATTGATCTGGCCAGCAAAAAACAGGCCGCTGATGACCTTGGTCTCAAAACTGCTCTTGAGCTGCGTCGGGTCAAAGTAGTCGTATTCGATGGCATAACCAGGCCGCAAAATGTGCGCGTTTTCCAACCCCGGCATGCTGCGCACCAGCGCGTACTGGATGTCAAACGGCAGGCTGGTGGAAATGCCGTTGGGGTAATACTCGTGGGTCGTCAGCCCTTCGGGCTCGAGAAAAATCTGGTGGCTGTCTTTGTCGGCAAAGCGGTTGATCTTGTCTTCCACACTCGGGCAATAGCGCGGCCCCACGCCTTCAATCTTGCCGGTGAACATCGGGCTGCGGTCAAAACCGCTGCGGATGATGTCATGGGTGAGGGCGTTGGTATGGGTGATCCAGCACGGCATTTGCTGCGGATGCATCTCAGGTCGGCCCATGAAGCTGAACACCGGCATCACCGCACTCATGCCACCGGGCATGCCATCACCCGGCTGCTCGGTGCATTGGCTGAAGTCAATGCTGCGGCCATCAATGCGCGGTGGTGTGCCGGTTTTCAAACGGCCTTGCGGCAGCTTGAGTTCTTTCAATCGGGCGCTCAGAGACACGGCGGGCGGATCTCCGGCACGGCCAGCAGCGTAGTTGTTCAGGCCGACATGGATCTTGCCATCCAAAAACGTCCCGGCGGTGAGCACCACCGTGCTGGCCCGGAAGCGAATACCCACCTGCGTGACCGCCCCCACCACCCGGTCACCTTCCACCATCAAGTCATCCACCGCCTGCTGGAACAACCACAAGTTGGGCTGATTTTCCAGACGGCGGCGAATCGCCGCCTTGTACAAGATGCGATCCGCCTGGGCCCGGGTAGCGCGCACCGCCGGACCTTTGGAGGAATTGAGAATACGGAACTGAATGCCGCCCTCATCCGTGGCCAGCGCCATGGCCCCGCCCAGGGCATCAACCTCTTTCACCAGGTGGCCCTTGCCAATGCCGCCAATGCTGGGGTTGCAGCTCATCTGCCCGAGGGTTTCGATGTTGTGGCTCAGCAGCAGGGTTTTGCAACCCATACGGGCTGCCGCCAGCGCGGCCTCAGTGCCGGCATGGCCGCCGCCCACGACGATCACGTCGAAATGTTGTGGATAAAGCATGGTGGGTAATGGAGAGGTTGCTTGCACGGGGCGTGCAGAATGCGCCTAATTTTACCGGGGCACCTGAAAAACCCTTGCCATGGCATGAGCGCCAAAAATGAGGCTCCTTCAGAGGCACAATTCAGTCATCATCGACTTCACACTTTCAGGACACAACACACCATGGCCTCTGGAAAAATACTCGTCGCCCAAGGTGGCGGCCCCACCGCTGTCATCAACCAATCGCTCGTCGGCGTGGCGCTGGAAGCGCGACGCTTCGGTC
>VIKI01000090.1 GCA_008080595.1 Comamonadaceae bacterium
CGTGGCGGGGTCGACATGATGGTTGCCATGAACCCGCAAACCTGGGACGACGATGTTGCCGAGATCGAGCCCGGTGGTTACCTGTTTTACGACAGCACCCGTCCCATCCCCGAGTCCAAGTTTCGCAAAGACATCACGATCATCGGCGTGCCCCTGACCGAGATCACCAACGCCGCCTACACCGATCCGCGCCAGCGCCAGCTGTTCAAGAACATCATTTACGTGGGGGCCTTGTCGGTGTTGCTGGATGTGGATGCCAGCGTGTTCGAGAAGCTGTTTGCCGAGCAGTTCAAGGGCAAGGAGCGCTTGCTGGCCTCCAACATGCAGGCCATCCACCTGGGGCGTGATTACGTCAAGCAGCACCTGGCTTATCCGTTGGGGCTGCGGGTGCGTCAATCCGACAAGGTCGGGGATCAGATCTTCACCGATGGCAACAGTGCGCTGGCCCTGGGCTGTATTTACGGTGGGGCCACGGTGGCGGCCTGGTATCCGATCACGCCATCGTCTTCGGTGCCGGAAAACTTCCAGAAATACTGTGACAAATACCGTGTTGATCCGAACACCGGGCAGCATTACTACGCCATCGTGCAAGCCGAAGACGAGCTGGCCTCGATTGGCATGGCGATTGGGGCCGGATGGAACGGTGCGCGGGCCTTTACCGCCACTTCTGGCGCAGGCATTTCGTTGATGACCGAGTTCATCGGCCTAGCTTATTTTGCCGAGATTCCGGTCACGCTCATCAATGTGCAACGCGGTGGGCCCTCCACCGGCATGCCGACCCGCACTCAACAGTCTGACCTGCTGGCGTGTGCCTACGCTTCACACGGTGACACCCGCCATGTGATGCTGTTACCGCAAGATCCGCATGAGTGTTTTGTGCATGCTGCTGCAGCGCTGGATCTGGCAGATCGATTGCAAACCCCCATTTTTGTCATGAGTGATCTGGACATTGGCATGAACCAGCGCCTGTGCAAACCGTTTGTCTGGGACGATGCACGCAGCTACGACATTGGCAAGGTCATGACCGCTGCCGAACTGGAGTCGGGCAAAGATTTTGGCCGTTACAAGGATGTGGATGGGGATGGTATTCCGTGGCGAACCCTGCCCGGCACTCACCCCACCAAGGGCAGCTACTTTACCCGTGGCACCTCCAAAGATGCCTATGCCCGTTACTCGGAGCGAGGGCCGGATTACATCTACAACATGGAGCGTTTGCTCAAAAAATTCAAAACTGCCGCTGACCTCGTGCCCCAACCCATTCTTCGCCAGGCGGCCCAGGCGACAAAACTCGGGGTCATCTATTTTGGCTCCACCACCCCGGCCATGCGGGAGGCCTTTGATGTCTTGGAGGCCGATGGCATCCATCTGGATGGCTTGCGACTGCAGGCTTTTCCGTTCCCGGCATCGGTGAACAAATTCCTGGAAGACTACGACACGGTGTTTGTGGTGGAACAAAACAGAGATGCCCAAATGCGGGCCTTGTTGGTCAATGAGCTTGATGCCAATCCCAAACAACTCGTCAAAGTGCTGCACTATGACGGCACACCGATCACGGCGCGCTTTATCGTGAGTGCCATTGCCGCCAAGCTGGCGCTTTTGAAGGAGACTGTATGACCTACCTTGCCAAACCCAGGCTGCACCATCCCACGCTGACCCAAAACAAGGTCGGCTACACCCGGCGCGACTACGAAGGCCCGGTTTCCACCCTGTGCGCCGGTTGCGGCCATGACTCCATTTCGGCGGCCATCATCCAGGCCTGCTGGGAGCTGGACATTGAGCCGCACCGCGTGGCCAAGCTGTCGGGCATCGGTTGCAGTTCCAAAGCGCCCACCTACTTTTTGGGTGCTTCACACGGCTTCAATACTGTGCACGGACGTATGCCCAGCGTGCTTACCGGGGCCAATCTGGCCAACCGTGAGCTGATGTATCTGGGCGTCTCGGGAGACGGTGACTCGGCTTCCATCGGCCTGGGGCAATTTGCCAACGCCATGCGCCGGGGGGTCAATATGGCCTATATCGTGATGAACAACGGTGTGTATGGTCTGACCAAAGGGCAGTTTTCTGCCACCGCAGACCGTGGCTCCAAAAGCAAAAAAGGAGTCATCAATACCGATAACCCGGTAGATTTGGTGGGCATTGCGCTGCAACTGGGGGCCACCTATGTGGCACGCAGTTTCTCGGGTGACAAGGCGCAACTGGTGCCGCTGATCAAAGGCGCGATGGCACATGGGGGCGCTGCGTTTATTGATGTCATCAGCCCTTGTGTGACCTTCAACAACCACGGTGGCAGCACCAAGAGTTACGAATACGTGCGCCAGCACGATGAAGCCGTGAGTGTGATTGACTTCGTGGCTCCTGGCGGTGAAGCGGCCATCAAATACGCGCCCGGTGAGGTGCTGGAGGTGGCGCAGCACGATGGCTCGATCCTGCGCATGCGCAAGTTGCACGAAGACTATGACCCAACCGACCGCTACGCCGCCATGAGCTACATGAACAACCACGCCGCGCGTGGCGAAGTGGTCACTGGCTTGCTCTACCTTGACCCGCTACCGACAGACCTGCATACTGCGCTCAACACCTGTGAGCAACCGCTGAACACCCTGGGTGTCGCTCAACTGTGTCCAGGCTCCAATGCACTGGAGAAAATCAACGCTGCATTGCGTTGATTTTTGATGAAATTTGCCTCTAGCGCTTATCAATAAAGCGCAAGCAGCTATTGTTTTGATATCAACCTAGAAGGAGCACGGCATGACCGAACGCACAGTATTCCAATCCATGGCGCAGCGTCATGTGGTCAGTGTGGTGCCTACCGCCACGGTTTACACCGCTGCCTGTGTGATGACCCGCGCCAACTGCGGCAGTGTGTTGATCATCGATTCCGCCAACACCCTGCTGGGTATCGTGACCGAGCGCGACCTGATGACCCGGGTGCTGGCCAAAGCACTCGACCCGACCAAGGCCACCGTGGCCGACATCATGACGCGCCACCCGCTGTGTGTGCCGCCTGAAACCAAGGTGGCCGATGCGGTACTGATCATGATTGAGCGCGGCTTCAGGCACTTGCCCATCGTCACGTCGGCGAACAAGATCCTGGGGGTGTTTTCGGTGCGTGATGCCATGCCCAAAGAAGTCCAGGCGGCACAAGGTCTGGCCGACTTCAACGAGCAGGTGAACGACGCATTGGGTTGAACTGTACGTATAGGCCCTAAACTCTGCGCCTGCCTCAACCCTGCCAACAAGGAATACACCATATGGGCGCCCAGTGGAAAGCCAAGCACAAAGACATCGCAGCCAATGCCAAAGGCCGCATTTTCGGAAAACTCTCCAAAGACATCATGCTGGCCGCACGTAGCGGCGCAGACCCTGCCGCCAACTCCCACCTGCGCTTATTGATTGAGCAAGCCCGCAAAGCTTCCATGCCCAAAGACACGCTGGATCGGGCCATCAAGAAAGGTGCCGGGCTGACCGGTGAAACGGTCAATTTCGAACGTGTGATTTATGAAGGTTTTGCCCCACACCAGGTGGCGGTGATGGTGGAATGCCTGACCGACAACCTGAACCGTACCGCACCTGAAATGCGGGTGCTGTTTCGCAAGGGTCAATTGGGTACATCGGGTTCTGTCGCCTGGGATTTTGATCACGTGGGTATGATCGAAGCCGAACCCAAAACCGCAGATGTGGACCCCGTGTTGTCTGCCAAGCTGGGTTACAAACCGAAAAACCCGGTGAACCCGGCCAACCTGAGTGCCGAGCACCTGGAAGAGGTGGAGGCTTTCCTGGCCGCCATTGATGCCAATGACGACGTACAGCATGTGTACGTTGCCTTGGCCGGTTGATCACCTCAGGGGCATCTCACGCACCGGCATGCTGATGTGAAACCCTTGTGCATAGTTGATGCCCATGGCCTTGAGGGCATCAAAAATGTCCTGATTTTCAACAAACTCGGCCACCGTCTGGATGCCCAGATCCTGGCACAGGCGAGACAGGTTGTGTACCAGTGCGTAATCGATCTTTGAGTTCAGGATGTTGCGCACAAAAGCGCCGTCAATCTTGACGTATTCAAACTGCAACTCGCGCAGGTAATGGAACGAGTTGTAGCCACTGCCAAAATCGTCCAGCGCAAAGGCAAAACCCTTCTTGCGCAGATGGGTCAAAAATTTGCGCATATTGGTCATGTCGCCAATGGCATCACGCTCCAGGATTTCGAACACCACACATTGCGGTGGAATCGCAAGTGTTTGGCACAGCTCCTCGGCATAGCCCAAAATGCCGCGCCCCTGAATTTCTTGCGCTGACAGGTTGAGGAAAATTTTGGTGTCCGGTGCGCCGCTGAGCAGGCATGCATTTTTGGCGGCAAACGCCTTGCTGAGCATGACCCGATCAAGCTCGCGTCCCATGCCGTATTTCTCCATGGTTTCAATGAATTTTGCAATTGACAATGCTGTGGTAATACGGGATGAGACGGTCTTGTTGCAGGGCCTCACGCAGGCTCTCAGCTTTGTCACGGGTGACGCGGCTGCCTTCCAGGCGACCTTCCAGTGCATCCAGCGTGCAGGCACTGTCTTTACCCATTTCCTTGGCGCGGAACATGGCAACATCGGCCCCGGCCAGCATGTCGGTTTCGTTTTGGGCATCAACGGGAAAGATGGCAATGCCGATGGAGACGGTCAAGTGAAAGTGCTTGCCATCTGGTGCAGTGAAGACACGCTCGCGCAAGGCACTGCCCAGCGCTGATGCCACCGTGGTGGCCCCATCACGGCCTGTTTCCATCAGGAGAATGGCAAATTCGTCGCCCCCGATGCGCGCAGCCATGTCGCCCTTGCGAACCTGTTCGCGCAAAATTTCAGCCACCCCGCACAAAGCGTCGTCGCCAGAGGCATGGCCATAGGAGTCGTTGATGTCTTTGAAGTCGTCCAGGTCGAGCATCAGCAGGGCGAACTCATGGTGATGCCGCTCGGAACGCCCAATTTCATATTCCAGAATGTTGTTGAACTGACGACGGTTATAGAGCCCGGTCAGTGGGTCGTGCATGGCATAGTATTCCAGCTCGGTCATGGTGCGCGAGAGCAGCTTGCTGGAGCCGACCACCATCACCATCACCGACAGAATGGAGCGCACCACACTTTCTTCCTGTGGACTGAGTTCTCCACTGGAGACGTAGGCTACGCCGAGTACACCGGCCAGTTTGGGCGTGTGCTCCGGCACGGCCACCGTGATCATGCGCACAGCGTCGATGCTGTGAATCGGTCCATTGGGCTTGACAACAAACTCCTCGAAGTCCAGCGGCGCGTCATCAGGGAGTTTCAGGCTGGCCAGCATTTGCTTGGACAACATATCGCGCGCGGTTTTTTTCAGGTCATCAGAGTAGTTGCCTAGGTAGTAGAGGAACAGCGACAGACCATGCTCTTCGGCAAATGCAATGTAGAAAAAATTGAACGGAAAAATGGCGTGAAAATCGATCAGAATTTCCTGCACAAACTCCTTCCATTGTGAGATGTGTTCATGCGACAGAATAATGCGCGCCAGTACTTTGCTCTGGCGCTCGAACAAGTCCTTTTCAATCAATGTGGCAGACAGATCGGTCAAGGTCTGGTTGAACTCCTGCATCGTTGCCCGCACATAGTTGCCATTGCGGTGCCACTGACGTTTGCGTTCGTCAATCAGCAGGTCCATCGTGCCATTCAGGCGCTCAAGGGCTTGAACCACCAGATTCAGTTGGCCAGCGAGTTCTGGAGTCTCAGCGGTCTTGACAATGCGATGCAGGTCGGACATCACTTCGCGGTGAATTTCCTTCTGCAGCGCATTCAGGTTATTGCCGAAAATCTTGGTGCGAGTCTGGCTTTCCAGCAATGCCGCCATGCGGTCAATCACCCGCAGGCGCACTGTCTCCAGATGACTGGGAAGAAGGTCGGTCATTTGGAGAACCGCCCGCCGCTTTGCATCAGGTCGATGCCGCAGGGCAACACACGAAGCCAGTCCAGAAATTCACGCACTGCAGCGCCACGGTAGATGGGGCCATGTTGCGGCGCGATCATGTCGATTTCCAGTTCTGCAATGTTGTCGAGCCAGCAGCGTATGGCCTTGTTGGAGCACATGTAGCGCTGGTGAAAACCGGTGATGAAGGGGAGGTGGTTTTTGAAGTCATCCACATACGCTTCATCTTTGTCCATGGGCATCATGGCGGCACCAATGTCGCCAGTGAACAGGATTTTTGACACGGGGTCGTAGACGTTGATCTGGCCTTCTGAATGCAGAAAATGGGCTGGAACGACTTTGAGCGTGAAACCAGGTGCCACCTCGCAGTCCATGCCTTCGTCGGGCACGCCGACAAATTGCGACATGTCCTTGAGGCCATAGTGCGGCAGGAAACGCAGCCAGAGGCTGGAGATGTACACCGGCGCATGAATCAGCTCCAGCCATGTGGCTATGCCACCCACAATGTCTGGATCCTGGTGCGAGAGAAAAATCCCGCGGATATTTTCTGGTCGGCTATATCGCAACATTTCTGCCAGCACCCGGGGCATGACACCAAAACCGCCTGGATCAAGCAGCACACCTGCACCTTCATGCGTGATCAAGTATTGGTTAGAGCGTACGCCGTCTTCTTCGCCTGGCTCACTCTCGTTGAGCAAAATGAACTTGTGGGTTTCTGTTTCGAATAACTGAATGTTTCGCATGACTTGTTCCGCAGGGGGCTACAGCAAAATGTTGTGACCTGTGTGTTTCTTTCCAAAGGATGACCAGGATGGTGGAGCATCACTGTTTTGATAGGGGTAATCTACACTGTTTAGTGCAGCTTATCGTGCAGGTTTTGAGCGGTGGTTAATTTTATTAAGATATGTGCGACTACCAGGAACTGATGCATGTCAAATCTGGCTATTATCCGGACATTCCACCCAGTGCTTTTGTTCTTGCACAGACAACTTTAGCGCACCACACCTGAATGATTCCTACGCATTTCAAAATCGTGATTGTTGGCGCCGGCCCTGGGGGGATTTCGGCGGCGGCACATGCGGCCGAGCTGGGCATTGAGCACGTTCTGCTGGAGGGTTCGGCCTTTATTGCCCATACGATTCATCGCTTCCAAAGAGGCAAGGTGGTGATGGCTGAGCCAGTGGCACAACCATTGCGTAGTTCGATCAGTTTTGCGGCCGGAGCACGAGAACAGGTGTTGCAGACCTGGGCTGATGAACTTCTCAAGCACCAGGTCAACACCCGTTTGGGTGCCACGGTGTCGTCGATTGGTGGACAAAAGGGTGATTTCACCCTCACCCTGTCTTCTGGCGATTGCCTGCATGCTGAGTACATCGTGCTGGCGATTGGTTTGCAGGGCAATATTCGCAAATTGGGTGTACCAGGTGAGGATTTTCCCGGTGTCCAATACCAGCTGGATGACCCGGTTGAGTACACCGGCGAGACCATCGTGGTGGTGGGTGGGGGTGATGCGGCGGTGGAGAACGCGCTGGCGCTGGCTGAGCAAAACCGGGTGATTCTGGTCAATCGGCAAGGGGAGTTTGGCAACTGCAAGGAAGCCAACCTTGAGCTGTTGATGCAAGCGGTGTCACGGGGCAAGATCGAAACTCAGCTCAGCACATTCACCGAACGTGTCGAAGCCACACCTGAGCAGGGGTTCCCCCTGGTGTATGTGGCGCAAACTCCCCAAGGTCAGGAACACATGGCTTGTCATCGTGTGATTGCCCGTCTCGGGGCCACGCCGCCGCGCAAGTTGGTAGAGAGTTTCGGTGTGGTTTTTGCCAGCTGCGTGCCTCAGTTGTCAGCGCAGTACGAGTCCAATGTGCCGGGGCTGTACGTCGTTGGGTCACTGGCCGGTTACCCCCTCATCAAGCAGGCCATCAACCAGGGTTACGAGGTCATTGAATACATCATGGGTCGCCCGGTTGAACCGGTCGATGAGCCCATGCTGCGGGAAAAGTTTGCAGGCCTCGGGCATGTTCACTCGGTGGCGGATGGGATTGATCTCATCAGAAACAAACTGCCATGGCTTTCGCCCCTGACGAGTCTGCAATTGCGGGAGTTTGTCCAGGCCAGTGCCATTCTGACTTTGGAAGATGGTCACGTGGTGTTTCAGCAAAACGACTACAGCAACTCTTTCTTTTCGATCCTGTCTGGTGCGGTGCGTATCCAGATCGAAGATGATGAAGGGCAAACATCCATCGTCCATTTGTCGACCGGAGATTTTTTTGGCGAGATCGGCTTGTTGTCGGGCCGTCGACGTTCTGCCACCGTGGTGGCCCAGGATCATTGCGTGCTGATCGAAACCCCCCGGAGGTACATGATCAAGCTGCTCAGTTCAACCGAGGGGGTTCAGCGCAAGCTTGATGAAGTTGCGCTCAGGCGTGTCTTGTCCCGCTGCCTGAATGAATCACTGACCGAGCCAGAGCTGGATTATTTGGTTGAGGATGCCAAATCCAGACACTATTGTGTCGGCGATATTTTGTTTCATGAAGGTGACCGGGCCGATGGTCTTTACCTGATTCGGCGTGGTTCGGTCACAGTCTCCAGGTTGATTGAAGGCCGTGAAGTGGTGCTGAGTTATGTTTCTGCCGGAAACTACGTGGGTGAGATGGCACTCGTGTCCAACAAGCCCCGTTCTGCCACCGTGCGGGCCGCCTCTCCGACCGAGGTGGTTTTGCTGGAAGCACAACGGCTGGGGGCCTTGATGGCGCGAAACCCCGAAATTCGCATCAAAGTTGACAATTGACTATTCACGCTGTATCCGTTGCAACAACTGCGAGGCAGCCTGCGCGGATTTGCACGATGGCACGTCCCGGCTAGACCGTTATGCCGGGCCGACTTATGAGCAAATCCATGTGCCAGCCTCGTGCCGCCATTGTGAACACCCGCATTGCATGAAAGATTGTTCACCCGATGCCATTCACCGCTCGGTGAATGGTGAGGTCTACATTGGCAACAGTTGTATCGGCTGCGGAAACTGTCAGAAAAATTGTCCTTACGGCGTGATTCAACTTGAAGTCAAGAAGGACTATGCCCGACGCAACCTCTGGCAGACCTTGTTTGGGCTGCCGGAATCTTCCCGCTCTGAGTCTGCCGAGCCGCAGGGTGGGCACAGCAAGGCGGTCAAATGTGACATGTGCAAAGACATCATTGCCGGCCCGGCTTGTGTCAGGTCTTGCCCCACCGGTGCTGCCATGCGTGCCAGTCCCGAAGACTTTCTTGGCCTCATTCGCTGATAGGAATAACGATGGATGCCATGCGTCGCCCAACCATATTGCAATATCGAGGGTTTCGGTATTTGAAAGTCATGTTTGGGCTCATGTTGTTGGCCGTTCTGGCCTATGCAGGTACCACCACACTGGTGGGGCGGTATCTGCTCGGAATCACTTCATTGTTGTTGACCGTGTTGTTGATGTGGTACGGCATTGCCAAAAGGCGTACACCCATGAACAAGGAGAGGCGTGAGCGCCATGCGGCAGATCATTACCCGTATCCGCAAGATGCGTCCAACCACGGCAAGTCTGAGCGACTCCAGGGCGAGCGCCGGATCACCCCGGCCAAGGAGAGTTGGTTTTATGGCGGTTGCCTTCAGGGTTGGTTGTCCGCACATGTTTATCTGGGCACGGCATTGATCGTGCTGGTCAGCTTACATTCTGGTTTGACTTTCAGTTGGAGTATCCACACCCTGGCCTATGTGTTGATGATGGTGGTGATTGGCAGTGGTTTCTTTGGGGTCTATGCTTACCTGAACTACCCGCGCCTGATCACCCGCAACATGGGAGAAAACTCACTGGAAGCGATTTTTCGCCACATCACCGAGCTCGACGAACAAGCGCGTATTCGGGCTTTGGGTTTTTCAGATGACATCAATCACCTGGTCTTGATGTCGCGCCAGCACACCCGTATTGGCGGTCATCTGATCGAGCAACTCCGAGGTGATCAAGCCAATTGCCCGACCCGTCTGGCGGTGCAACATATCCATCAACTTGGGCAAACCTTTATCCATGACGCGCAGTCCGAAAACTTGCTCGAACTCTATTCGGTGTTGCTTCACAAGGAACGGCTGGTGACCCAAGCCCGAACCGAGATCGCGCTCAAGGCGCGTATGAAAATCTGGCTTTATCTGCATGTTCCGCTGTCCGTTGGATTGTGTGCTGCCATCCTCTCGCACATCGTCTCCGTGCTGTTTTACTGGTAAAGCCACATGATTTCCTGCCTCCTGAAACAGGTCACGCGCAATCGCAAAGGGCTGGCGAGCAGCAAAGACATCAGCGTGACTGGTGAAACAATGGATATCGGCAGAGCCCCGGTCTGCAAAATTCACCTGCTCGATCATCAGGCTTTTTTGCACCATGCAACGATCACTCGCGCGGATGATGGCACCCTGCAGATTGCAGGGGTAGGTGAGGCTGAAATCAGCATCGACGGTACGCCCAGGCACATGGCTACCCTCCAGCCGGGCATGCAGATTGGCATTGGGGCTTACCAGTTGCGGGTTGAGCCTTCGTCAGACCCGTATGACCTGATCTTGCAGCTTGAATGGGTGCAGGCGAACTGGGGTATGGGCTGGCATTGGTGATTCTGTTTTTCTTCCTGTTGTTGCCCCTGCTGCCAAGCACATCGGTGGCTATTGACCGCTGGCAAGCACAACTTCCGGTCTCCTTCACTGCGGCTTGGCGTGTCGGCACGATCTCGGATGCACACAGCCAGTTTGGAGCCCAATGCTCGACTTGTCATGAGCGTCCTTTTACTGCCATTTCTGATGCCGCTTGTCTCAAGTGTCACCAGAACAACACACCGCACCGGGTCAGCGCCACGACTTCATCACCCACACACCAACAGGCCGCCTGTTCGACTTGCCATTTGGAACATCAGGGCCGGCACAAACTTGTTTTGCATGATGCCCAGCAGTGTGTGGCGTGTCATGCGGATATCCAAGGTCAAACCCCTGCTGCAAAAGTTGCCAATGTCCGTGATTTTGGTGAAGATCATCCCGAATTTCACCTGACTTTAAGCACCGGTACCCAAACCACCCGAGTCAGTCAGAGTGATCCGGGCAAGTTGAAAGAAAACCCTGCGTTGAAGTTTTCGCACAAGGTGCATCTGGACAAAGCCGGTTTGTCCACGCCAGATGGCGAAAAGGTGATGAAGTGCCCGGACTGTCACAAACTCGACCCTGCGGCACGTCGCTTCATGCCGATCACCATGCGCACCACCTGCCAGCAGTCAGAATGCCACTCGCCTGATTATTCGCTGCCAGCAAAAGGGCCAGTTGTGCATGGGACTGTGAAACAGGTGATGAGCAGCTTGCAGCTCTTTTATGCCCGCTGGCTGAGTCAATCACCTGCGAACATGGCCAGCTGTGAACTTCGCGCGACCGCCAGCAACCAGAAAACCCGCATCGTCGACTGTGCCTTTGATCTGGCCCGGAAAAACGCGGGAGAAAATCTTTTGGGTGGCAAGTCGCGTTGTGGTGAGTGCCACGACATTCAGCCAAGCGACGATGCCCAAGCGCCATGGTCAATTGCCAGTCCCCAGATCCAGCGCGACTGGCACGCAGCATGCCACGATGGTGTGCACCGACTGCCATGACAAGCTGAATTCCGAAAGCAGTGCCGATGTGGCCATGCCGGGTATATCCAAGTGTCGGCAGTGCCATTCGGGAGCCGAATCCGAGCAAGGCAAAATCTCAACAAACTGCCACAGTTGTCATCAATACCACGCAACAGAGCAGACTGAACCCCGGGGCTTATGAAGCGCCGACGAGCTTGGCCGGGCTGTTATTGACTCAAAATCCAATCGGCCAGATTTTGTTGCACTTTCAGGTCTTTGCTGTCCAGCACAAAGTGCTTTTCTTCTTTGCCATCCGTCAGCATCTTGACCATTTGACCCGTGGTGAAATGTTTGATGAGAGTGGCTTGTGCATCGGTTTTGCCTTTGTATTTTTCGGCAATACTTTTTAATGAAGCGCCCTTTTTGTCTTTGTCCGGTGCATGGCATTTGATGCATTCATTGCCCTTGAACAGGGCTTTGGCCGCCTCCACGTCAACAGCTGCCTGCACGGGTGTGGCACAGGCCAAGGCCAAAACAGCAGATGCGCTGGCCAGGGTGATGGATGATTTGAACATGGCTTTATCCCTTGATGAATGGTGTCACAGTGGCATCTCAGCGAATGACTGGATTGACTCTGATCTTAATGAAATTAATCTCATCTAGAATAAGTAGTTTCCCTGCAAGTGCTTGTTGCCAAAAGGAAATGTGGGTTGGAGTCCATTTGATCCGCTGTTTTTCTGGTCGACGATTGCGTAAAAATCACAACGAGGGTGGTGAAAATGTCAAGCAGATGGCGTAAAACTTTCGGTGGGTCAGTGTGGTGTGCTGCCGCACTGGTCATCTCTCCCCATGTGGGCGCTGCTGCACCCAGTGCCGCCATGCTGGTCAACCCCTGCAGTAGCTGCCACGGGGCTTTGGGTGCCAGTGCCGGGTTGACCCTGCCCAGTCTGGCAGGGCTTCCCAAAACACTCGTGATTGACGCGATGCAGGAGTTCAAGCGGGGCGTGCGCCCATCGAGTGTCATGGGGCGTATTGCCAAGGCCTACACCGATGAAGACTTTGCTGTCATGGGGGACTATTTCGCCAGTCAGAAACGCCATGTGACAAAACAAAACCTTGATCCCGAACGGGTGGCCAAAGGAGCCAAGCTGTTCCCGCTCAGTTGTGGTGGATCCGCATGCCATGTGGTGGTTGGCCGGTCTACCGAAGATGACCCTCCTGCCGTGGCCAGCCAATGGTTGGGTTACCTGCAAATCCAAATGGACCTGTACGTCAATGGTCAACGCAAGATGCCCATGAGAATGGGCGAGTCCATCAAGGCGCTGTCCGCAGCAGACCGCGATGCGCTGTTGCACTATTTCGCCAGCGTGCAATAACCAGGGGCAGAGTATGACAACACAACGCAGAAATTTTCTCAGACTCTTCGGGGCCAGTGGGCTTGCGACCTCTATGGCCTCTTGGTCTTTGCCCACACTGGCGGCCAGTGACGTGGCCACGACTTTGGCCAAAAGCAGCGGGCGCAGGGTGGTGGTGGTCGGCGGTGGCTTTGGTGGCACGATTGCCGCCAAATTCATTCGTATGCAGGATCCAGGCATTGAAGTGGTGCTGATCGAGCCCAACCGGCAATTTGTTGCCAGCCCTATGAGCAATCTCTATCTGGGCGGGCTGCTGCCTGATTTGTCCACTCTGACCATGGGTTACGACCAGCTGCTGGCGCAGCATGACATCAAAATGGTTTATGACAGTGTCACAGCCATTGATCCCCAAAAAAAGACCGTCACCGTCTCTACTGATACCATTGACTATGACCGCTTGATCCTCTCTCCGGGCATTGATTTCCGCACCGAAGAGATCCAGGGCTACGATCGGCAAACCACACCAGAGCAGATGCCACACGCCTGGAAAACCGGCGCTCAGACCCAGTTGCTGCGCCAGCAACTGGTTGACATGCCCGATGGCGGTACCGTGGTGTTAACGGTGCCTGCTGCGCCGTTTCGCTGCCATGCTGCGCCTTATGAGCGCGCCAGCATGATCGCCATGTACCTCCAACAGCACAAGCCCAAGTCGAAAATTGTGCTGCTCGATGCCAATCCCGACATCCTGGTTCATGCCGAGCTGTTCAAAAAAGGCTGGAAAAAACATTACGACGGCATCATTGATTACCGCAGTGCCCAGAAGCTGATCGCGGTGGATGCGGGCAAACGCAGCGTTGCCCTACAGAGCGGCAAAGAAATCAGGGGCGATGTGGTCAACCTCATTCCCCCCCAACGTGCTGGTCAGATTGCCGTGGCAGCTGGTTTGGTCGGGCGCGACAAATCCTGGTGTCCGGTCAACGAACTGACTTTTGAATCCACCTTGAAGAAAAACATCCACGTGATCGGTGATGCCTGCAGCGCGGGTGCCATGCCCAAGTCCGGGTTTTCGGCCAATGGGCAAGCCAAAATATGCGCTCACAACATCGTGGCATTGATGAACGACAAAGAACCCTCGGAGATATCGGGTATCGACACAGCGTTCAGTTACGTCTCGGCCAAAGAAGCCGCCAGTGTGGTCTCGGTTTTTGCCACCAAAGACAGCAAAATTATCCAGGTACCCAACTCGGGCGGTGTGTCACCTGATTGGTCCGAGACCGAAGCGGCCTACGCCAGCAGCTGGTTCAAAAACATCCTGACCGAGATGTCGAGCTGACGCTTGTGCTCAATCCCCAAAGCAAATTCCCAGGTCACGCCCGGTTTGCAGCACATCGCACGTCAGGGGCACATTGCGGATGTGACCTGCCACCTCTTCCAGAGCCACATAGTCCACGCCGTTGATGCCCAGGGAAACCATCACACCGCTGTGACCGGCATCCAGGGCGCGTACCGCTGCCGCACCAAAACGCAGCGCTGACAGGCGGTCAAAAGAGGTGGGGCTACCACCACGCAACAAGTGTCCCAGCACCACCACGCGGGATTCCTTGCCGGTGTCCTTGGTCAAAGCCTGGGCGACTTGCTCACCGATACCTCCCAGGCGTTCGGCATGGCCGACCTCGGCGGCGGCCAGCAACTCGCGGTGACCGTCACGCGCTTGCGCACCTTCAGCCACCACCACAATGGAGTACAGGTGACCTGCGGCCTCGCGTTCGCGGATTTTGGCGGTCACTTTGTCAATGTCAAAACCAATCTCAGGGATCAGAATGGCGTGTGCATTGCCTGCGATCCCCGCGTGTAAGGCAATCCAGCCGGCGTAGCGGCCCATCACCTCCACCACCATCACCCGTTGGTGGCTCTCGGCGGTGCTGTGCAGGCGATCCAGGCATTCGGTGGCAAAACCCACCGCCGTATCAAAACCAAAGGTGGTGAAGGTTTTGTCCAGATCGTTGTCAATGGTTTTTGGCACACCCACCACATGAAGGCCTTTTTGATGCAGGGCGTTGGCAATGGTCAAAGAGCCATCGCCGCCAATCGACACCAGTGCATCAATCTCATGGGTGGCGAAGTAGGTGATGATTTCGTCCGAGCGGTCAATCTCGCGCACGGTGCCGTCAGGCATATTGACCGGAAAATGCAGCGGGTCACCCTTGTTGGTGGTGCCCAGAATGGTTCCGCCCAAATGGCCAATACCGCGCACCCGATCTCGCGTCAAGCGAACCACACCACCCTCTGCATAGCGCTCAGGGAACAGGATGCCGTTGAACCCGTCGCGTATGCCAAAGCAGCCCCAGCCCCGGTTGTCCGCCGCAATCATCACCGACTGGATCACCGCGTTGAGCCCGGGAGCGTCGCCGCCGCCAGTGTTGACCGCGATACGTTTGATGGGTCTGGTCATGATGATCTCCTTGAATGAAATGTTGCAATTGCGGCGGGTTGTGCCACGTGATCCTGAAAAACAATAACGCTACAAAAAATATAGCTGCTTGCGCATGTTGTACAAGCGCTAGAGGCCAATTTTATGCTTGACTTATAGGCTCCAGTCGGCCCAATTTATGGGCCAGCTCAATCGCTGAGCTGACCCCCATTTTCTCGAAAATATTGGCCCGGTGGAACTCTACTGTACGCGCTGTGATGCCCAGGTGGTCGGCAATGTTTTTGTTGTAGTGCCCCCGGATGAGTTCGTACAGTACCTCGCGCTCACGCGGGCTCAGGGAAGCCAGGGCCAGGCGCAGGCGGCGGGTCTCAGAATCGTCTTGCTGCGCAGCGCTGGCGGCAGCCAGGGCTTGTTGTACCCGGTCAACCAGCTCATTGTCCTGAAACGGCTTTTCCAGAAAATCCCAGGCCCCCTGTTTGACGGCAGCCACTGCCGTGCCGACATCACCGTGGCCGGTTAAAAACAGCACGGGCCAGGGGCAGCCCATGGCTTTGAGCTGATCAAAAGTCACGCTGCCTGAGAGTGGGGCCATACGCATGTCCAGCAACACCACGGCGTGGCCCCAATCCCCTTGCCGGGCACGGGCGGCATCCAGAAACGGCTGGCCGCCGTCCCACCTGGCGGATTGAAAACCACGTGAATCAAACAGCCAGGCCAGGCCGTCTCGGATATCGGGATCGTCATCAACAATATGCACACTGGGGTGGGTCATGAAAACTCCTGTGGGGGAACCAAGTCAGCCAGCGGCAGCAGCACGGTGAAGCGTGCTCCACCCAGCACCGGGTCACGGCTGACTTCAATGCGGCCATGGTGCGCCTCGACAATCGAGCGGCAAATCGCCAGCCCCATGCCCATGCCACCTTCCTTGCGGCTGACAAACGCATTGAAGATGGTGGCCTGGGCCTCGTCGCTGACCCCGGGCCCGGTGTCGGCCACGGCCAGCACTGCCATGTTGCGCACTTCATTCAAACTCAAACTTACCCAGACCTGGGCCCGTTGGCCGCCGTGGGTGGCCCAGTCCTGTGCGTTACCGACCAGGTTGTTCACCAGGTGCTCAAACAGCAACTCATCGGCCTGTACCCACACCGGGTGGTCGGGCAAGGCCCAGGCCGGGGCCAGCGTGTTGTCGTCGGCAAATTGGGTCAACACACGCTGCAAAAACGCCACCAGATCAAGCCGCTGGGGCGACAACTCGCGCTTGCGGGCAAAGGCATTCACCCGCTTGATGATGCCGCCTGCGCGTTCCGCCAGACGCGCCATACGCTCGACCACCGGCAACAGTTCTGGCAGGCTGATGCTGCTGTTGTGCAAGCGGTTCAGCAGCCCATTGGCAAAGCTGCTCAAGGCTCCCAGGGGCTGGTTCAGCTCATGCGCCAGGGTCGAAGCCACCTCACCCACCGCCACCAGCCGCCCCGAGGCTTCCAGCTTTTCTTGCTGCTGGGCCGCCATACGCTGGGCACGCTTGCGTTCACTGATGTCCAGCACCGAGCTCATCCAGCCCATTTGCTCGCCACCGGCGCTGTTCAAGGGGGCCTCATGGATCAGCACATCGTTCGCCCGCGCTGTAGCCCACCAGACGGCAAAAAGCATCGTTCACATACAAAATCTTGCCACTCATGTCCCATGCCCGCAGGCCAATCGTGACCGAGTTTTCCATGGCGGTGCGCAGGGCCACCTGGGTTTGCAACAAGGCTTGTACCTGCTGGCGCTTGACAAAATCGCGCCGCAAGGCATACAGGCTGATCAGCATGCCGGACAAAAACAGCAGGGCCACCCAAAAGAACATGCGTGGCACGGTGGTGGGCTGAGCCTGCGTCAGTTCAACTTGCACAAATAAATCAGTGCCAGGCAGATTCAGGCCAACCCGGTAGGCGGTTTCTGGTTGCACAACCGCCTCATTGATGAGCAGTTGCACGCGGTGATCCTGGGTGAACCAGCCGGGCACCAAAGCCGCCAGCGCCCGCTCCACGGAGACGGCAGCCAGATAGTTGCCAGTGAATTGGCCCCGGTCAAAAAATGGCACAGCCAGCCAGATCACATCGGTGGATGCACCGTGTTTTTGCAGCATCAAACCGGCATAGGCGGCGCGGCGCAGCCCTTGGCTGGTGGATTGCATGAGTGCCAAGGTCTGGGCGTTGTCGGTATGGGCCTGCCAGTCTTGTTGCCAACGCTTGGGGCCTGTCCCCTGCGCATTCATCTGGTTGGCGGCCATCCAGCCGCTGGAGAGAATGACCCCCGGCTCACGCCATAACAAACCGGCTTTCAGATCGGTAGACGTATCCGTGCCCGGCACATTGGCCGGGTTGGGTTGCTGCATGGCAAGGCGTGCCAGTGCCAGCAAATCGTCCTCCAGTCGACGAAAGTGAAACTGCACACTTTGCTCCAGCCACTGGGCATCTGCGGCGCGGCGGCGTGAGGCTTCTTCTGACTCAAAATTGTTCAGGTAAAGCAGCAGGGTCACCACCGAGCCCACCAGCAGCGCCAGCAAGCCCAGCAGCCACCACAGCGCCAACCGGTTGCGTGCGCCATGGCGCACCGCTGACTGTTGCAGCAGGGCAAAGTCAAGCGTGTGGTCAGCGGCAGCGGCAGCGGTTGGGGTCATGATAGGGTGGATGGTGTTCGGATGATAGCCAGTTGGTGTACGCTTCAAGCCATGTTCGCCCGCCCACACAGGAGCTTGCCATGCGCCTTCGCAGTTTGTTTTTGATCTTGCTTCTTACGCTCATCGGTGCTTTTGTGGCGCTGAACTGGAATGTTTTTTGGATCAACTCCACCGTCTCTCTGGGGGTGACCACGGTGCAAGCCCCTTTTGGGGCGTTGATGCTGGGGCTGCTGCTGTTTGTTGTGGCGTATTTCTTGGTGTATGTGCTGTACCTGCAGTCCACCGTGATGTGGGATGCGCGGCGCAACGCCAAAGAATTACAAGCCAACCGCGAGCTGGCTGACAAGGCCGAGGCCTCGCGTTTTACCGAATTGCGCGGGGTGCTTGAAGCCGGCCAGCAAACCCTGTTGACACGACTGGATGCGCTGGAAAAAACCCTGAGCACACCGCAGTGAGCACCCGTCGAGCCTGGCTGGCCAGTGCGGCAGCTCTGCCGCTCGCCGCCGTGGGCCAAAACAAGCCTGCGATCACGCTGCGGTTTTCGCATGTGGTGGCCGAAGAAACGCCCAAAGGGCTGGCGGCCAAGCGCTTCAAGGAACTGGTGGCGCAGCGCTCTGGCGGACGCATCAGTGTGCAGGTGTTTCCCAATGCCCAGCTGTATGGTGACCATGACGAAATGCAGGCGCTGCAATTGGGTGCGGTGGACATGGTGGCCCCATCACTGTCGAAATTTGGCCGGATTGGTCTGCCCGAATTTGAGTTGTTTGACCTGCCGTTTTTGTTTGATGACCTGGCTTCGGTGCGGCGGCTCACGCAAGGCCGCCTGGGCCAGAAATTGTTGCAAGGCCTGTCGCACCAAGGGCTGGTGGGCTTGGGTTATTTTGACAATGGCTTCAAGCAGATGAGCGCCAACCGCCCGCTGCTGGAGCCCAAGGACTTCATCGGCTTGCGTATGCGGATACAGGCCTCGCGCGTGATCGCCGCACAAATGCGGGCCTTGGGTGCCCACCCTGTGACGCTGGCTTTCAGCGAAACCCACCGTGCCCTGGCCAGTGGTGTGGTCGATGGCACGGAAAACCCGGTGTCGAATTTCTGGACGCAGGCCATGCACGAGGTGCAGAGTGATTTGAGCCTGACCAACCACGGCTACCTGGGCTATGCGGTGGTGACCAACCAGCGCTTTTGGCACAGCCTGCGAGTAGCGGACCGTGAGCTGATCAACCAGGCCATGCAAGAAGCCTTGGCCTTTGCCAACCAGATTGCCGATGCCCAAAACGATAACGCACTCCAGGCCCTGCGCCAGACCGGCAGCACCCGCATTCATGAACTCAGTGCCGACCAGCGTGTGCAATTGCGCCGTGTCGTGCAGCCGGTGCAGCAGCAGTTGGCCCATCGGATTGGCAAGGCGTGGATCAATGCGCTGCAAGCGGCTTTGCTTCAGGGGGTGGGTTAACCCTAGCTGTTGAAAGCCGCAGTTTGCAAGCGCCTTGTAAGGGGCTATGCTGCGTTTTTTTTTGCTTGGACGTTCCCAATGAAACCCATTCTGCAGATGAGCATGGCCGCGCGCCTGAACCTTGGTTTTGGCCTGATCATCGCCATGATGCTGGGCATGGCCACTTTGTCTCTGACACGGATGCAGGCCTTGACCTCAGCCCTGGAAGTGATCACCGTCACCAATGCAGAGCGGGCCCAAACCATCAATGTCATGAAACGCCAGCTGGCCACCTATGTGCAGACCCTGGGCGATTTGGGCAGTACCGACCTAGCTGGCGGGCCTGCGGTGCTGCAGCGTGTGCGTGCTGCTTTGCTGGCTTACAACACCGCCCAAACCAAGGTGGTGGGCCTGTTGCCGACCGATGCCGATGTCCAGGCCGTGTTGGGCGAAGTGCAAAAAGCAGCGCTTGCGGCCACTGAGTTGCAAGCCATCGGGGACAAAAAGGCCGAAGGCCGGGGCGAGGCTGCGCAGGCGTTTATGGTGCGCAACGAGTTCCGTGACAACACCGCCACCTGGAGTGGACGACAACAAGCCTGGAGCAAAGCAGTTGACCAGTTGAGCGACTGGCACGACCAGGCCAACGCCACACATTCGGCCCATGCCACCGCCACGGCCCAAACCGCACGCCAGGCGATCATTGCCGGCACGCTGCTGGCCTGGGTGCTGGGCAGCCTTCTGGCCGTGTGGCTGGTGCGTGACACCCGCAAAGCCATCCAGGCCGCAGTGGCCACTACCGAACGCATGGCCCGGCACGATCTCTCTCGACCGATAGACACCAGCCGCCAGGATGAGATTGGCAGCCTGCTGGCGGCACTGGAGTTGATGCGGGTTAATCTGCACCAGCTGGCTGCCGGTGTGGGCCGTGCTTCTGAAGATGTCAACAACTCCAGCGGCGAAATCGCACAAGGCAGCATGGACTTGAGCAACCGCACGGAAGAAGCGGCCAACACGCTGCAAACCACCATGACCGCCATTTCGCAGCTGAGTGCTTCGGTCGATGAGACCACCGCCGCCTCCAGATCGGCCCAGACCCTGTCCACGCAGGCCAGCGACGTGGCCGCCCGCAGTGGTGAAGAGATGGCACAAGTGGTGGCAACCATGGGTGAGATTGACCAGGCTTCCCACAAAATTGCCGACATCATTGCCATCATTGACGGCATTGCTTTCCAGACCAACATCCTGGCCCTGAACGCAGCGGTAGAGGCGGCCCGTGCGGGTGAGCAAGGGCGCGGTTTTGCCGTGGTGGCCAGCGAGGTGCGTTCCCTGGCCGGGCGCAGTGCCGGTGCGGCCCGGGAGATCAAGGCCTTGATCGAGGCCTCTCTGGAAAAAGTGGTCTCTGGCACGGCCCAGGTGGACAAAGCCGGGCGCACCACCCATGAAGTCACGGCTTCGGTGCAGCGCGTCAGTGACATGGTGAGCAGCATCACCAGTGAGGCCGCTCAGCAACTGAGTTACATCGAGCAGGCCAATCACCTGGTGGGTCAGCTTGACGTGGTGACCCATCAAAACGCCGCACTGGCCGAAGAATCAGCCGCTGCGGCGGCCTCCCTGCGCCAGCAGTCCGAGCACCTGAGTGGTTTGGTGCACCAGTTTCAGCTGAGATAAATCTCACCTCAGGGAAAACCCTAGCTGTTGAACGCCACAGTTGCCCTGTGCCCGATCCATGGGTAACCTCGGTTTGTTCGCTTCATTCATTTTTTTACCAACAGGAGACATCCATGAAATTGAAACACATCTTGGCCGCTGCATTGCTGGCCGTCGGCTTGAGCGCCAGTGCCCAAACCATCATCAAATTCAGCCATGTGGTGGCGGCCGACACCCCCAAGGGCAAGGCTGCGGTGTACTTCGCGGAAAAAGCGGCCGAGCTGACCAAGGGCAAGGTCAAGGTCGAGGTGTATGCCAACAGCGCCTTGTACAAAGACAAGGAAGAAATGGAAGCCCTGCAAATTGGCTCGGTGCAAATGCTGGCCCCGTCACTGGCCAAATTCGGCCCCCTGGGCGTGAAAGAATTTGAAGCGTTTGACTTCCCCTTCATTTTTGATGACACGGCCGATCTGCACAAAATCACCCAAGGCCCGGTGGGCGCGGCCATGCTGAGCAAGCTGGAGCCCAAGGGCATCAAGGGTCTGGCTTACTGGGACAACGGCTTCAAATCGTTCTCCGCCAACACACCACTGAAAGCAGTTGCCGACTACAAAGGTAAAAAATTCCGCATTCAATCCTCCAAAGTGTTGGAAGAGGAAATCCGCTCAGTCGGCGGCATTGCGCAGGTGATGGCTTTCTCTGAGGTCTATCAAGCGCTGCAAACCGGCGTGGTGGACGGCACTGAAAACCCGATCAGCAATTTCTACACCCAAAAAATGCATGAAGTGCAAAAGCACCTCACCATCACCAACCATGGCTACCTGGGTTATGCGGTGATTGTCAACAAGAAGTTCTGGGACGGCCTGCCAGCTGATGTGCGTGGTCAGCTCGAAGATGCCATGAAAAAAGCCACGATTTACGCCAACCAGATCGCCCAGGACGAAAATGATCGCTCGCTCGACGGTGTCAAGAAGAGCGGCAAAACCACCGTGTATGTACCCACCAAAGAGGAGCGTATGGCTCTGAAAAAAGCCATGGCACCGGTACACACCAAGATGGCGGGTCGTGTGGGTCAGGAAACACTGCAACAGTTCTACTCGGCTACCGGTTTTGATCCGGCCAAGCTCTGAGTTGATCTGACGCATTCATGCAGCATTGATGACGCAACGTCGGAGCTCACACCATGAAAATTCTTGATCACCTGGAAGAGTGGCTGATCACCTTCCTGATGGGCGGCGCGACGCTGATCATCTTTGTTGCGGTGGTTCACCGCTATGCGGCAGGCCTGGCTATCCCTGGCCTGCAAGACTGGCTCTTGTCCATCAGCATGAGCTGGGCCCAAGAGCTCACCATCATCATGTTTGTCTGGATGGCCAAGTTTGGCGCGGCCTATGGCGTGCGCACCGGCATCCACGTCGGGGTGGATGTGCTGATCAACCGCCTGAGCAAAGAGAACCGCGCCAAGTTTGTCATTCTGGGCCTGTGCGCGGGCGCTTTGTTCACCGGTATTGTGGCCACGCTGGGTGGGCGCTTTGTCTGGGAAAACGGGGCGCACCACTTTTTCTACAACCTGATGGGCCTGTCACTCACTGACATCCCTGAAGGCCCCACCACCCCTGATCTGGAGTGGGCGACCTGGATGGTTTACAGCGCCATTCCGCTGGGCACCAGCCTGATGTGTTTCCGCTTCTTGCAGGTGTTGGTCAACTTTCTCAAAACCGGCGACTTGCCGCACCATGACCACGGCCATGTGGATGGGCTTGACGACGAGGAGCCGCTGGCGGTGGATGCCAATCCCTATGCCATGGGCGACAACCTGCACCCCCGTGATTTGCACCACTCACTGGAAGGCAAATCCCGCAAGAACGACACCTCTACAGGGGATCAAGCCAAATGAACGCTGCCATTATTTTCATCCTGCTGATGGTGCTGATGCTCACCGGCATGCCGATCTCGATCTCGCTGGGTCTGACGGTTCTGACCTTCTTGTTTGGCTTTACTGAAGTACCGCTGGAATCGGTGGCCCTGAAGCTGTTCACCGGTATTGAGAAGTTCGAGATCATGGCGATTCCGTTCTTCATTTTGGCGGGCAACTTTCTGACCCACGGGGGTGTGGCCCGGCGCATGATCAACTTTGCTTCCAGCATGGTCGGTCACTGGTACGGTGGCCTGGGTCTGGCGGGTGTGTTGGGTTGTGCCTTGTTTGCGGCCGTGTCGGGCTCCAGCCCGGCCACGGTGGTGGCGATTGGTTCGATCTTGCTGCCGGCCATGACCAAAGCCGGGTTCCCCAAGAGCTTTGGCGCGGGGGTGATCACCACCTCAGGCGCCTTGGGTATCCTGATTCCGCCGTCGATCGTGATGGTGATGTACTCGGTGGCCACCAACACCTCGGTGGGTGCGCTGTTCATGGCCGGTGTCATTCCGGGTTTGTTGCTGGCCGCGACCCTGGGCGGTGTCACCTGGTACCGTGCCCGCAAGTTCAACTACCCACGGCTGGAAAAGGCCACCTGGGCTCAGCGCTGGGGAACCTTCAAGGCATCCGCCTGGGGCCTGTTGCTGATCGTGATCGTGATGGGCGGTATCTACACCGGCATGTTCACCCCCACCGAAGCGGCGGCCATGAGCGCGGTCTACGCCTTCTTTGTGGCGGTGTTTGTCTACAAGGACATGGGCCTCAAAGACGTGCCCAAGGTGTTGCTGAACTCGGCCAACATGTCGGCCATGCTGCTGTACATCATCACCAATGCGGTGTTGTTCAGCTTCATCATGACCAACGAAAACATTCCACAGGCGCTGGCCGACTGGATGCTCGGCAATGGCCTGGGCATGATCACCTTCTTGCTAGCGGTTAACGTGATCTTGCTGCTGGCGGGTAACTTCATGGAGCCGTCCTCCATCGTGCTGATCTTCGCCCCGATCCTGTTCCCGGTGGCGATGAAGCTGGGCATTGACCCGGTGCACTTCGGCATCATCATGGTGGTGAACATGGAAGTGGGCATGTGCCATCCGCCGGTCGGTCTTAACCTGTATGTGGCCTCGGGCATCACCAAGATGGGTATCACCGAGCTGACGGTGGCCGTTTGGCCATGGCTGCTGGCGATGCTGGGCTTCCTGGGTGTGGTGACCTACTGGCCCGCCATGTCCACCTGGTTCCCACGCATGCTGGGCATGATGTAGCGCAGAACCATTTATTTCAACAAAAAATCCGGCAATTGCCGGGTTTTTTGCTTTTTTTATATAAGAAATTGACCTCTATACCCCGTGTATGTTGCGTAAACAGCTATTTTATTTGTAGCATTTTGTGATCGCAAAAACGGGCTCACTTACACCCCGTCGGCCACATACGGATTGGTTTTGCGCTCCCGGCCAAAGGTGCTCTCGGGCCCGTGGCCGGGAATGAACACCGTGTCGTCACCCATCGGCCACAAGCGGTTTCTGATGCTGGCGATCAAGGTGGCATGGTCACCCTGCGGAAAGTCGGTGCGGCCAATCGAGCCGGCAAACAGCACATCACCCACAAACGCCCGCTTGGCCTCGGGGGAATAAAACACCACATGCCCTGGCGTGTGGCCTGGGCAATGGCGCACTTGCAGCGTGCATTCACCCACCGTCACCGTGTCACCATCGTGCAGCCAGCGTGTTGGCTTGAACAGCAAGGCCGGTGGAAATCCAAACATCTTGCTCTGCGCGGGCAGGCCGTCAATCCAGAACTGGTCACCCTCATGTGGCCCGATGATCGGCAGGCCCAGCCTTTGGGCCAGCTCGCCGGTGCCGCCAGCATGGTCAATGTGGGCATGCGTCAGCCAGATTTGCGCCAGCGTCAAGCCCAGGCGCTTGACCTCGGCCAGGATGTGGTCCAGATCACCACCGGGGTCAATCACAGCAGCTTGTCGGGTTTGGTCACACCAGACCAAAGAGCAGTTCTGCTCAAAGGCGGTGACGGGAAGGGTGAGGTACTGGAACATGAGAATGACAATGGAGTTGAAGAAAGTGGCGGTATTTTCGCCATTGTGTCCTTGTGTGCTGACGATATAGTCCTACTCTTTTTGTTGATGGGAGTCTTGAATGCGCATTTGGCAGCAACCGATCTCGGTGGAAGAATTGAGCCGCATCAGCCTGAACACTGCGGTCGCCCATCTGGGCATTGAATTTCTCGAAGTGGGGGACGATTTCATCACCGCGCGCGTACCGGTCGATAGCCGCACCTGCCAGCCCTATGGCTTGTTACACGGCGGGGTCAGTGTGGTGCTGGCCGAAACGCTGGGCTCCTGCGGGGCTCACTTTGCCTGTTTACCCGGCTACAAAGCCGTTGGCCTGGACATCAGCGCCAACCACCTCAAAAGTGCCAGCAGCGGGTGGGTCATCGGAACCGCCCGACCGATTCGCGTGGGCCGTAGCACCCAGGTGTGGAACATTGATTTGCGCAACGAGGCCGGTGAACTCACCTGCGTGTCACGCCTCACCATGGCCATATTGGCACCCAAAAATACATAGAAAATAAGGCTGTAGCGCTTATTCAATAAGCGCAAGCAGCTACTAAACATGGAGCATTTGAGGGGCGGCTGAGCGGGCTCAGCTGGTTGGAGGCTCGGCCTGGTCACGCGCCAGGCGCGTGCTGTGCCAGTACACATCGTCACCGGTGCTGCCGTCGGTGCGGTGGCGGTTGAGCACCCGGGCCAGCACAAACATCAGATCTGACAGGCGATTCAGGTACTGGCGAGGTGTGTCTTTCAGGGTGTCCTGGCTCTCCAGTGCCACCACCGCACGCTCGGCCCGGCGGGCCACGGTGCGGCACACATGGGCCAAAGAGGCGGCCCGTGTACCGGCGGGCAAGATGAATTCCTGCAGCTTGGGCAGCGCCTCATTGTGCTCGGCCAAGGCCTCATCCAGCGCCAGCACGGCCTCGGGTTTGAGCAATTCAAAACCGGGAATGGACAGTTCACCACCCAAATTAAAGAGCTGGTGCTGAATCTCGATCAGCAGGCCGCGCACACCTTCAGGCATGGGCTCACACAGCAGCAGGCCGATGTGGGAGTTGAGCTCGTCCACATCGCCCATGGCGTGCACCCGCAGGCTGTTTTTGGAGACGCGGGTGTTGTCCCCCAGGCCGGTGCTGCCGTTGTCCCCGGTGCGGGTGGCGATTTGTGTCAGACGATTGCCCATGGTTGGCCTATGTAGGGTCGAAGGTGTGCCTTGGCAAGGTCACGGTAATGGCGGTGCGGTTGTCGGCATCAAAGGTGGCCATGCGGATGCTGCCATGTTGTGCCCTGGCCAACAGTTGGGCCGAGTAGGTGCCAATGCCGCTGCCACCGGCTTTGCCGCTGGTGGAAAACTTGTCAAAAAAGCGCTCGCGCAACTCATGCGGTACCACGCCGCTGTTGCTGATTTCAATGCGCAGCGGGGATTCGTCGCGCAGGGCCACCACCACGCGCGTGCCGGGCGGCGCGGCTTCACAGGCGTTTTTGATCAGGTTTTGAAACAGCGAATAACACAGGCTGAGTTCACCCATGGCTTGCGGCAGCTCGGTTCCCACCGGGGTGTCGGTGTCGACCTCAATGGTCAGCCCCTTGTCAAAAAACGCGCTGCGTGACATGTCCACAATGTTGTGCAGTACTTCGCCAATGTTGACCGGCACGGCTTTGAGCTTGAAATTGCCGGTCTCCATTTTGTACAGCTCACCCGACAGGTTGACCATGTCCATCACCTGCTGGGCAGTTTTCTCAACCAGCCGCAGTTTTTCCACATGTCGGGGGGCCATGGAGTTGTCGTCAGCCAGGTTCTGCACCATGCCGACAATGCCCGCCAGCGACCCCTTGATGTCATGGCGGGGGGGGTCGCGCACCTGGGTGGCTTCCATCATGGCATCAAAATCGGCTTGCAGCTGGCGGCGCATGTCGATGTATTTGATGAAATTGCGCACCTTGGCACGCAAAGCCTTGGGGTCGGAGGTTTTCAGGACAAAGTCCACCGCTCCCAGTTCCATACCTTTGAGGCGAGTTTCCTCGTCGGTGGAACCGGTGACAAAAATCACCGGAATCTGCGCCGTTTCAGGCCGCAGATGCAGCTGGCGCACCACCTCAAAGCCGTCCATGCCAGGCATCATCACGTCCATCAGCAGCAAGTCGGGCATCGGGTCGGCGCGGCACAGGGCCAGGGCAGAAAGCCCTTCCGTGGCGGTGATCACCTGGTATTCGTCCTTGAACATCTGCTCCATCAGCTTCAGGGACACAGGGTAGTCGTCCACCACCAGAATACGCGAGGGGGCCAGCGTGGTGTCGGTGGCACGGCGGTTGTTGGCTTGTGCACTGGCAGGCCCGACCGGACGGTTACCCGGGGCGATAATTCCCATGGGGCGGATTGGCCCGGACAGCACTTTTTCAAGGCGGTTGCGCAAGTTCCCCGCGTTGTAAGGCTTCACCAGCAAGCCACTGACACCGGCATGGATCACCTCTTCAATACGCTGGCGCTCGGCCTCGGCGGTGATCATCAAAAACGGCAGCTTGACCAGCCTGGGGTCGGCGCGCACGATTTTGAGCAAATCCAGCCCGGACATCACCGGCATGTTCCAGTCACACAACACCACATCAATTTTGAGGCTGTGCAAAATTTCCAGGGCCATCGCACCATTACGAGCCGTCTTGATCTTTTCACAACCGAGGGCGCGTAATTGGTTCACAGTGACTGCACGCATCAACTCCAGGTCGTCCACAACCAGATAGATCAGTTCATGCAGCTTCATACAGTTGTACAGTGGCGATTCATAAATGTGGATTATCACGGAGTTCACTGCCCGAGCGCGGGTCTTGTCAATCTGCGCCGAGCCCTGATCTACAGGTCTGGAACGATTTTCTCCATGGAGGTTGCTATGCCCCAGATTCGCCCCCCCGCCGTCGCCGGTACTTTTTACCCAGCCCAGGCAGCAGATTTGTCACGCGACCTTGCGGCCTTGTTGGCTGATGCGTTTGCAACTGCAAAAAGCAGCGCCACGCCATGGCCGCATGACCGACCCAAAGCGCTGATCGTGCCACATGCGGGCTACATCTATTCAGGCTCCACCGCCGCCTTGGCCTACCAGCGCCTGAGCCGTGAGTGCCAGCAGATCCGGCGGGTGGTGCTGCTTGGCCCGGTGCACCGGGTACCGGTGCGCGGCCTGGCATTGCCCGGGGCCACGGCCTTTGACACCCCGCTGGGCCGCATCCTGATCGATGCACCGGGTGTGGCCGCACTGGCCCACCTGCCGCAAGTGGTGACTAGCCCGGCCGCGCATGCACAGGAGCATTCGTTGGAGGTGCAACTGCCCTTTTTGCAGACCGTGCTCGACAGTTTCACCCTGCTGCCGCTGGCGGTGGGAGATGCGACTGCGCAGGAGGTGGCCGAGGTGCTGGAGGTGGTGTGGGGCGGGCCGGAGACCCTGATCGTCATCAGTTCGGATTTGTCGCACTTTTTGCCCTACCGCAGCGCCCAGAAGGTCGATCAGGATACGGTGCAACACATTCTGCAGCTCGACAGCCACCTCAGCCACGCACAAGCCTGCGGTGGTACGCCAGTGAACGGCCTGCTGCTGGCGGCCCGCAAGCATCACTTGCAGCCGGAATTGCTCGGCATGTGCAATTCCGGTGACACGGCGGGCGACAAAAACCGGGTGGTTGGCTACGCCGCCGTGGCCTTTGCTCAAGGAGAACCCCATGAGCTCTGACCCAAGTGCCCCACATGGCCCGACCCTGCTGGCGCTGGCCCGCGCCGCCATCTCCACGGCGCTGGGTCAGCCGCTGCAAGCCGATGCCTCTGCCCCCTGGCTGCAGGAGCCAGGGGCCTGTTTTGTCACCCTGACCCAACGCGGTCAACTGCGCGGCTGTATCGGCTCACTGCAAGCGCGGCGCAGCTTGCTGGCCGATGTGCGGGCCAACGCGGTGGCCGCCGCCCTGCAAGACCCGCGCTTTGCCCCGCTTGGCCTGACCGAGCTGGCGCACACCCGGATCGAGGTGTCGCTGCTGTCCGCCATGCAGCCGCTGGTATTTGCCGATGAGGCCGATGCCCTGGCTCAACTGCGCCCCGGCGTGGATGGTGTGGTGCTGGAGTACAAGAGTTACCGCAGCACCTTTTTGCCGCAGGTGTGGGAGCAGTTGCCCGATGCGGTCGACTTCATGGCGCATCTGAAGCAAAAAGCCGGTTTGCCACCCGACTTTTGGGCTGCTGGGGTGCGCTTGCAACGCTACACCGTGACCCAATTCAAGGAAGGAGCCACTTTATGAACACCGCTCTCGAACCCCCTTACCCGGCCCGCTACTGGCACATGCTGGCCGATGGCCGCATGCAATGTGACCTGTGTCCGCGCGACTGCCATTTGCACGAGGGCCAGCGTGGGGCCTGTTTTGTGCGCCAGCGCCAGGGTGAGCAAATGATTTTGACCACCTACGGGCGTTCATCGGGCTTTTGTATTGACCCGATCGAGAAAAAACCGCTGAACCAGTTTTACCCCGGCTCCAGCGTGTTCTCATTTGGCACGGCGGGCTGTAATCTGACCTGCAAGTTTTGCCAGAACTGGGACATCAGCAAATCACGTGACATGGATCGGCTGATGGATCAGGCCTCACCCGCAGCCATTGCCGATGCCGCCGTGCAGCACGGCTGCAAGAGTGTTGCCTTCACCTACAACGACCCGGTAATTTTTGCCGAATACGCCATGGACGTGGCCGATGCCTGCCATGCCCGTGGGGTGCAAACGGTGGCGGTCACCGCCGGCTACATGCACGCGCAACCCAGGCGCGACTTTTACGCCAAGATGGATGCCGCCAATGTTGACCTGAAAGCATTCACCGAAGACTTTTACTTCAAACTCACCAGTGCCCACCTGCAACCGGTGCTCGACACCCTGAGCTACCTGCAACATGACACCGATGTGTGGCTGGAAATCACCACCCTGCTGATCCCTGGCTACAACGACTCAGAGGCCGAACTCCGCGCCATGTGCCAGTGGATCAAGGCCGAGCTGGGGCCGGATGTGCCGCTGCATTTCTCGGCCTTTCACCCCGACCACAAAATGCCCGATGTGCCCGCCACGCCGCCCACCACCCTGGTACGAGCCCGCCAGACGGCGCTTCAGGCGGGTTTGAACTACGTCTACACCGGCAATGTGCACAATCTGGAGGGTGACACCACCTTTTGCCCGGCCTGCCAGGCCCCGCTGATCGAGCGCGACTGGTATCTGATCCAACGCTACCGGCTCGATGCCAGCGGCCATTGCCCGGACTGCGGCGCGGCCATTGCGGGCCGGTTTGACACCCGCTGCGGTCACTTTGGCCGCCAGCGCATCCCGATCCACATGGGCGCTTGAATGTGCCGATGTTCACCCCTTTGCCGATGCTGTGGCTGAGTTTGCGGTAAGCTGAGGCAACGTGGCCCGGAGGTGGCCCATTTTTTTGAAACCATCGGGCTGAGGACAAGCATGTCTCTATTTGAGATCAATCTGCGGCGGGAAGCGATTTATTCACTGTCAGATGCACTGGATTTGGTGGGGGTGACCCACATTCACCACGGCAAGCGGGTGGCGTTCATGGCCGTGGAGGTGGGCAAATGCCTGAGGTGGTCACGAGAGCAGCTGGACGATCTTTTCCAGGCCGCCATCCTGCACGACTGCGGTGTGTCCAAAACCGCCGTGCATGCCAAATTGGCCCAGCTGGCGTGGGAGCAGGAAGGCGAGCACTGCCAGATTGGGGCCAACCTGCTGAGCAGCTGCGCCCTGCTGCGGCATCTGGCCCCGGTCGTGCGGCATCACCACACCCATTGGGGGGAGCTGAAAGACATGGATGTACCGCCAGCGGTCAAACTCAGTGCCAATTGCATCTACCTGGTGGATCGTGTGGACATCTTGACCCTGAAATACGTCACGCAGGGCATCGACATCTTGCTGGGCAAAGATGAGATTCGCCAGCAAATACAGGCGCTGCGTGACACCTGGTTCTGCCCCGAGCTGGTCGATGCGTTCCTGGAACTGTCGGAGTCCGAGGCCTTTTGGTTCATGCTGGAAAGTGACCATGTCAACGGCTACGTGGCCACCTGGCTGGCACAAACCAGCAAACAGTCCATGGCGTTTGAAGACCTGAGCAGCCTGATGCACATCTTCTCCAGCATTGTGGATGCCAAAAGTAGCTACACCAAAGAGCACTCGGACGGGGTGGCCAGCCTGGCACGGTATCTGGGTGAACAAATGCAGCTGGATGAAGAACAGTGCGACCTGCTGGAGCTGACCGGCTTGTTGCACGACATTGGCAAGCTGCGTGTACCCGACGAACTGCTGGAAAAACCAAGCCCGTTGACCACGGAAGAAAAGTTCATCCTGAGCCGCCACAGTTTTGACACCTACAACATCCTGTGCAACATCAAGGGCATGGAGCGGGTGGCATTGTGGGCCTCGCAGCACCACGAGCGGGTCAACGGCAGCGGCTACCCGTACCGCTTCAGTCTGGAGGCTTTGAGCATAGAGGCCCGCATCATTGCGGTGGCGGATGTGTTTCAAGCCATGGCGCAGCGCAGGCCCTACCGGGAGGCGCTGGAGCTCAAAGACATCATGATCATCCTGAATCAGCAGGTCAATGACGGCAGACTTGACCCGGACGTGGTGGCCTGCGTGACCCAGAATCTCCAGCCCTGCTGGCAGGCCGCCATGCGGGTCCGGCCCAACAGCGCAGTGGCGGACAAGCTGCTGAAGCCCTAAGCTTTGCCTTCTGCTCCCCTTACTCTTGAGTTACTCCATGAATACGTCCCACACCGCACCCCATTTGTTGCCTGAAGTCCACGCCCGCACCGTTCCAGAGGCATTGCTGATCGCCCTGCAAACCCGCTTTGGCGCGCAGTTTTCCAGCGCACTGGTGGTGCGCGAACAGCATGGCCGCGACGAATCCGCCTTCAGCGTGCCGCCGCCTGCGGCGGTGGTGTTTGCACAAAACACGCAAGATGTGGCCGATGCGGTCAAGCTGGCCGCGCACTACAAAGTGCCGGTGATCCCGTTTGGCGTGGGCTCCTCGCTGGAAGGCCATTTGCTGGCGGTGCAAGGCGGCATCAGCCTGGACGTGAGCCGCATGAACCAGGTGCTGACCATCAACGCGGAAGACCTCACCGTGACGGTGCAACCCGGCGTGACCCGCACCCAGCTCAACGCGGCCATCAAATCCACCGGCCTGTTTTTCCCGATTGACCCCGGCGCAGACGCGACGATTGGCGGCATGAGCGCCACCCGCGCCAGCGGCACCAATGCCGTGCGCTACGGCACCATGCGCGAAAACGTGCTGGCGCTGGAAGTCGTCACCGCCAGCGGCGAGGTCATCCGCACCGGCACCCGTGCCAAAAAATCCAGCGCGGGCTACGACCTGACCCGCCTGATGGTCGGCAGCGAAGGCACGCTGGGCATCATGACCGAAATCACCGTCAAACTCTACCCGCTGCCCGAGAGCGTGATGGCTGCCACTGTCAGCTTTGACAGCCTGGCCGATGCGGTCAACACCACCATCCAGATCATCCAGCTCGGTGTCCCGATTGCCCGCTGCGAGCTGCTCGATGCCACCACCATCCGTATGGTCAATGCCCACTCCAAACTCAGCCTGCGCGAAGGGGCCATGCTGTTGATGGAGTTTCACGGTTCCCCCGCCGGGGTGCAAGAGCAGGTAGAAACCGTGCAGGCGATTGCCGCCGAATTTGGCGGCCAGACTTTTGAGTGGGCCAGCACCCCAGAGGCACGCACCCGGCTGTGGACGGCGCGGCACAACGCCTACTTTGCCGGTATCCAGTCGCGCCCCGGCTGCAAAGCCATCACCACCGACACCTGTGTGCCGATCTCGCACCTGGCCGATGCGCTGCTGGACTCGGTCACCGAAGCCCAGGCCAGTGGTCTGACCTACTTTCTGGTCGGCCATGTGGGCGACGGCAACTTCCACATGGGCTACCTGATTGACCCCGATAAACCCGAAGAGCGGGAACTGGCCGAGCAGTTGAACCACCAGCTGGTGCACCGCGCCCTGAAGCTGGGGGGCACCTGCACCGGCGAACACGGCGTGGGGCTGCACAAGATGGACTTTCTGGTCACCGAGACCGGTGCGGGTGCGGTGGACATGATGCGCACCATCAAACGGGCGCTCGACCCGGACAACATCCTGAATCCCGGGAAAATATTCTCACTATGATAGTTATAGCTGCTTGCGCTTAATACATAAGGGTGTGCTTCAATCTAAGTTGCTGCTGGCAAAGAACGAATAAGCATTGCGGCCAGCGGACTTGGCTTCATACATGGCCATGTCGGCTTTTTTCATGAGTGCCTGGACATCGTCATCCCCATGCGTGGGGTAGACCGTGATGCCGCTGCTCATCGTGACTTTCAGGTCTTTCCCTGCGCAAGGAACGGGTTCAACCATGGCATCAATGATCTTTTGTGCCACTTGGGCTGCATCCTGGGGTTCCGTGATCTCGTTCAACACAATGATGAACTCGTCGCCCC
>VIKI01000091.1:0-15721 GCA_008080595.1 Comamonadaceae bacterium
TTAATTGCATAGCGTTTTTGAATTTCACCGAATGCGACAATGGGGCTTATGGAATTACTCATTGTTTCTTTGGCATCGTTGTTTGCCGGGTTTGTGGACTCGATTGTGGGTGGTGGTGGGCTGATCTTGGTGCCGGCCTTGTTTGCGGTGTTTCCCACTGCCCACCCGGCCACGCTGTTTGGCACCAACAAGGGCGCGTCGATCTGGGGCACGGGTATGGCCACCTGGCAATACAGCCAGAGGGTGCAGATGCGATGGGCAGCGTTGTTGCCTGCGGCTGCGGCCGGGCTGCTGGCCTCGTTTGCCGGGGCCTGGCTGGTGACGGTGATTTCCCCCGAGTTTTTGCGCAAAGCCTTGCCGTTTGTGCTGTTGGCGGTGTTGCTCTACACCCTGGCCAAAAAAGAGTTGGGGCGGACCCACGCGCCGCGTTTTGCCGGGCGGCATGAACAGCTGGTGGCGGCCGGGATTGGCGCAGTGATTGGGTTCTACGACGGGTTTTTTGGCCCCGGCACAGGCAGTTTTCTGGTGTTTTTGTTCGTGCGCCTGCTCGGCTACGATTTTTTGAGCGCCTCCGCCGCAGCCAAACTGGTCAACACCGCGACCAATGTGTCGGCGTTGGCGCTGTTTATTGCCAAGGGGCACATCTGGTGGCATTTTGTGCTGGCCATGGCGATTGCCAATGTGCTGGGCAGCCTGGCCGGTACCCGCCTGGCGCTCAAACACGGCACGGGTTTTGTGCGGGTGGTGTTTTTGCTGGTGGTCAGTGCGCTGATCTGCAAGACCAGCTGGGATGCGTTTTGGCGTTAATCATCGATCCTGTCCACATGTGTTCTGTCTACATGACCGCCAAGCGTCGGTGTCTACTGCGGATCAACAGCGCAAATGAAAGCCGACCAATAACCCGTCAAGCTCCTGCACCTGCAAGCCGCTGAGGCCGTGGAATTGCTCGTGGCAAGGGTATAAAGATGCTATGTATTAAATAGCTTCTTGCGCATATTCCATAAGCGTTACAGGCCAATTTAATGCATGAAATTGCGACATTCTGTGCCATTTTTGCCCCCAAACACGCCCAAGCCACACAAACAGTGGTGCTCAGTCACGTTCAGGAAAGTGCTTCATATTTAAGAGCTGTTTGCGCATATTTCATAAGCGCTACAGGCTGATTCCATGAAACAAACCTCATGCTGCATCACCTGCACGCTTACTTAACGTTTTGCCTGCGGGCTGGTCCGACTTCTCTTGAGGATGCACAAACCCGATAGGCCGCTTGGGCGGTGCTGCCGGTGTGGTCAGCAGATGGGTCATCGAATCCACCAGCTCGGCGATATTGCGTTCATGCACGGACACCTTGCGCTCCAGAGTGTGCACCTTGCCAGCCAATTCCCGATTGCTGGCCACGCCCGGTCTTTAAGGTTGCAATTTGCAACCTTAAAGCCGCGAACTCATCCTCGTTCAACTGAAACATGAAGTCTTCGGGGAAACGGCCCAAATTGCGATTGACCTGCTGGTTAAACCGTTTGGTGGTTTCGCCATAGAACGCGGCCAGGTCGGCATCGAGCACCACCCGCTGGCCCCGGATCAGGTGGATGCGCTGGGCGATGTCGCCGATGGACAGCGGCACCAACCCCGACCCGGTGCAATACACCGTGGTCGAGGGCGAGTCCCTGAAAAGCATTGCCCGCGCGGTGCTGGGAGATGCCAACCTGTGGTACACGATTGCCCAGGCCAACGGCCTCTCGGGCACCGAAGTCCTGAGCGCAGGCCAGGTGCTGACCGTACCCAAAACCCTGGTCAGCGCCAACAACAGCAGCATCTTCAAACCCTATGACCCGGCCCAGGTCAGAGGCGACACCAGCCCGGTGCAGCCTGATCTGGTGATGCCCAGTGGTGGGGGGATTCGGACAAATTGTGATGCTGGTGGCGGCGGCGGTGGTCGCGGCTGAGACCGGGGTGTACCTCGGGTTTGACTCAGCAGCAGGCGCACGGGGCTCGATGCCAAGACTGAGAATGGGCGAACAACTGGAGGCGGAGGACTTCGGGGAATCCAGCGTTGGGCAGCGCCTTGCTAGGCGGATTGAGAGTCACCAATACGGAATAGGTTCTTTGTCTTATGCTGGAGAGCCAGGGCTCAAGTTGCCGCAGTCATAAGTAATGGGGCCGAATGATGGACCGCATTTTTTCCAAGTGGCCAATCATGATGACATGCCATCTCCCAGTCCCGGATTGAACTCACACCATGGGGTTATGTCTGCTTGGATGGAAGCAAACTTTCCTGCATATGATGCAGACTTGGCATCGGCTGTGCTCATGTCAGAGGCGAACCATAGAGCGACATTTGGGGTTTACAACCGGTGGCTTGTTGAGATGAATGCAGAACAAGGAGGTACGCTTGACTGGTCTAACATGCCACAAAGTAATGCTCGCGATACTGTCAGATCGCATGTTTGATGCCTCAAAACCCCCGGACACGATACGTCAGGAATATTGGCAAAGATTTAATGCTATGAAAGGAAAATTGGAGTGATTGCAAAACTAAATTTCAACAGCAAAGAGGAAATATTGGCTGCCATGGTATTGCCCCGAAGCGTGATTCAGGATCACTTGTTGGCTAATGACTCAATTCCTAAGGATATCTGGCAGCTAACGCCCCATGCATCAATATTTGGCATTGCAGACGATTCCGTCCGAACTTCTTTGTTTAAAACATGTCCTGCAAAGGAGATAGTCAAGTTGAAAGAAGACGTACTTCAATTTGATGATGTTTTGGATGTCTGGCTAGCTGGTCCAGAAGCGGATTCATTGAACCCTTCTGAGGCATATGTTTGCTTCTCTGCTTTGCGTATGGGAGTGGACACTGTGAAGGCGACCTGACCCGGTGGTATATGAATAGGTACACACGTAAACCATTTCTTCGGCTACTGGATAGCTACATTCTTGATGCAATTGGTCAACTGGATGATCGCCAAAAGGAAGCACTAAATTCCATGCAACCGAAGCTCGCCAGTCTTTATGGGTGTGATGGTTCTTGGCAGGAAATTGTCCGTTCTCAAATGGATTTTTCGGAGTCGATTCCTGATCAACTCAGAGAGTTTTGGAAGGAGTATTTGGCGCACGCAAAAGAATGCCATGAATCGGTTAGTCCGAACGAGTTTGTGATTTCGTTTATAGATCAAAACTTCCCGGATACTGGGGCTTCGTAGTGTGTTGCCCGCTGCCTATTTATGCGCACCATACCTGTTCCAAAATCGACACATACGAGTCCGTCGGGTATCTGGCACTTAGAAGGAGTTCAGCAATGAATTTATTGACACTTGAAGAAGTTCAAACCGCGCTCTCAGAAAAATATCGGGAGAAAGCTGCGAAATACCCAGATCATTACGCTGAAATGATTCCCCACACACCGACGGAAACTCAAGCCGAAGAGGTACAAAGCGCTTTCAAAACGCTGACGGGTTGCGACTGCTCTGCTGATCTGGCAGAGATGGTGAACCGATGGGACTTTACTCATCTCGATGTGGCTGGATATAGCTTTGGATTCAGAGGCACATTTGCCGAACGCCTGGTAGAGCAAAACCGCATCGATGCGGTCAACACCTGGTGGGAAGATGCGTTTGAGGTGCGACCTGCAGCGCAGCTGTTCATTGCCCAAGGTGATCCCTATGTGCTGCTGCTGGATGTGCAAAACGATACGGTGCTGGCCTACATCGCCGATGAAGGCGCACAAACAGCCGTCAAGATCGCTGACAAACTGAGCACCTGTTTGCGCATGCTGGTCACGATCCAGCTATATCGACCCAATGACCTCGGGCCTCTGACTGTTGACGAGGTGAAGGATGTATTAGGTCAGGACTGCGACGGTCAATTCTGGGGCGAACAGATTCGGCATTGGGCACAGTTCAATTGAGGAATTGTGAGGCAGGCAACCATCAGTGCAATAGGGGTCATGGGCAAAATGGGTGAGGATTGGATTAAAAGTTGGCTCAACATTTACTTCAAAATCTATAGCTGCTTACGCAATAGCGCTAAGCACTAGAGGCCTATTAGTTAAAAAAAGCAACCCATCACCCCACCCACCCACCATGTCCTTCTGGCGCAAACTTCTGGGCTTGTCTGAAACCACACCGCGTGCTGCATCGGCAGCATTTGACGATCCTGACGAATTCAACGACAGCGAACCTGCGCCCGGTTACGAGCGCTACCTCATTGCCCGCCAAGTTGTGCTGCTGCGCCCCAAAGAGCCCTATGTTCGCTGGGTTCACAAATCCTTGCGGCGCGGCCCCAAATACGCCAGAAGAGTCCCCGAATACGTCAAGGCACTGTCGAACAAACCGGGTGTGCCCACCTTGGTTGAACTGGGCAAATACAGCACGGCCTATTTGATCGAACTGTATGAAGAAGAAGGGCTGTCTCTGAAAGCCCACGTTGAGCGCGACTTTGAGTTCTTCTTCAAACGCCAACTGGAGCAATGGGAGCCGCAAGACGATGGCAACTGGTCAACCAAGCTGACACTGGCCCTGTTTCGCCAATGGTTTGAGCTGGAGAGCTTTGACATGGTGCTCGACACCACCAAGGTGTAACACGTTAATGCTACATATTCAATAGCTATTTGCGTATATTTCATAAGCGCTACAGGCTGATTTAATGCAAGAGAAGCTGAGTTCGGCGACACCTGCTGCATTCATCCCAGGCAACTCGCCTGCATCCACGACAGCGCAGGCAACCTGCTCCAGTAAGCCAACCGATAAGACTGTAGAAGCATCGGTGGCCTCTTCTTTAATCGCTAAAAAGCTTGCGCGCTACATCTTCTTGGGTTGCCCCAGTTTGGGGGTCTTTACCGCCTTGGCACTACCTTTGGGTTTGTCATTCTCCAATGGCAAGAATCCGATGGGCCGCTTGGGGGCTTGTGGTGGCTCTGTTGGTGTCACCTTGTCGGCCAACTCGCGCAGCGCATCAAACACCTGGCGCAACTGATTGCGTGTATTGCGGCTAAAGGTATCGTGGCTCAACTCCAGCCGCTCGGTCGTCAGCTCCAGCTCGGTCAGCCGTTTGGCCAAATCGGCATGCACCGCGCTTGCCTGGCGCAACTGCACAAACGCCCGCACCACATAAATCCCCATCTCCACCGCCTGGCTTGAGGCCAGCACATTGGCCAGCGCCACCGCACCATATTCGGTGAACGCAAACGGCATCGATTTAGAAAACTTCAACTTCTGGAGGTGGTCACAGTTTGTGACCACCTCGGCCTTCTCGGGTGCGTCAAGCTGAAACATGAAGTCCGCCGGAAACCTGCCCGCATTGCGCTTGACGGCCTGATTCAGCGCCTTGGTGGGCACGCCGTAGAGTTCGGCCAAGTCGACATCAATGATCACCCGCAGGCCGCGAATCACCTGGATACGCCCCTCGATGCGGGGCATCAACGCTGTGTTGTTCGTGCTCATTTTGTCGTGTTCGTTGTTTTGCTGAGTTGACTGCGGGTGTAAAGCAACCCATCAGGCCATTCAATATGGTTTGGTTTTTGGAGCCAAATTTTAACAGAAAGCAAGCAATAAAATAAGAATGTAACCCTTGTGGAATATGTGTTCAAAGCTACCAAAGTAATAGCTGCAAGAAGGCATCATCGATGCCCACGGCCCAGGCCAATACACCTACATCCTGACCTACCTCTACGCAGACGGCCACAGCGCCGAATCCAGAGGCAGGCGACACCACCCGCTAAGACCTGGAACTACACCCAGCAAGGCCGCCTGATCGGCCACACCGGCTTTGGTCTGTACTCGGCCAGCCCCGGCACGGCCCAAAGCACCACTACTGTCAGCTACAGCTACGCTTAGGACCAGGCCTGATTCCTTTGGGGGATTCAGCGCGGGCTGTCCAGGGTTAATGAGAGGGTTTGTGCAGCGCTTTGCAGCAGCGCCCTGACCTGGGTCAGATCCGGGCCAATGTGGCGATCAATGTTGCGGATGTACGGGCAGGTCAGCGTGGCCAGTGCCGCATTGTCGGGCCCCAGAATGGGGTACGAAATATCCACCACGCCATAGGTTTGGGAGCTCTCGCGTTCCAGATAGCCACACTCGCGGATCTGTGCCAGGATGCGCTCAAGCTCACTTTCGCTGATCGGCACTTCGCCGTCCATGGGGCTGTGTTCCGAGCGCATTCTCTGGTAGCTGCCTGGGTCACAAAAAGCCAGCAGCACATGCCCGGAGGCGGTGTCGAGCAGGCTGACACGGGCACCGCGCTGAACTGAAAAACTCCATCCGCGCGGGCTGTTGATCTGGGCGCTGATGAGCACATTGCCCCGGTCATACACCCCCATGTGGCAGGACTGCTCAGCTTTGCGGGCAAATTCATCCATGATGGGCAAGGCCTGGTTGATCAGGCGGCTCAAAGGCGGGTGCATATGCGCCAGAGCAAACAGCTTCAAACTCAAGGCGTAGCGGTCACCAGAGGGGTTGCGCATCACATACTGGCGGGCCACCAGGCGCTCCAGCATGCGGTAAATCTCATTGGCGCTGCGATCCATTTCTTTCACGATCTCGGCGCGTGTCAGGCCCTGCGGCTGCGCCGCCAACAGCTCCAGAATGTCCAGGCCCTTGTCCAGGGCGGGCGCACGGTAGCGCTCGTCGGCAGAGGGCAAAACATCAAGAACACCACTGGTTTTGGGTCGGCGACCGCGAGGTTTGGGCACGTTTGTTGGCATGGAAGAGGGCTGATAAAGAATCAAGGTTTTATAGCAGAGCCTTGGGCCATCAGGGAAAACACTGAGAGCCAGGGTGAAGAATTCATTTTATGATTTGACCACATATGAATAATTTATTCATATTTAAATTTAATTGGAGTTCTCCTCATGGCAACAGATCGTTTGCAAGGTAAGACCATATTGATCACTGCGGCAGCGCAAGGTATTGGCCGCGCCAGTGCCTTGGCCTGTGCGGCTGAGGGGGCGCGGGTGATTGCCACCGACATCAATCAGGCCTTTCTGGACAGCCTGGCCGCAGAGCATGCCCACATTCAGGTCGAGCTGCTGGATGTGCGCAACGATGCCGCAGTGAGTGCCCTGGCGGCACGCACCCCGGCGCTGGATGCCTTGTTCAACTGCGCGGGTATGGTGGCCAATGGCAGCCTGCTCGAATGCAGCGAGGCGGATTGGGATTTGAGCTTTGACCTGAACGTGAAAAGCATGTTTCGTATGACCCGCGCCTTCATGCCCGCCATGCTGGCCAAAGCGCAGGCGGAGAATGGCAGCGTGTCGATCATCAACATGGCCTCGATGGCTTCCAGCATCAAGGGTTTTGCCAACCGCTGCGCTTATGGGGCCACCAAGGCGGCGGTGATTGGCCTGACCAAGTCACTGGCGGCCGACTATGTGAAAGCCGGTTTGCGTGCCAATGCCCTGTGCCCTGGCACGGTGGATACGCCTTCACTGCGTGGGCGCATCGCCAGCGCGGCCGACCCGGTGCAGGCGGAAAAAGACTTCATTGCCCGCCAGCCCATGGGCCGTCTGGCCACGGTGGCCGACATCACGCCGATGGTGGTCTATCTGGCCAGCGACGAATCGCGCTTTGTCACCGGCCAGACCCTGCTGGTGGATGGTGGTGTGACGATTTGATGGCCACCCGAGCAAGCAACACACGAAAGGTCGTAGCGTGACATCCCTGGTCTCTGTCAAGAACCTGAGCAAATCCTTCCCCGGTGTCAAGGCGCTGGACAAGGTGCACTTTGACCTGCAGGCGGGTGAGGTGCATGCCCTGATGGGCGAGAACGGCGCGGGCAAGTCCACGCTGATGAAAATTCTGGCCGGGGTTTACCAAAAAGACGTGGGCGAGATGCTGCTCGACGGCCTGGCGGTAGAGATTGACGGCCCGGCGCATGCCCAGTCGCTGGCGATTGGCATCGTGCACCAGGAGCTGCACCTGATGAACCACCTGACGGCCGCGCAAAACATCTTTTTGGGCCGCGAGCCGCGCCGACTGGGTGGCCTGTTTCTGGATGAAGACAAGCTCAACCAGGACACCCAGGCGCTGTTTGACCGGCTGAACCTGGCCCTGTCGCCCACCACCGCCATTGGTGAGCTCACCGTAGCACGCCAGCAGATGGTGGAAATCGCCAAGGCCTTGTCGTTCAAGTCGCGCGTGCTGATCATGGACGAGCCCACTGCGGCACTGAACAATGCCGAGATTGACGAGCTGTTTCGCATCATCCGCCAACTCAAGAGCGAGGGCGTGGGCATTGTCTACATCTCGCACAAGATGGACGAAATCCAGCGTATTGCCGACCGCATCACCGTGATGCGCGACGGCTGCACCATTGACACCGTGCCGGCCAGCACGCCGATGTCACAAGTGATTGCCATGATGGTCGGGCGCAATCTGGAGCAGGCCGAAAAAAACATTCCCGATACCTCGGCCAACGAGGTGTTGCTGGAGGTGCGCGGCCTGAACCGGGGCCGATTCATTCGGGATGTGAACTTCTCTCTGCGCCGTGGCGAGATTCTGGGCTTTGCCGGGCTCATGGGCGCAGGGCGTACCGAGGTGGCGCGCGCCGTGTTTGGCGCTGATCCGATTGACTCGGGCGAGGTGCGGGTGCGGGGCAAAACGATCCCCATCAACGCCCCCATTGATGCGGTGCGGGCGGGCATTGGCTATTTGTCCGAAGACCGCAAACACTTTGGCCTGGCCACCGGGATGGATGTGGAGTCCAACATCACCCTGCCGAGTTTGAAGCGCTGGTTGAAATGGGGCGTGTTCCTGAATCAGCCGGCCATTCACAACGTATCGCAAAAGATGGTGGAGAAGCTGCGTATCAAAACCCCGTCATTGACACAAACCGCCAAACTGCTGTCAGGTGGTAACCAGCAAAAGGTGGTGATCGCCAAATGGCTGGTGCAAGACTGCGATGTGCTGATTTTTGATGAGCCCACCCGTGGCATTGACGTGGGGGCCAAAAGCGAAATTTACAAATTGCTCAATGACTTGGCCGCGCAAGGCAAGGCCATCATTGTGATTTCTTCCGAACTGCCTGAAGTGCTGCTGCTCAGTCACCGCGTGCTGGTGATGTGTGAAGGGCGCATCACCGGTGAAGTTGCGGGTGATGTGGCCACCCAAGAGCACTTGATGGCACTGGCGACCCAACGCGACACCCCGGCAGCTACCGTGCACTAAACCATAAGAAACTCGAATGACCCTATGACCAAATTCGCCGCCCCCACTTCCTGGCTGACCCGTTTGACGGGTGGCCAAGCCAAACAAAAATTGCTGGCCTTTGCCAGCCTGATTGCGCTGATTGCGGTGTTCACCGTACTCAAGCCTGAAGCGTTCATGACGCAGGACAACATCATTGGCATTTTGCAGTCCACCACCGTGATTGGTGTGCTGGCGATTGCCAGCACCTTCATCATCATCACCTCGGGCATCGATTTGTCGGTCGGCGTGCTGATGACGTTTACCGCGGTGATGGCGGGTGTGTTCATGGTCAATCTGGGGCTGCCGATGCCGCTGGGCATTGTGCTGGCCATCGGTGTGGGGGCGCTGACGGGTTGCATTTCTGGCCTGACGATCACCAAACTCAAGGTACCTCCTTTTATTGCCACCTTGGGCATGATGATGTTGCTCAAGGGTTTATCGCTGCTGATCACCAAAACACGCCCGATCTATTTCAATGACATTGAGGGGTTTGATCAGATCTCTCTGGGCTCGGTACTGGGCGACTTGATTCCTTCCTTGCCCATTCCCAACGGGGTGCTGATTCTCTTTTTGGTGGCCATTGTGTCGGCCATTGTGCTCAACAAGACGGCACTGGGACGCTACACCTTTGCGCTGGGCAGCAACGAGGAGGCAGTGCGCCTGTCTGGCGTGAATGTGGATCGCTGGAAGGTGCTGATCTACAGCTTTGCGGGCGGCATTTGCGGTATTGCCGGTTTGCTGATCGCTTCCCGCCTGAATTCGGCGCAACCCGCACTGGGGCAAGGTTATGAGCTTGATGCCATTGCCGCCGTGGTGATTGGTGGCACCTCGCTCAGCGGCGGTGTCGGCACGATTCTGGGCACGATCATTGGCGCGTTCATCATGAGTGTGCTGATCAATGGCCTGCGCATCATGTCGGTGGCCCAGGAGTGGCAAATGGTGCTCACCGGGCTCATCATCATTTTGGCTGTCTATACCGACAACCTGCGGCGCAACAAGAAGTAAGGAGACCGCCAGACACCCAAGCCACAGCCCTTCACCCACGTGATTTCTTGATTTCGCACCTGTTCTCGTTTTTTTATTGACATTGTTATTTTTAGGAGACAACCCATGAACGCAAAAAGACAACTGCTGGCTCTGACCGCTGGCCTGGCTCTGGCAGGTTTTGCCAGCTTCGCATCGGCCCAGGAAATCTACATTCCCTTGATCTCCAAAGGCTTTCAGCACCAGTTCTGGCAAGCTGTGAAGCAAGGTGCAGATCAGGCCGCCAAAGACAACAAGGTCAAAGTGACCTTTGAAGGCCCGGAAACCGAGCAGCAAGTGGACAAGCAGATCGACATGTTGTCCGCCGCACTGTCCAAGAAACCGGCAGCGATTGGTTTTGCCGCTTTGGACAGCAAAGCTTCCATTCCGCTGTTGAAGAAGGCACAAGCGGCCAAGATTCCAGTGATCGCTTTTGACTCGGGCGTGGACAGCGATATTCCGCTGACCACAGCTACCACCAACAACGTGGCGGCTGCGGCTTTGGCGGCGGACAAAATGGCAGAAAAAATCGGTGGATCTGGCGAAGTGGCCGTGATTGCCCATGACCAAACCAGCACCACAGGGATCGGGCGTCGCGATGGTTTCCTGAACCAGATCAAAGCCAAGTACCCCAACATCAAGGTGGTTGACGTTCAGTACGGTGGTGACCAGTTGAAGTCGGCTGAAATTGCCAAAACCCTGGTGCAGGCGCATCCCCAGCTCAAAGGTATTTTTGGTACCAATGAACCTGGCGCGATTGGCGCAGGCAAAGGCATCAAGGAAGCCAAGAAGTCTGGCATCGTCATCATCGGCTTTGACTCTGGCAAAGCTCAGAAGGACATGATCAATGACGGCACCATCGCGGGCTCCATCACCCAAAACCCGGTCGGCATTGGCTACAAGACCGTGGAAGCGGCTGTGAAAGCACTCAAGGGCGAGAAGCTGCCCAAGATCATTGACACCGGCTTCTACTACTACGACAAGACCAACATGAAGGATGCCAAGATCGCGGCGGTTCTTTACGATTGATGTTTCCCCTTGGGGCAGGTGTGCTGCTGATGTTGAGTCAAGAGCGCCTTGCCCCATTTTGTTTTTTAGCTTGAGGATAAGACTGTGAAATTACTACGCTACGGATTGCCCGGCCAGGAAAAGCCCGGTGTATTGGATGCCCAGGGCCGCGTGCGCGACCTCTCCGGGGTGATTGCCGATGTGGCCGGTGCAACGCTGTTGCCCGAGAGCCTGGCGCGTTTGCGTGGTGTGAACATCGACAGCCTGCCCTTGGTGGCAGGCACACCGCAAAAAGACTTGCGCCTGGGGGCCTGTGTCGGCAACGTGGGCAAGTTCATTTGTATTGGCCTGAATTACTCGGATCACGCGGCCGAAAGTGGCATGCAGGTGCCCCCGGAACCGGTGGTCTTCAACAAGTGGACCAGCGCCATCGTCGGCCCTGATGATGCGGTGGAAATTCCCCGTGGCTCGGTCAAGACCGACTGGGAAGTCGAGTTGGGCGTGGTGATTGGCCAGGGTGGCCGCTACATTGAAGAAGCCAATGCCTTGTCGCACGTGGCCGGTTACTGCGTGATCAACGATGTGTCAGAGCGTGAATTTCAGCTCGATCGCAGTGGCACCTGGGACAAGGGCAAGGGTTGTGACACCTTCGGCCCGACCGGCCCCTGGCTGGTCACTGCGGACGAAGTGCCTGACCCGCAAGCCCTCAAGCTGTGGCTGGAAGTGGATGGCAAACGTTATCAAAATGGCAGCACCTCGACCATGGTTTACGGTGTGGCTTTCCTGATCAGCTACCTGAGCCGCTTCATGAGCCTGCAGCCCGGCGACATCATTTCCACCGGCACTCCCCCCGGCGTAGGACTGGGGCAAAAGCCGCCGGTTTACCTGCGCGCCGGACAAACCATGCACCTGGGCATTGATGGCCTGGGTACTCAAACACAGACGACCATCCAAGCCTGACATGAGCAAGATCACCCACATGCGCGTCGTGGACGTGCGCTTTCCCACGTCCCAACATCTGGATGGCTCAGATGCCATGAACCCAGACCCGGACTATTCCGCAGCCTATGTGATTCTGGAAACCGACCAGCCCGGTCTGCAAGGCCACGGCCTGACCTTCACCATTGGCCGAGGCAACGAGATTTGTTGCGCCGCCATTGAAGCCATGCGGCATCTGGTGGTTGGCCTGGACATGGCCTGGGTGGCCGAGGACATGGGGCGCTTCTGGCGTTACATCACCTCGGACAGCCAGTTGCGCTGGATTGGCCCGGACAAGGGGGCCATTCACCTGGCCACCGGTGCGGTGGTCAACGCCGTGTGGGACTTGTGGGCCAAGCAAAAGGGCGTGCCGGTGTGGCAACTGGTGGCCGACATGTCGCCAGAGGAGTTGGTCAAGTTGATCGACTTCCGCTACATCACCGATTGCATCACCCCTGAAGAAGCGCTGGAATTTTTCCGCAAGCAGGCCGTGGGCAAGGCTGAGCGCATCGCCACGCTGGAGCGCGAAGGCTACCCCTGCTACACCACCTCGGCGGGCTGGCTGGGCTACGACGATGAAAAGCTGCGCCGCCTGGCACAAGAAGCGGTGGATGCGGGCTTCAACCACATCAAGCTGAAAGTGGGCCGCGACAAGGCGGACGACATTCGCCGCCTGCGTATTGCCCGCGAGGTGCTCGGGCCAGATCGCCAGTTGATGATCGATGCCAACCAGGTGTGGGAAGTGCCCCAGGCCATCGAGTGGGTGCGCGAACTGGCTTTTGCCAAACCCTGGTTCATTGAAGAGCCCACCAGCCCGGACGACATCGAAGGCCACCGCAAAATCCGCGAGGGCGTGACACCGGTCAAAGTCGCCACCGGCGAGATGTGCCAGAACCGCATCATCTTCAAGCAACTGATCATGCGCGGTGCCATTGACGTGGTGCAGATCGACTCTTGCCGGCTAGGCGGTGTCAACGAAATTCTGGCAGTGATGCTGATGGCGGCCAAGTACAACTTGCCGGTGTGTCCGCACGCCGGTGGTGTGGGGCTGTGCGAGTATGTGCAGCACCTCTCGATGATCGACTACCTGTGTATTTCCGGCACACGTGAGGGTCGGGTGATCGAATTTGTGGATCACTTGCACGAGCACTTCAAAGACCCTTGTGTGATTCAGGGCGCAGCCTACATGCCGCCGAAAGCTCCCGGTTTCTCGATTGAGATGAAGCCAGAGTCCTTGGCGCAGTATGAGTTCAAAGCCCGCGTGTGATGAAGATCGATACCCACCAACACTACTGGCACTACCTGCCGCAGGAGTTCCCGTGGATCAGCCAGGGTATGCCGCAGTTGCAACGCGACTGTCTGCCTGCGGACTGTGCACCGGCCATGCGAGCAGCGGGGGTCGATGCCGTGGTGGCGGTACAGGCGCGCACCCTGGCTGAGGAAACCACTTTTTTGTTGCAGTTGGCCGACCAGTATCCTGAAGTGGTGGGTGTGGTGGGGTGGGCGGATATGCATGCGCCTGATTTTGAACAACAACTGATGCCTTGGTGTCAGCACCCTGCATTCAAGGGCTTGCGGCACATTCTTCAAGATGAACCGGATGTGGCTGCCTGGGTCAATGCGCCGGCTGTGAACCGCAGCATGCGCTTGCTGCAACACCACTTGTTGGTGTATGACGTTTTGGTGTTTGAACATCAGTTGCCCAGCGTCATTGACTTTTGTGCCCGGCATGACGCGCATTGGCTGGTGCTTGACCACGTGGGAAAACCGGCCTTGCGCAACTGGAGCCCCAGCCGTGAGCAGGCCCGGCCCTGGGCCGACAACTTGCGTCAACTGGCGGCGCTGCCGCATGTGATGTGCAAGCTCTCCGGCCTGGTGACCGAAACACAGTGGGGTCATGGCCAAGGCCTGTCACTTGCGGATGCCCAAAACATCTGGGCCTGTTTTGATCAGGCGCTGGAGGTTTTTGGCCCGGATCGCCTGATGTATGGCTCAGACTTGCCGGTGTGCCAGCTTGCTTCATCCTACGAGGCCGTGCATGACTTGGCCCAGACCTGGGCCAATACCACGTTGACTGCGGCAGAACAGACAGCTTTCTGGAGTGGCAATGCCCAGCGTTGCTACGGGCTGATCGTGCCAGAACACTAACCAAGAAATCTAGGAAATTTATGGATCTGCATTTGAACGGCAAAGTCGTTATCGTCACGGGCGGTGCCAGGGGTATTGGTGCGGCGATTTCGCTGGCACTGGCTCAAGAAGGGGCGATTCCCGTGATTTTGGGCAAAAGCCCGATGCCCGCCGAATTTGTCCAGCAGTTGCAGGACATCCATGCCCAGCACCTGTTTATTCAGATCGAGTTGTCGGATGATGCGGCCTGCCGCGCCGCAGTCGAACAAGTGGTGCGTGAGTTCGGCCATATTGACGGTTTGGTGAACAACGCCGGGGTTAATGACGGTGTTGACCTGGCGGCTGGCCGTGATGCTTTTGTGGGTTCGCTGGAAAGCAACCTGATTCACTACTACGTGATGGCGCATTACTGTGTGCCGCACCTCAAGGTCAGCAAGGGGTCGATTCTCAACGTATCGTCCAAAACAGCACTCACTGGCCAGGGCAACACCAGTGGCTATTGCGCGTCCAAAGGCGCACAACTGTCGCTCACGCGCGAGTGGGCGGCCGCCCTGCTGAGTGATGGTGTACGGGTGAATGCGGTGATCCCCGCCGAAGTCATGACACCTTTGTATGCGCGCTGGATCGATAGCTTTGAGAACCCACAAGCCAAACTGGCCAGCATCACGCAAAAAATACCCTTGGGGCAGCGTATGACCACGGCAGAAGAAATCGCCCAGATGAGTGTGTTTCTGTTGTCTGATGTCTCCTCCCACACCACCGGGCAATGGATTTTTGTGGACGGTGGCTACACCCATCTGGACAGGGCACTGTCCTAACCCTGGTTGGGTGCAGGAGGCACGCATCATGAAAATTGCCAATCTGAAAATCTCCCAAATCCTCTACGCCGGATTTGGTCTGCTGGTCGTGGTGTACCTGGTGTCAAGTGTCATCAATGCCGAGATGATGCGGCGCATGCGGGCCCATCTGGATCAAATCGAAAACACCAACAACGCCCAGATTGCGATTGCCCATGAGTTGCACAAATCGGTGTCGAGAATCAGTTTGTCGGTGCGAAAAATCGTGCTGCTCAACAGTGACGAGGAAATTGCGGCAGAGGTCAAGTTCTTCAAAGCGGAAGCGGCCACCTACCTCAGTGTGCGTGACAAGCTGGCCCAAACCAATGGCGATGCCAGTGCCCAGGATATCTGGAAAAGCGTGGATCAGGCCTATCAAAAAACCGCTCCGTTGCTGGCCAGCATGTATGAAAGTGTGCAGGCGCATCGCGACTCCGAGGCCATCAAAACCCTGAAACTGCTGGGTGAGGCGATTGATGTCTGGCAAAAAGCGCTGGATGCAGGCATGCAGCATCAGCAAAAAGCCAACCAGCTGGCCTTTGCCGATTCCGGCAAACTCTATCAGGCAGC
>VIKI01000091.1:15728-20526 GCA_008080595.1 Comamonadaceae bacterium
ATTGAAAATTGGTGCCGGTGACTTGACCCAGAACATTCGCCTCAAAGCCCATGACAGCAGCAGCCTGATGGCTGCCATGAAAAGTATGCAGACCAACCTGACCCAAGTGGTCATGGCCGTGCGCAGTGGCTCTGAATCCGTGGCCACGGCGAGTTCTGAAATTGCCCATGGCAACCATGACCTGAGTGCCCGCACCGAACAGCAGGCCAGTGCCTTGGAGCAAACCTCCGCCTCGATGGAAGAGCTGGGAGCCACCGTCAAGCAAAATGCCGACAACGCCCGCCAGGCCAACCAACTGGCCACCAACGCCTCCAGCGTGGCGGTACAAGGCGGTGAGGTGGTCAGCCAGGTGGTGCAAACCATGAAAGGCATCAACGAAGCGGCACAAAAAATTGCCGACATCATCGGCGTGATTGATGGCATCGCCTTCCAAACCAATATTTTGGCGCTCAATGCTGCGGTGGAAGCCGCCCGGGCCGGCGAGCAGGGCCGGGGTTTTGCGGTGGTGGCCAGCGAGGTGCGCTCCTTGGCCGGGCGTTCGGCCCAAGCGGCCAAGGAAATCAAAAGCCTCATCAGTACCAGCGTCGAGCGGGTCGAACAGGGCAACCTGCTGGTGAGCCAGGCCGGTGAAACCATGACCGAGGTGGTGAGTGCCATCCGCCGGGTCACCGACATCGTGGCCGAAATCAGCGCGGCCAGTTCAGAGCAAAGCACCGGTGTGGCCCAGGTGGGTGAAGCGGTGACCCAGATGGATCAGGCCACGCAGCAAAATGCGGCCCTGGTCGAACAAATGGCTGCGGCGGCCAGTGGCCTGCAACACCAGGCCCATGAACTGGTGGGCACAGTCGCGCAATTCAAACTCTCATCGTCCTACTCCGATGGGGTCACCAGCACGGTGTTGCGCTTGGTGCGTTGAACCGGCTGTTCCATTCTGAACTCCCAACCACACTGAAAAATCATGCGTTACGCCCTTGCTCTCGACCTGGTAGACGATGCCCAGCGTATTGCCGACTACGAAAAAGCCCATGAAAAAATCTGGCCGCAGGTGCGTGAGCACCTGTTGAGCCATGGTGTGACCGGTATGGAAATCTACCGCCTGGGCACCCGTTTGTTCATGGTGATGGAGGTTGACCCTGCGGTGTACGACGCCCAGGCCATGGCCCAGGCCACGGCCACCAACCCGGACATTGTGCGCTGGGAAAACCTGATGTGGACTTACCAGCTGCCTACGCCCTGGACACCCGCCGGGGAAAAGTGGGTGGCCATGCAACGGATTTTTGACCTTGCCAGCCAAGTTTGATGCACAACCATCGTCCAAATCATGCTTGATAGGATCGAAGCCGCACTCACCTCGCTGTCGCCGGCTGAACAACGGGTCGGCAGGCTTTTGCTGGACTGCCCAAGCAGTTTTCTGAGTCTGCCAGTGAGCGCCCTGGCCGCACAGGCCCGGGTCAGCAGCCCCACGGTGGTTCGGTTCTGCCGCAGCTTGGGCTACGACGGCTTGAAGGACTTCAAGCTCAAACTGGTTGGCCGCACCCATGAGGGCGTGCCTTTCATTCACCGCAGTGTGGATGCGGACGACAAAACCCAGGACATCCTGGTCAAGGTGATTGACGACACCATGGCGGCGGTTTCACGCTACCGCATCGAGGTCAACCCCTGTCATGTGGAACAGGCCGTCACGGCGATGCTGGACGCACGCCGGGATGGCGGTCGGATCGAGTTTTTTGGTCTGGGCAACTCGGGCATTGTGGCGCAGGATGCACAGCACAAATTTTTTCGCATGGGCATCCCCACCACGGCCTACCACGACAGCCACATGCAGCTCATGAGTGCGTCCGTCATGCGCCCTGGCGACTGTGCAGTGGTGATCTCCAACTCAGGGAGAACCCAGGAACTTCTGAGCACCTGTGCCATGGCCGGCAAAAACGGGGCAAGCACCATTGTCATGACCAGCAGCCACTCACCCTTGTCACTGGTGGGGCAGATTCACCTGGCGGTTGATCATCCAGAAGGCTACGAAAGCTACAGCCCGATGGTGTCGCGTTTGCTGCAGCTGATGATCATTGACATTCTGGCCACCTGTGTGGCTTTGCGCACGGGTATGGACAAGCTTCAGCCCAGCCTGCGGCAGATGCAGTCGTGTCTGTTGACCAAGCAACTGGCCGTGGGCGTGTGAGCCGCGTTTTGTTCTTGTGCCAAGAGAGTCAACTCATCTGACCCATAGACCGGGGTAAGTTTGCAAGCAAAATTGGCCTCTAGCGCAGCTGGAATGCGCGTAAGTAGCTATAAAAATAATAGTTTTTCACCAAGGCGTATTCGCAAACCGCTGCACCAGAAAATCCAGCAGCGCCCGCACCGCTGGCGACAAATGCTTGCGTGAAGGCATGTCAGGCACTTTCCAATCCGGCAACACCAGCTGCAAGCTGCCGTCTTGCAAATACGGGTTGACAAGATAGGTGGGTTGCAGCGCGATGCCACCGCCTGCCAGCGCGGCACGCAGCAAGGCGGTGGCCTCGTTGGCGCTGAAGTGGTTGCTCACGCTGACCTGGGTGCGCTCTTCGCCTCGGCTGAGCTGCGGGTGCAGCTTGAGAAAATCCACCACCGCAGCCACCATCTGTGCATAGGCCAGCGACATGCTGCAGGTGATGCGCAGCTGGCCGCGCAGCTCGTCACTGCGGCTGGCGGTTTCTTCCTCCACGTTTTCCATCAAGGCCAGCATTTGCTGGCTGCGAGGCAGCTCTCGCCCGCATCGGTCAGCGTCACGCTGCGAGTTCTATGGGTGGCTCAGTTTTTGGTGGCAGAAGCTGTTGTACAGGCATTCCTGCCCTGCTTACAGCGAGCGCACCGGAAGACCTATCTGGCACTCCAGCACGCCCGTGCTCTGGGTGTATTTGGCCTTGGGTGGGTAGTACTCAAAACACGGGCGGGCATCGGCCTGCATGCCGCTAGAGGGCAGCCAGTTGCGCAGCAATTCTGTCCAGGCCAGATGGATATCCGGCACCGTTCCCACAAAATCGCCCACGGCATACAGGCCACCGGGTAAATCCGCAATGCCTGCGGGGCTCTTGGCAACAAAGTCGGCAGGCACTTCCACACAAGCGTCGTAGCGGCACTTGGCGGGGGCTGTGACACCCGGGTCGTCCAGGCCAATGCCATAACAGCCCGCACCCTCCAGGCCGTTGGCCCGGCACCACGGGAGGAAGGTATCGATCCAGAAACGGTGTACCCCCGCACCGTAAGGCCCGGTATAGCGCATATAGGCCACCCGAACGGCGGGTAATTTTTTCACTTGCATGTCCATCTTGAACTCCAGGTTGTTGAGGCCTGTATCTTCCAAGAGGCCGACCGCGTCTGCCTGATCTGGATTGCCATGGCGCTGATCCAGATTGCGCTGGGTATGGTGCAGTCGGGTGTGGGCCAACTCTTCGGCCCAGCGCTGTGGCGTGCCCGTGCGCCAGGCGCTGGGTGTGCAGCCAAAGCGCCGCTTGAAGGCGCGCGCAAAGGCCTCGCTGGAGCCAAAGCCCACGGTTAAAGCGATTTCCAAAATGCTGGCCTGCGCGTTGGCGGCCAAATGGACGGCGGCAATCTCCAGTCGCCTGCGCCACAGGTAGTCGCTCAGCGTCTCGCCGACCCAGGCCAGGAACACACGGTGGAAATGAAAGGCAGAAAAATGCGCCACCTCCGCCAGTGTTGGCAAATCCAGCGGAGTGTCCAAATGCTGGTCAATGTAGTCCAGCACCTTGTTCATGCGCTGGGCATATTCGATGGCATGAGTATTGGGCAGCAAGGTTTTTGTCATGAGGTTGATGAGGTCACTCGAAGCATACCGGCCCGCCATTTTCGTTGAAGAGGCGCTGATACGAATCACCGGGTTGGCGGTCAATCTATTCATGATTTACGCCATTTTTGAAACAGTAATGGCCAGATTGTGGGTTTATCTGGGCGGATATTGCAACTAAAGTTCATCCCAGCGCTACAGAGCGTTCTTTTTCATATCACCCAACAGGAGTTTTCCCATGATCCGCACCACCGTCATCGCCGCCTCTCTGGCCATTGCCTTCACCGCCCAAGCCGCCCAGCCCCTCACCGTCAAGGTGCCCCTCACCGTCAAGGTCTACAACGCCGGTGCCGCCAGCTTCAACGTCAACTCCACCCTGGTCTATGGCGAAAAAGAGGCCATGGTGATCGACGCGGGCTTCACCCGTGCCGATGCCCTGCGCATTGCCGCCAACGTGCTCGACAGCGGCAAGCAACTCACCACCATTTACGTGAGCCAGGCCGACCCAGACTACTATTTTGGCGTGGAAACCCTGAAAGAGTTCTTCCCACAGGCTGACGTGATTACCACTCCCGCCGTGCTGGAAAAGTTGAGCACCAAGCTAGCGGGCAAGGTGGCGTTCTGGGGGCCCAAGATGGGAGCCAACGCACCGCGCAAACCGGTGGTGCCACGTGCATTGGAGGGCAACACCCTGACGCTGGAAGGACAGACCATTGAGATCCGTGGCACCCAAGGCCCGCTGGCGCACCGCCCCTACGCCTGGATTCCATCGATCAAGGCGGTGGTGGGCAACATCGGCGTGTTTGGCCATATGCACGTCTGGACCGCAGACACCCAAACCCCGGCCCTGCGTGCCGCCTGGGTGGCTCAGTTGGATGAGATGGCCGCTCTGAAGCCCGAGCTGGTGATTCCCGGTCACATGAAGGCCGGCACGGCCGTCGATGCCAGCGCCATCAGCTTCACCAAGGACTATTTGCAAACCTTCGAGAAGAACCTGGCCGCCAACACCACCAGCGC
>VIKI01000092.1 GCA_008080595.1 Comamonadaceae bacterium
ACCCGATGGCTCGGCCTGGCAAATTGGCCTGGCTGACCCGCGTGAACCCAGCCGCGCCCTGCACACCCTGTCGGTGTTTGACCAGGCCGTAGCCACCTCCGGCGGTTATGGCACGCGGCTGGATGCCGCCGGGCTTTACACCCACCTGATCAACCCGCGCACTGGCCACACCGCACCGGCTTTTGAGAGTGTCACCGTGGTGGCTCCCAGCGCTACCCAGGCTGATGCCATGTCCACCGCGCTGGCGCTGATTCCGCGCAGTGAGCTGTCGGTGCGGCTGGCTTTGCTACGCACCCAGCCAGGCTGCCGGGCGATTTGTATTGACGGGCTGGGTCAGGTGAGTGAGCTGTCATGAACACGCTGCATGTGCCTGATGAGAGTTTGATCGAGGGCCTGGCCCGCGTGGTTGCCGTGGATGGTGCGCAAGTCTGGCTGGTGGCCGAGCAAGCCGCCGCCTGTGGCAGTTGTGCTACACGCAGCGCCTGTGGCAGTGGCAGCACCAAGCCGTCTGCAAGCTGGCGTATGCCACGGTCGCTGGGGCCTGACCAGGCTCTTCTGGCCTTGGGTGAGACCGTGCACATTGGCGTTGACCGCCAGGCGCTGACACGCGCCTCGCTCACGGCGTACACGCTGCCCTTGCTGACCATGCTGATGTTTGCCAGCATCCTGCAAGAAGCGGGTGATGCCCTGGCGATCATGGGGGCGCTTGTTGGGCTTTTGGTGGGTGTGGCGGTGGCACGGGTTTTGGCACGGCGCTGGCGCAATGCGCTGGAGCCGGTGGTGTTGGGCCGGGCGCAGACCGCTGCGTCCTGTGCACCACCTCAGATATCGGCGCTGCGCAGCATCGCCATCCCTGTGGTTCAACAAAGGAGCCTGTGATGCAAGATTTCTTACTCGTGCTGCTCAGCACCGCCATTGTCAACAATGTGGTGTTGGCCAAATTTTTGGGCCTGTGCCCGTTCATGGGCACGTCTTCGCGCATTGACACTGCCATCGGCATGGGCTTGGCCACCACCTTTGTGCTGACCCTGTCCACCGGTTTTGTCTGGGTGGCTGAGGCCGTGCTGCTGGCACCCTTTGACCTGTCATTCCTGCGCACCATGACCTTCATTCTGGTGATTGCGGCTGTGGTGCAGTTCACCGAGATGGTGATTCGCCGCATCTCACCCCCCTTGTACGAAGCGCTGGGGGTTTACCTGCCGCTGATCACCACCAACTGCGCGGTGCTAGGGGTGGCGCTGCTGACGGTTCAGGGTGGTCACGGCTTTGTCGCCAGCCTGCTGCGTGGGTTTGGTTCTGCCGCCGGGTTTGGCCTGGTGCTGGTGATTTTTGCCGGTCTGCGTGAGCGGCTGGCGCTGGCCGAGGTGCCCAAGGTGTTTGAGGGCGCACCGATTGGCTTCATCACCGCCGGCGTGTTGTCGCTGGCGTTCATGGGTTTTGCCGGACTGGGAGCTTGACATGATTCTGGATACACACATGATGACACAAGCCGCGCAAGCGGTCGGGGCGATTGGCCTGCTCGGCACCGGCCTGGGCGTGGTGCTGGGGGTGGCGGCCCGCTACCTGTCGGCCCCGGTGGATGACCGGGCCGAGGCGGTGGCCGCTCTGTTGCCCGGCTCCAACTGTGCCCAGTGTGGTTTCGCCGGTTGCAAACAGGCGGCAGCCGCCATCGTGGATGGCCGGGCTGCTCCCAATTGTTGCCCGCCAGGTGGTGCCTCTACAGCACTGCGGGTGGCTGAATTGATTGGCGTGCGCCTGGCGGTGGATGGCTCCGATGCCGCCTTGCCGACCGTGGCCTGGGTTGATGAAGAGCGCTGTATTGGCTGCACCCGTTGTATTCGCAAATGCGCCTCGGATGCGATTGTGGGCGCGGTCAAACAAATGCACACCGTGTTGCCCGAGGCCTGTTACGCCTGTGGCCTGTGTGAGGTGGAATGCCCGACCCAAGCCATTGTGATGAAACCCGTGTTGCCCACGCTGGCCACCTGGCATTGGCCCAAGCCGGTGACCCAGCACCCGGTTGCGGCAGCTTGAAAGGACGCACAGCGATGGCACTTTTTCAAGTACGCGGTGGGGTCACACTCAGCTACCGCAAAGAACTCAGCAGCGAAAGCGCCATTGTGCGTATGCCGGTGCCCAAGCGCTTGTTTATCCCTTTGCAGCAGCATGTGGGCAGCGCGGCAGAGCCGGTGGTGGAAGTCGGGCAATGGGTTGGCAAGGGGCAGCTGATTGGCCGTGGTGGGCGCGGCATTTCTGCCAATGTACATGCCTCGACCTCGGGCACGGTCACCGCGATTGAAGACCGCGTGGCCCCTCACCCTTCTGGCTTGACCCAACTCACCGTGGTGATTGAGTCCGATGGTGAAGACCGCTGGGCAGAATTGCCGACACCGATCACCGCCGACTTCCCCTTGCCTGCCACGCCCAGGGAGCTGAACGACCGGGTCGCGGCAGCTGGCATTGTGGGCCTGGGCGGTGCGGCCTTTCCGTCGGCGGTCAAGCTCGACATGCGCTACAAATACAGCATCGACACCCTGGTGATCAACGGGGCCGAGTGTGAGCCCTACATCACCTGTGACGACCGGCTGATGCGCGAGGCGGCCAACGACATTGTGGACGGCGTGCGCATCATGGCCTACGCCCTGGCGGTGGAGCACATCATCATCGCCATTGAGGGCAACAAACCCAAGGCGGTGAAGGCCATGCGCGAGGCCGCCAAGGCCGACCGCAGCATCCGCGTGGTGACGGTTCCTACACGCTTTCCCATGGGCTCGGCCCAACACCTGCTGCTGGCAGTGACCGGGCGTGAAACCCCGGCCGACAAGCGCACTGCCGAGGTCGGGGCCGTGGTGCACAACGTGGCCACCGCGCGTGCGGTGAGCAGCGCGGTACGCCGGGGTGAGCCCTTGATCAGCCGCGTGGTCACGGTTTCGGGCTTGGGTGTGCGTGAGCCTGCCAATGTGGAGGTTCGCCTGGGCACACCGGTGGAAGACCTGCTGGCGTTTTGCGGCGGTTTGCACCCGGTGCCCACGCTGCTGATCAATGGTGGCCCGATGATGGGCGCACCACTGCCATCGGTACATGCCCCGGTGGTCAAGGGCTCCAGCGGGGTGCTGGCCCTCACCGCCTCGGAAATCAACGATGGTCCGGAAACCCCTTGCATCCGCTGTGGTAAATGTGTCAGCGCCTGCCCGGCTGGCCTGGTGCCGGTGGAGATGGCGCAACTGATCAAGCGCGGGGATTTGCAGGGGGCCAAAGCCATTGGCAGCCAGGACTGTATTGCCTGCGGCTCATGTTCTTACATCTGCCCCTCGCACATTCCGCTGGCGCATTACTTCAGCTTTGCCAATGGCAAGCTGAATGCGCTGGATCGGGATGCGCGTCGGCAAGACCGCATTCGCGCCCTGATTCAGGCCCGCAATGAACGCGCTGCCCGTGAGGCCGAGGCCAAGAAGGCCGCAGCAGCGGCACGCAAGGCGGCCAAAGCCGCCAAGGCTGCAACCGTCAGCACAGAACAGTTGGAGGAGACCACATGAGTACCTTGGCCAACCGCGCCGGGCCTTTCACCCACACCCGCAGCAGTGTCTCCAGCACCATGGTGTGGGTCATGGTGGCCCTGACACCCGCCACCGCCTACGGCCTGTGGCTGTTTGGCTGGCCTGCGCTGATGCTGTTTGTCATCACCCTGGGCAGTTCGCTGGCGGCCGAGGCGGCCATGCTGGCGCTCTTGGGGCAGCCGGTGCGGGCCCGTTTGTGGGATGGCTCGGCACTGCTGACCGGCTGGCTGCTGGCCTTGAGCCTGCCACCCTGGGCCCCCTGGTGGATTGGCGTGATGGGCAGCGTTTTTGCCATTGTGCTGGCCAAACATTTGTTTGGTGGTCTGGGGCAAAACATGTTCAACCCGGCCATGGTGGCGCGGGTCGTGCTCTTGATTTCATTCCCGGTGCAGATGACACTGTGGGCCGCCCCCGCGCCCTTGGGCAGTGAGGCCGCACCTTCCTTCGGCCAGGCGCTGGCCTACATCAGCGGCCACACCCCGGTGCCTGAGCACATGAGTGCCGCGACCTCGCTGGGGGCACTGAAAACCGAGCTGTCGCGTGGTGTGCCAGTGGTCAAAACCACCGAGAAACTGGCCCCCCCGCAGAAAATGGCGCTGGGTGAAGAAGCTGGCTCGATGGGCGAGACCTCGGCGGTGCTGCTGCTGGCAGGTGGTTTGTTGCTGCTGGGCTTGCGCATCATCTCTTGGCACATTCCGGTGGCCATGCTGGGCACGCTGGCGGCGCTGGCGGCGGCCTCTCATGCGCTGGACCCGGCCCGGTTTGCTTCGCTGCCAATTCACCTGTTGACCGGGGCCTCGGTGCTGGGGGCGTTTTTCATTGCCACCGACTACGTGACCTCACCCGTGTCGCGCGCCGGGCAACTGCTGTTTGGTGCGGGCATTGGGGCGTTGACCTGGGTGATTCGCTCGCTCGGTTCTTACCCCGAGGGGCTGGCTTTTGCCGTGGTATTGATGAATGCGCTGGTGCCGCTGATTGACCGTGGCCTGCGCCCCAGGGTGTTTGGCCGCAGCCGGGCCGGCAAGTCACTGGAAGTCAAGGCTGAACCCAAGATCAAACTATGAACACCCCCACTTCTACCCCTGAATCCGTGACCCCGGCAGCGCCCAAAGCGGCGGCCTGGTTTGACCTGGCCGGTGGCAAACATGCCGTGGTGCTGGGTGGCTTTTCATTGGCGGCAACCTTGTTACTGGCGCTGGCCTATGGCCTGACCAAAGCCCCGATTGAACAAAGTGCACTAGAGGATTTGCGCCATTCGCTGGAGCAGGTGATTCCGACCAGCATTTACGACAATAACCCGGCCTCGGACACGCTGCAATTGCCGCTCAAGGACAGCTCATTGTTGGTCTACCGGGCACGCAAGGACGGGCATGTGACGGGCGTGGCGTTTGAGACCTCACGCAAAGGTTACAGCGGTGAGATTCGGATACTGCTGGGGGTGGACGCGCAGGGCAAGCTGCTTGGTGTGCGGGTGCTCAAACACACCGAAACCCCTGGCCTGGGCGACAAGATTGAAGTGGGCCGCTCAGACTGGATCACCCGCTTTACCGGCTTGTCGCTGGGCAACCCACCCGAGGCGCAGTGGGCGGTGAAAAAAGACGGTGGCCCGTTTGACCAGTTTGCTGGGGCCACCATCACACCGCGTGCTGTGGTCAACGGCATCAAAGACGGGCTGCAACTGTTTGCCGCCCACCGTCAAACCCTGCTGGAGGAGGTTTCCAAATGAGTCAAATCCGCGACATCATGGCCGATGGCGTATGGCGCAACAACGTGGTGTTCAGCCAGATGTTGTCGCTGTGCCCGACCCTGGCCGTTACCTCGGCTGCGACCCAGGGGCTGGGCATGGGCCTGGCCACGCTGGCGGTGCTGATCGCGTCCAACGTGCTGGTGGCCTTGCTGCGTGGGCTGATCACCGACGAGGTGCGGATCCCGGCGTTTGTGCTGATCATTGCCACACTGGTGACGATTGTCGACTTGGCCATGAACGCCTGGTTGCATGAGCTGCACAAGGTGCTGGGCCTGTTCATTCCGCTGATTGTGGTGAACTGCCTGATTTTGGGCCGGGCCGAATCTTTTGCCTGCAAAAACAGCGTGGCCTTGTCGGCCCTGGATGGCTTGGCCATGGGCCTGGGCTTTACCCTGGCGCTGACCTTGATGGGGGCCTTGCGTGAAATGCTCGGCAGCGGCACGCTGTTCTCGGGGGCGGCCAACTTGTTGGGGCCAGCCATGGGTGTGTTGGAGATGCGGGTCTACCCCGGTGATGGTGTTTTGGTGATGATTTTGCCCGCCGGTGGTTTCATCGTGTTGGGGCTGATGATTGCCGCCAAGCGGGCGCTCGATGCCCGCAAACCGGCCCCGCAGGAGCATGCGATTCCGGCAGCGGCGGTGGCATCATGAAAGTCAGTGTCACTTACGCTTTGCCAGAGCGCCAAACCTGGCTGGATGTAGAAGTGCCCGAGCAAGCCACAGTGCGGGAAGCGATTGAGGCCAGCGGCATTGCGCGAGCCTTCCCCACGCTGGATTTGAGCACCCAGAAGGTCGGCGTTTTTGGCAAGCTGGTGGCCCTGGAAGCCCGCCTGGAACCGGGCCAGCGGGTCGAAATCTACCGCCCCATCACCGCCGACCCCAAGTTGTTGCGGGGGGATGATGATGACGATAGTGATTGATTTGCTATTTCTTTGATAGCTTCTTACGCAATGTACATAAGCTGTATAAGGCTGAAAAGCATATAGAAATGTGCTTTGCTGGCAGGCTGGCTTTTGTAATCCCCCCCCTATCCTCCCCGCTCCTTTCCACCCCCGCCGGGGCGGAAAGGAGAGCTAACAGCCGTATTTGGCCGCGTCTCAAAACTGAAGCTAGACAACGCTTCGGCCAACGGGGCGGTGTGAGGATTCGGTGTGCCTGCGCTGATAGACCGCTCATCAACGCACCAGCGCACGGGTTTTCGATGGCTGGCGTACACCTACACCGCTGCGTTGGCCGCTCACTTTGAATGTGCTCCGTTCAAACACTCGGCCAAATACGGCTGTTAGGCTCCCTTTCCGCCCCGGCGGGGGTGGAAAGGGCGGGGGGATAGGGGGGATTACATCACTATGAATTCAATAGCTGTTTGCGCAATCCACACAAGCGCTAGAACCCCAAAAAGCCTATAAAAATGACTTTTTCAGCAGGATTCACCTCGATGAGTGCAGCGCGGGTCTGAGCGTAGATAATTCCCCCATGCAAATTCCTTTTACCAAAATGCAAGGGGCCGGCAACGACTTTGTGGTGCTGGACGAAACTCAAACGCGCTTTGGCCTGAGCGCCGCACAGTACCGGTTCCTGGCGGATCGGCACTTTGGCGTGGGGGCCGATCAAATCCTCACGGTGCGGCCCTCGCCTGCGCCGGGCATTGATTTTGAATACGTGATCCACAACGCCGACGGCGCTGAAGTGGAGCAGTGTGGCAACGGCGCACGCTGTTTTGCCCGTTTTGTGCGGGATGCCGGGCTGACCACGAAAGACGCGATCCGGGTGCAAACCAAGAGTGGTGTGATTGAGCCGCGGCTGACAGCCGATGGCCGTGTCACCGTCAACATGGGTGCCCCCGTGTTTGAATTGCCCCAGATTCCCTTCACCCCAGGGGAAACCTTGCCGGTGGCCGATGGTTTATGGCAAAAATGGCCTCTAGAGCTTGAAATACAAGCGCAAACAGCTATTAAATTTGTAGTTGTTGTGTCGATGGGTAACCCCCATGCGGTGCAGCTGGTGGACGATGTCGATACGGCTGCGGTGGCGCAGATCGGCCCTTTGATCGAACACCACCGGTTTTTCCCCAACCGCGTCAACGCCGGCTTCATGCAGGTGCAAAGTCGCCGCCAGATTCGCCTGCGGGTGTTTGAGCGCGGTGCCGGTGAAACCCTGGCCTGTGGCTCAGGGGCCTGTGCTGCCGTGGTAGCGGGCATCCGGCTCGGTTTGCTGGACGAGACCGTGGATGTGCTGACCCATGGCGGTGTGTTGACCATCTCCTGGGCCGGTGGCTCAGCACCGGTCATGATGACCGGCCCGGCCACCACGGTGTTTCACGGCCGCATTGACCTGCCGCCAGCCCTTTCCTGATTATTTTGACTGTTTGACTTCTCATGCCCAACTCCACTTTGCCCAGCGCCTTCAGCCACCCCATCACCGAAGACGATATTGCCAACTACCTGGCCAATACACCTGATTTTTTTGAGCGCCATGCCGAGCTGCTGGCCTCGGTGCAACTCTCCAACCCGCACAACCAGCGTGCCGTCAGCCTGCAAGAACGCCAGGCCAGCTTGTTGCGCGAAAAAATCAAGATGCTGGAATTGCGCATCATGGAGATGATCCGCAATGTGAACGACAACATGGTGCTGTCTGACAAATTGCTGCAATGGGCTCGCACGCTGTTTTTGCACACCGATGCCGCCAGCTTGCCGCAACTGATGGCCGCCGAGCTGGCCGAGCAGTTCTCGGTGCCGCAAGTCGGCATCAAGGTCTGGGGCGTGGCTGCGGCTTACGCCGGTGCGCCCTACGCCCACGGGGTCAGCAACGATGCCAAATCTTTTGTGTCGTCTTTGACCGAACCGTTTTGTGGCGTGAATACCGGGCTGGAGGCCATCAACTGGTTGCCCGACCCGCAAGCCGCCGTGTCCTTGGCGATTTTGCCCTTGCGTGTGGGGCCTGTGGGGAGTGTGGCCCCTGCGTTTGGACTGATCGTCCTGGCCTCGCCCGATGCCCAGCGCTTCAACAGCACCATGGGCACCGACTTTCTGGCCCGCGTGGCCGAGCTGGCCAGCGCCGCCCTGTCGCCCTTGCGGTAGGTTTGATCGTGCCATCCCTCGGCCCCGCCGATGCCCGCCCAGAAGCGGCTCCGGTGGACGCGCTGGTTCAGCGTTACCTGGGGCATGTACGGTTTGAGAAACGCCTGGCCGAGCGCACTGTGGCGCTCTACACCGAAGATTTGAACAAGCTCGCGCGTCATGCCGCACAGGCCGGTGTGGCGCTGACAGCGGTGCAGCCCAGCCACATTCGGCACTGGGTGGCCAAAATGCACAGCGGCGGGCGCAGTGGCCGGGGCATTGCGCTGATCTTGTCGGGCTGGCGTGGTTTTTACACCTGGCTGGGGCGCGAAGGCCTGGTGACGTGTAACCCGGTATTGGATGTGCGGGCTCCCAAAGCCGCCAAACCTTTGCCCAAAGCCTTGAGTGTGGACGATGCGGTGCAATTGGCCAGTTTTGCGCCAACCGATGCCAACCCCTGGCTGGAAGCGCGGGATGCCGCCATGGTCGAGCTGCTGTATGGCGCTGGCCTGCGGGTCGGCGAGTTGACCGGCCTGGACGCACAGGCCAGTGATGTCGCCCGCGGCTGGGTGGATTTGCCGGCTGCAGAGGCCCATGTGCTGGGCAAAGGCAGCAAGCGGCGCATTGTGCCGGTGGGGGCCAAGGCGGTGCAGGCCTTGCACGCCTGGCTGGCGCTGCGTGAGCAGGCTTTGCCCTCTTTGCCAGGCCAGGTGGTGCAAGGCGCAAGCCCGCAAGCCGCCCTGTTTATTGGACAAAACGGCACACGATTAACCGCCCAGTCGATCTGGCAACGGCTGCGCCAGCGCAGCCTGCAAGCCGGACTGGCGACTCCGGTGCACCCCCACATGTTGCGCCATTCGTTTGCCAGCCATGTGCTGCAGTCCAGCAGTGACTTGCGCGGGGTGCAGGAGTTGCTGGGGCATGCCAACATCAGCACCACGCAGGTCTACACCCGACTCGACTTTCAGCATCTGGCCAAAGCCTATGATGCAGCCCATCCGCGGGCGCATCTCAAAGGCGGGAGTTCAAGTGGTTCAAAATAGCGGTATGTGAAGTTTTTATCAACAGGTGACTTATGCAAAAGCAAATCAGTGTGATGTTGGGTGCCCGATGGCGTGCCCATGGCGCATGATGCTGCGCGTGCCTGGCTCGACAAACAGTTCACCACGCTGGATTGCGAGCCCCTGCGGGCCAGCGGCAAAGTGCTCACCGCCGACAAAATCCTGGTGGTCACACAAGCGGCTGGTGCGGCCCTGTTGGGCGATGCCCAATGGGCGGCCGAGTATGTGGCGGCGGTCAGCGCCGCTTTGGGTAAGCCGATGATTCGGGTGGATGTGCCCGCCATGGCCATCACTTACTGAATCCCAACCCCAATTCGCTCCGTCAGGGGCGTGGATTGAAACAAACATGAAAATCATTCGCCTGACCCCTGGATTTTTGAATCGGCCATTGCCAAAGGCAGCGGCGATGCCGGGGAAACCGTGCGGGTGGAATCCGTTGAGGGGCAATTTCTGGGCTGGGCAGCGTTCAGCCCGGCCTCCAAAATTCGCGCCAGGGTCTGGAGTTTTGACGAATCGCAACGCATTGATGCCACATTTTTTATAGCTGCTTGCGCAAGTGCAGTAAGCGCTAGAAGCCGATTTGACATACAAAGCAACGCGATGCGACTGGTGCACGGCGAATCCGACGGTTTACCCGGTCTGATTGTGGATCGCTATGGCGACACGTTGGTGGCGCAATTCACCTCGGCCGGTGTCGAGCGCTGGAAAGATGTGATTGCCGATGCGCTGCTGCAAGCCACCGGCCTGACCCGGCTGTACGAGCGCAGTGATGCCAGCAGCCGCGCACTGGAAGGGTTGCCAGAAACTACTGGCTGGTTGCGGGGAACAGGCGAGGTGGACTTGATCCTGCAAGAGCACCACTGGCAATTGGCGGTGAACATTGCCGAAGGTCACAAAACCGGGTTTTATCTGGATCAGCGTGACAGCCGCAAGCGTTTTGCCGACTACTGCCAGCGTCTGAAGTTCGAGCGGGTGCTCAATTGTTATTGTTATACCGGTGGCTTCACCGTGGCGGCGCTCTGGGGCGGGGCGCAACACGTGACCTCGATTGATTCTTCGGGGCTGGCGCTGGAGAAAGCTGCCGCCAATGTGGCGCTGAACGGTTTTGCGGCTGAGCGCGCCCGCTTCATGGATGCCGATGTGAATGCGTCCTTGCGCCAATTCATTGACCAGGGCCAGCGCTTTGATGCCATCGTGCTCGATCCGCCCAAGTTTGCCCCCACCGTGGCGCATGCCGAGCGGGCGGCGCGGGCCTACAAAGACATCAACCGGCTGGCCTTCAAGCTGCTGGCGCCGGGTGGTGTGCTGTTCACCTACAGCTGCTCGGGCGGCATCAGCGTGGATTTGTTCCACAAAATTGTCGCCTCGGCGGGGTGTGATGCGGGTGTCGACGGTTTTATCCATGAACGCATGGGCGGCGCACCGGATCACCCGATGACGCTGAGCTTCCCGGAAGGGGAATACCTCAAAGGCCTGGTGGTGATGCGCAAGTAAACCTTAAGCTTGGGGTCGTTACACTCGGACCCTTGTCCAAATCGTCCCGCTATGAGTCTTATTCCTGCCACCATCCTCACCGGTTTCCTCGGTTCCGGCAAAACCACGCTGCTTAAACGTGTGTTGTCGGAAGCCCACGGGCAAAAAATCGCCGTCATTGAAAATGAATTTGGCGAGGAAAACATCGACAACGACATTCTGGTGACCGACTCCAAGGAGCAGATCATCCAGATGAGCAATGGCTGCATCTGCTGCACCATCCGCGAAGACCTGGGCTGCATCTGCTGCACCATCCGCGAAGACCTGCGGGAAGCCCTGCAATTGCTGGCGGCCAAAAAGCGCAAAGGCCTGCTGGACTTTGACCGTGTGGTGATTGAGACCACCGGCGTGGCCGACCCCGGCCCGGTGGCACAAACCTTTTTCATGGACGATGAAATCGCTGAGAGTTATTTGCTCGACTCGATCCTGACGCTGGTCGATGCCAAACACGCCACCCAGCAGTTGGATGACCCCCAGGAAGCCCGTCGCCAGGTGGGTTTTGCCGATCAGATTTTCATCAGCAAGACCGATCTGGTGTCGGCCCAGGAAACTGAAGACCTGATGCACCGCCTGAAACACATGAACCCGCGTGCGCCGCAAAAAGCCGTGCATTTTGGTGAAGTGGCCTTAAGCGAGGTGTTTGACCTGCGTGGTTTTAACCTCAACACCAAGCTGGATATTGACCCGGATTTCCTGAAAGAAGAAGAACACGCGCATGACCATACGGGCCATGACCACGCCCCCGGCGAAACCTGTAACCACCCCTCGCACCAGCATGGTCACCACCATGCCCATGATGACGATGTGAAAAGCTTTGTGTTCCGCTCCAACCGGGCCTTTGACCCCGCCAAACTGGAAGATTTTCTGGGTGCGGTGGTCAATATTTATGGCCCGCGTATGCTGCGTTACAAGGGTGTGCTTTACATGCAGGGCACTGATCGCAAGGTGATTTTCCAGGGTGTCCACCAGCTGATGGGCAGTGATCTCGGGCCCGCTTGGGGCCCAGATGAAACGCCTTGTAGCAAAATGGTGTTTATTGGCATAGATTTGCCCAAGGATATTTTTCTGCAAGGTATGGAGCAAAGCCTTGTTGGAGCTTGATTTTTAACACGTCGTTGGCATCATGTTTGTCTCGCTTTTGCAACTCATGGGGTTTCCTGCTGCCAAACCTGTAAACTCGCGCGCCGAACAAAACACCTCCCCCCAAGCTGACGATTCAGCCAAGGTGAGCCAAGTCGATAAGGTTAAGGTTGTGGCCAGCGCACAGCCGACTCAGGGGAAACCCGTCAGGAGATCACCAGTGAAAGCCCAAACCGCCAAACCTGCAGAGGCCATTCAACATGAGGCCAAGCCCAAAACCAAAGAGGTGCTAAGCCCCGTACCGACAGTTCAGGTCAAGGTCAGCAAGGTCAAAGCGGAGAAAGTGGCTGAGCCCGTGGTCAGCAAAGTGACCCCCAAAACAGTTGCCAAACCTGCAGTTCGTAAAGATCCCGTGCCCGTGGTTCATGCCAAAGCTGAACCTGTGACGGTGAAAAAACCAGTTCCCAAAGCCGTGTCGGCACCTGTTGCCGCACCCGTTCCTCCGTCAAGAAAGAAACCTGAAGCAGTGATTACCTCAACGCCTGTTGCCCCCAAAACCGTTGCCAAATCCACGGGCCCTGAAATGCAAATGACTGCCTCAGGTGTGCCTGTGCGCACCGGGCGGCCCTCGTCTCGCCTGGCCCAGTTGACCGTGCCGTCCATGGCCCAGGCCGTGGCCTCTACGGCCGCCAAATCCAGCTTTACCCAAATCACCACGCCACAACCGATCGTGCCGCCCTTGGCCTCTGCCACCAAACGTGACCCGAAATTGGCCAACAACTGGAAATCGAAGCCAGTGACGGAGTTGACCGATGCCGAGATCATTGCCATGTCGGATGACGAGTACATGAACGACACGCAGATGGCTTATTTCCGCCTGAAGCTGGTGGTTCTGAAAGATGATATTTTGAGCAATGCCGGTGAAACCACCGAACATTTGCGTGAAGATACGGTGGTGGTGCCTGACCCGGCTGACCGTGCCACCATTGAAGAGGAACATGCGCTGGAATTACGCACCCGTGACCGGGAGCGCAAATTATTGAAGAAAATTGAGCAGTCAATCTCCCGGATTGATGCCGGTGACTATGGTTACTGCGACGAAACCGGAGAGCCCATCGGGGTGGGCCGTCTGTTGGCGCGACCGACTGCGACCCTGTCGCTTGAGGCACAACAACGGCGCGAACTCAAGCAAAAAATGTTTGGTGATTGATGAAACTATCGGTTCAGGATCGTCGTTGGTCTGGAAAACATGGCCACTCAGGACAATAGCCCTGGTCTGTTGTCCAAGGTAGCCAAGTTCGTTCGTAATCCGAACACGGACTGGGCTGACGCGGGCAAGGAAGAGCCGGCCCAGGATAAAAATCCAGAGAGCAAGTTTGCGCTCAAGCAGATGATCGAGCGCAAACGGCACAATGATGCCGTGCGCAGGCGTGAGTTCGATCAGTTGCGTAAATTGCGTCAGGCCTCTGCGACGGGCAAGGCTGAGTTGATCCAGAATCCATCAGATTACCGGGGCAGTACCGGATACTCTGATTTGGATGAGCGTGCCACCACGCTCAAGAAGATCGATGAGATCGAAGCGCAAATGTCCAACCAATGGTGGAAGGGGCGTCAGACCAATGCGCCCACGCTGTCTTCACCGACCTCGCCGAGCGCATCGAAATCCGCCACCAAAGATCCAAGCCTCATTCAAACAACAGGTTTTCTGGTGTCTACAGGAAACCGCAATCTGTTTGACAGCACCCAAAACACCAACCTGCCGCATGTGCCAGAAGTTGCCTCGACCCAGACGGGTGAGGTGCATGACCTTGATTTCCAGCCCACCAATGTGATGGATGCCAAAGTGACCGCTCCAGGGAGTGGATTTGATGTCTCGGTGAGCAGTGTGTTTTCTGAGTCCAAGATGATGTCGGTGGACATGGGCAAAAGCCTGTCAGACCCGGAGCTGGAAGAGGCTGCCATCCGTTTTGCCAATGGTGATGATGCGGGGGCTGAGGCCGTGCTGTTGGAGGCTTTGAATGCGGCGGGCACTGCGGTGGATGTGGCCGATGGCCGGGCCGCCGCCTTGTTTGATTTGTACCGTGGTACCGGGCAGCAAGCCAGTTTTGAAAATTTGGCCCTGGAGTGTGCACAGCGGTTTGGCCGCTCCGCCCCCGGCTGGTTTTCAACCCCGGAAATCCTGGGCATGCAGCCTGCGCCAGCGCCTGTGGCTGCCGTTAAAAAAACGACAAGCGCACTGCACGTTTGGCACTGTCCGGCCGAGCTGGATGAAGCTGCAGTGGTTCAATTGCGCTCTTTAACCCAGGATCAGGCACAAGCCTGCTGTTTGAACTGGGGTCAGTTGCAAACCATTGTGCCCAGTGCGGCGCAGCAACTGGCAGAACTGCTGGCGCGCTGGTGTGATCAGAGCGTGCGCCTGTGTTTTGACCATATCGAGTCCTTGCAACTGTTGTTGCAGGCGCATACCCCGGCAGGTGACAGCAGTGTGCCCTCTTACTGGTGGCAATTGCGGCTGGATTTGATGCGCTTGTTGCGTTTGCCTGATGAATTTGAGCAGGTGGCACTTGATTTTTGTGTCACCTATGAGTTGTCGCCACCATCATGGATGCCCCCCAGGTGTGAACTGGTGTCTAAGTCGGCCTTGCAGGTTCAGACCATGCCGGTGGGGGGGCAGGTGGGGCAAAAGGCTGCAGACTTCATGCTGTCGCCAGATATATCGGTTGGCGTGGATATGCTGGCTCCCATGCCACAGTCGGCAAAATCCTTGGCTTTGAGCGGGGATGTGCTGGGTGATATTGAGCCCTTGATCACGGATTTACAGGCGACAGTCAAAGGGCAGTCGGCCGGAGTGGTGTCTTGTGCAGACCTGATCCGGGTGGATTTTTCTGCGGCAGGCAGTTTGCTCAATTGGGTCGCCCAAGTCGAGGCGCAGGGCGGGCGCATTGAATTCCGTGATGTGCCACGGCTGGTGGCGGCCTTTTTTAACCTGATCGGCATTTACGAACATGCACGGGTCAGCGTTCGGACCAACTAATCACGAACCTCATGGAACAATTTCACGGAACCACCATCATCAGCGTGCGGCGCAACACCCCCCAAGGGGTTCAGGTGGCCATTGGTGGCGATGGCCAGGTCACGCTGGGCAACATCGTGGTCAAGGGCACAGCCCGCAAGGTGCGCAAGCTCTACCACGGCAAAGTGCTGGCCGGTTTTGCCGGGGCCACCGCCGATGCCTTCACCTTGTTCGAGCGGTTTGAGGCCAAGCTTGAAAAACACCAGGGCCATCTGGTGCGGGCCGCCATTGAGCTGACCAAAGACTGGCGCACCGACCGTGTGTTGCGCCGACTGGAGGCCATGCTGGCGGTGGCAGATTTGCAGGCCTCCCTCATCATCACCGGCAACGGCGATGTGCTGGAGCCCGAAAACGGCATTGTGGCGATTGGCTCCGGCGGTGCTTACGCCCAGGCGGCGGCGATTGCCATGCTCAACCACACTGAGCTTTCTGCTACCGACATGGTCAAAAAATCGCTGGAAATTGCTGGTGAAATCTGCATTTACACCAACATGAACCACACCATCGAGTCGCTCTGACGCGATCCGTCACACCCAACCCGCCAGCAACAGCAGCGCGTGGATCACGCGCACCCCTGCGCCCAGCAGCATCGCCACGCCGACGGACAGCAGCACCGAAAACCAGGCCTGGGCCCGCCCCAGGGTTTTGTGCATCACGGCAAAAGTCGAGATGCAAGGCACGTAAAACGTGATGAACACCAGCAGCGTCAAAATTTGCGCCGTGCTCAGCACCGTGGTCATCTCCTGGGTTCCCAGCGCCTGAAAAATCATCAGCAAGGAAAGCTCTTTGCGCAGCACGCCAAACAGCAGTGGCAAACCCAGCACCAGGGGCAAACCGAGCCACCAGCTCGTCAACGGGGTCAGCAAGGTGTTGATCAGGGCATCTGCGCCAAAGTGGCCGAGCAGCGCCAGCACCACACTGCCGCCCACCAGCAAGGGCGTGACGATGGTCAGCACATCGCTGGAGCGAACCCAGGTCTCGCGCAGCATGGCATGCCAGTTGGGCAGGGTGTAGGGCGGAATGTCTTGCAGCTGCCCCGGGCCGACTTCTTGATGCCGGTGGGACAGGATCAGGCCCATGACACTGAGCAACAGCAGGGTCAGCGCATACATGCCCAGCACACCCCAGACCCCCAGGTATTTACCCGCCACCGCCAGAATGATGGCCGAACGGGCCGAGCAGGGCACAAAGGTGATCAGCACTGAGGCAATCAGGCGCTCCCGACCGGTCGAGTTGCGGGCCACGGCTGAGATGGCCGGCACATTGCAGCCCAGCCCCAGCAAAAATGGCACGGCCACACCCCCGTGCAGGCCGATTTTGTGAAAGCCCCGGTCGAGCACAAACGCGATCCGCTGCATCAGCCCGATTTCTTCCAGCGCAATCAGCAGCAGCAACAAGGGCAGCATGTAGGGCACCACAATGCCGGTCAGGCCAATGATGCCGTCCAGAATGGCCCGCTCCACCACGCCCAGCGTGCCCTGAGGTTGCCATGCGCTGGTGGCCTCGATCAGGCGCTGGGTGGTCTGGCTGTCGATCCAGCCGCTGACCTCAAACACCACAAACAGCACGCCGGCAAACACCCACAGGCTGGCCAGCAGCCCCCACTGCGGGTGCAGCAAAAAAGTGTCCAGCCAGAAGCGCCAGCTGCGCCCCGGCTCCAGCGGGCCGGGCCGCATGGCGGCCTCAAAAAGAGTGGCGGCACGGTAGTGGGCATCGGCGCGGATTTCTTCCGCCAGGGGGCGTGGCAAACCCTGACCTGCGGCCTCGCGCAGGGCCTGAAGCTCGGGCATTCTGGCGGTGAAGTGTTCTTGCAGCTCGCGCTCAAAATAGGCATGGCCCGAGGCAAACAACAACAGCAGCAACTGGTGCGGAACCCGAAAGGCGGTGTAGATGGCTGGGTGGTTCAGGGCCTGGCTCAGGGGTTCCAGGTTGTGGGCAATGTGCCGGTTGGGGGCTTGCGGCAGCTGGCAAATGCCCTGGCGTGCGGTGGCCACGGCGGTGTTGAACAGCTCAGCAATACCTTGCCCGAGCAGGGCCGAGATCGGCACCACCGGAATGCCCAGCAGCGTGCTCAAGGCCCGCAGGTTGATGTGCAGGCCGTTGCGGCGCACCGTGTCCATGTGGTTCAGGGCCAGCACCATGGGGCGGCCGAGTTGGCTGAGTTCCAGCGTCAGCTCAAGATGGCTTTGCAGGTGGTTGGCATCCACCACCTGGATGATCAGATCCGGCGGCTCAAACGGTGCGGGCGGGGCACTGGGTTCGTGGGCGGTGATGGGCGGGCGCTCATTACCCCAGAGCAAAAATTTCAGCGTGCTCAGGTCATCGTGTTGCAAGTGGTGCACCGAGCTCAGGCTGGGCAAGACCACCACACTGGCTTCGTCCAGGCCAATTTGCACCGTGCAGGCACGGTAGACCCGGTGGCTGTCGGTCAGCTCACCTTGCTGCGGCGCGGTGCTGGAGACCGCATCAAACAAGGTGGTTTTGCCCGAACCCGGTAAACCCACCAGGGCGATGCGCAAACGCCGCGCACCGCGCAGCAAGGGCTGCTGCAGGGCCACGGTTTGAGTTGTTGTTTGATGCATTTTGGCCCTCTAGCGCTTGGTATACAAGCGCAAGCAGCTATGATTTTTGTGGCAATTCGCCGCGCAGTGTGTAGGTGCGGGTTTCGGTGATGTGCACATCGGCCATCTGTCCGATCAGCTCGGGCTGGCCGACAAAATTCACCACCCGGTTGCATTCGGTGCGGCCCATCAGCTCACCTGCGTCGCGCTTGGAGGCCCCTTCCACCAGCAGGAGCTGGCTGGTGCCGACCAGGCTTTCGCTGATGCGGGCCAGATTGGTATTGATGTTGGCTTGCACCTCCTGCAGGCGGCGCAGCTTGACCTCGTGCGGGGTGTCGTCATGCAGGTTGGCCGCTGGCGTGCCGGGGCGTGGGCTGAAGATGAAGCTAAAAGAGTTGTCAAAGCCAATGTCGTCCATCAGCTTCATCAGCTTGCTGTGGTCGTCTTCGGTCTCACCGGGGAAGCCGACGATGAAGTCGCTGCTCATGGCCATGTTGGGGCGGATGGCGCGTAATTTGCGCACCGTGCTTTTGTATTCCATGGCGGTGTAGCCACGCTTCATGGCCATCAAAATCCGGTCGCTGCCGTGTTGCACCGGCAGGTGCAGGTGGCTGACCAGTTTGGGCAGCTTGTCATAGGCGGCGATCAGCGACGGCGTGAACTCGTTGGGGTGGCTGGTCACATAGCGGATGCGCTCGATGCCGGGCATGTCGGACACGTATTCCAGCAGGGTGGCAAAGTCGGCCATCTCGGCGGTGTCGCCCATCGGGGCACGCCAGGCGTTGACGTTTTGCCCCAGCAAGGTGATCTCTTTCACGCCCTGGTCGGCCAGCCCGGCCACTTCCACCAGCACGTCCTCGAACGGGCGGTGCACTTCTTCGCCCCGGGTGTAGGGCACCACGCAGTAGCTGCAGTATTTGGAGCAGCCTTCCATGATGCTGACAAAGGCACTGGCCCCTTCCACCCGGGCTGCAGGCATGTGGTCAAACTTCTCGATCTCGGGGAAGCTGATGTCGACCTGCGAGCGGTTCAGCCGGGCCCGCTCATCCAGCATCTGCGGCAGGCGGTGCAGGGTTTGCGGGCCAAACACCACATCCACATACGGTGCGCGGGCAATGATGGCCTCGCCCTCCTGGCTGGCAACGCAGCCGCCGACACCAATCAGCGCGCCTTTTTTCTTCAGGTGCTTGACCCGGCCCAGGTCTGAGAACACCTTTTCTTGCGCTTTTTCACGCACCGAGCAGGTATTGAAGAGAATCAGGTCGGCCTCTTCCACGTTGTGGGTTTGCTCGTAGCCCTGGGCGGCTCCCAGCACGTCGCTCATCTTGTCCGAGTCGTACTCGTTCATCTGGCAGCCGTAGGTTTTGATAAAGACTTTTTTGCTCATAATGGATTTTTGCTATATAAACAATAGCTGTTTGCGCATGATTTATAAGCGCTACAGGGTGATTTTGTTGTTGATATTGGCTGGCGTGGGGCGCCCACGAGCCCGCTGCTGGGTTTATTGCTGGGGAAACTTCGGCAACTGGTCAAACGGGGTCTGGCCGTTGTCAGTTTTGGGCTTGTCGGCCTCGGAGCCAAAGACAAAGTTGGTGATGGTTTCCATGCCCGAGCGTTTTTCCTGGGCTTCTTGTTCGTTCAGAATCCACACTTCATGGATCATGCCTTGCGGGTCACGCAGGTAATTCACCAGTACACGTTGGCCCACCAGGCCACCGGACAACACCAGCAAATTGTTCGGGCCTTTGATGCGTGCGCCAGGGGAGAGCTGTGCCGTCTGGCCGTTGAGCAACACATAGGGCGGCTGGGTCACTTCCAGCATGGCACGTTTGGCGGCAGGGGGGAACTGGCGAACCAGTCCTTGTGCGGTGGCAGGTGTTTGGCCCATGCAGGCCGCGAGGATCAGCAGGGCAGGGAGGCAGCGGTTCATGGTGTTCATCCAGAGGCTGTGAAAGAAGCGGCTAATTTTAAGCGCTGGTGTTCACGGAAATTGCGCCCGGCCCCGGCAACCACAGGCTGACCCTTGTTCCCCCTGTGTAATTGGGGTCAGATACCCATTAATCGGTGACATTTGTAGGAGCCGCGATTCGCGCCTGCCGACGCTCCTGCAACGCCCGGATAAGCAGACACCTGTGCCAACCGACTTTCGGCGAATTAGGAAGTCTGACAGGCTCTTGTTCCTGAATTGATTGAAGTCCCGTCCTGATCTTGGGATCTGAGAAGGCCTGTTTGGCCTGTAAACTCCCACGCCAGTCGCGGCAACAGCGGCACTTTTTAAATTCACACACATCGTTGGGCCAGCAAAGAGAGATAAGGGTGGTCTGTTTTTCAAGTGCCGGTGGCAGCAGCCAAGCCTGCGATCTAAGCCGGTCGTGCTCAGCTCCCTCCTTTCGCAATTTTTCGGTCCGAACCAGCCCGATTGCCCTGCGGCCCATGCCTTTTCATTTTGTTCAAACAATGTCACCGGAGATACCCGCATGAATGTCTATGGCCCGTCCCAAATACCCCCATCCCGGCCAAGCGACTGGTGCGCCAGACAGCGGCTGATGCTGATCGCATGGGTGGTGATGCTTTCGGCTTGTGGTGGCGGTAATACCACCACAGCCACATCTACGTCAGTTACCACGCCTGTGGTGACTGCTCCCACCTGCACCGCCCCGCAGGTACTCAGCGGCAGCGTGTGCGTGACACTCAACCCGTCACCTACGGCCAGCCTGCTGACAGACACGGGCATCACCGCCAGCCAATGTTATGCCGCAGGCAGTAATGCGCTGACCAGCTGCACCAGTGCCGCCGCCCTGGCTTTGAACGACAAGCAGGACGGCATGCTGGGCCGTGATGTCTCCACCCCGGACAATGCCGATGGCAAACTGGGCTTTAGCTACAGTACCGTGCCCAACCCCGCAGGTGGTAGCTTTGCCGTGACCGAATGTGTCAAAGACAATATCACCGGCCTGACTTGGGAGGGTAAAACCGCTACCGGCCCACGCGCAGGCAGCGCCACCTTCACCAACTACGACAGCACGGCGCAGGCCCAGTTTTCGACCGGCATCACTTTTGCCAATATGACTTTTGTTAACCCAAGCCAGGCGCAAATAGATGCCAGCACCAATGCCGTGGGTTACAAAAATGCGGTGAACGCCAGCGCCTTGTGCGGCTATACCGACTGGCGCTTGCCCACTGCGGACGAGCTGCAAAGCTTGGTGGACTACAGCGTAGATACCTCTAGACCAACCCTCGATGTCACCTGGTTTCCCAATACGCCAGGGTATGTCTACTGGAGTGCGTCGCCTTATGCGGGCGATGTGGTTGGTGCTTGGGTCGTCAATTTCAACTATGGCCGCGTCGTCAACTATTTACGCTACAACGCCTACCATGTTCGGTTGGTGCGGTAATGGGGGCGTGCTCGTCAGTGTTTGGCTTTGGGGGTAATTTAAAGTGTCCGCGCCACTGCCGCCCATGTACTGTGATTGCGGTTGTCTGTTGATGCATACAAGTAGCCCGCCATCGCGTCGTGCGTCAATTTTTAGAATCTGAAGGAGAAAACCCGTGAATCCGAT
>VIKI01000093.1 GCA_008080595.1 Comamonadaceae bacterium
CAGCGCCAGCCCCAGCGAGGCCTTTCAGTCGTCCACACTGGCAGTGCAAACGCTAGAGATCAGCAGCTTCTTGCGCAACGTTGCGGCCAACTCCGCCAGCGTGGGGCTCAGCGACGTGCACTACCTGGGCAGCGACGATGCCGTGCTGGTGCGCGCCGAGGAGTATGCGCTGGAAGATGTGGTCACCCACGTGCTGCACAACGCCCAGCGCTACCGCACCCCCGGCAGCGCCATCACCCTCGCCCTGCACAGCACCGAGACGGACGCCACCGTCACCATCCACAACACCGGGCCGCATATCTCAGACGAACTGATCGAGCAGATTTTTGACTACGGCGTGTCTGACCCCGCTGAGTCCGGCGGCAATGGCAACCGTGGTCAGGGTTTGTTTGTAGCCAAAACCTATATGGCCAAGATGGGGGGCACGATTGGTGCGCGGAATGATGGGGATGGGGTTAGTGTGGTGCTGGGGTTGCAGCGGGGGGTGGGGTGAGGTTGCCGCGGCGCAAAGACTCTGCGTGAACAGCATTGAGCGCACCTGGTGTGCACGAGGCGGACGGGCCTGCATGGCCCCTTTACGCACTTCTGACAACTTCTGACAATGGCTTCAGTAGCACCGCAGATTGCCCGAAATAGTGCAACGCCTATGTGCAGAGGTGGGTTGCGATTCGATGGCGATTGACAATGACTTTCGGTCTCTGGCGTAAACGGTCATAAAATTATCGACCTCGCATGACTCCCGTAGAGTAATAACAGTCAACGATAGCAACTGAGCCGATACGTGCACATGGGCGAAGGACCTCGTGATTTAAACTTTCACCAGAGCCTTCGGTGCGCCCCCCGTAGGACGCTAATCAAGAGACACGTATACCAGATGACGAACACCCAGTCAGACGCGAAAAAGGAAGCCGGGCAGACCGCCATTCTCGAGCAAAAGGCACACGCCTATGTCGCCGGGATGGAGAGCGAGGGAAAAGGCATCAATTTCGGCCGCGTGCCAACAGACCGCCTACTTATCGTTGAGGCACTCAACGACTGGTCGGCCGGATCCCTTGGTGAGGGTGGAAGTGTGCGCTTTACCTACAGCGGGGCTGATCCGACTTGCGCAACAGTCGGCGAACTGCAGGAGCTTCTCAGTCGAGTCCATCGTGGCCCGGCGCTGCTGTACCCAGTGACTGGGTTTCTCCTCTCGGACGATGGAGAAGGACTGCGATATCGGCAGCTGGAAGCGAGCTATCGACTGACGGCCCACAGTGACAACTCCCGGGCGAGCGCAATCAATGTAGCCGAGGCCAAACACGTCTCGGATACCGAAGCATGCCATCAGCTTTGGCTCTTCTGTGCCACTGAAGATTGCGTGGCATACCTATGGCATCAAATGGATTTCTACGGGCTGCAGTTAGAAGAGGAAGATGCTGCTGCAGTCCGCAGGCTCATTTCGGGCTTCATTCAGGATCAGTTCTCACCAGGCCAGGTCTGGAACGCCATTTGGCGCTCCGTGAAGCATGCTGCAGCGCTGTCAAAACGACAGTACTTCAACGACGCCAAGGCGGCCAAGACCATCCCAAAGCATATCGACAAGGTGCTGACAGAAGCGTTGGAAAACACTTCATTCCAAGCGTATGACCGCTTAGTCGCTACTCCCGTCGGTGCCGTTCTCATGCTGTTCAGACAAAGATTTGGTATTGACGATACAACGCCGGGAATGCGCGTCCGTGAGGTTCTGGCTGCGGACGCTGCGCTAGCTCCGGCGCATGAGGAGAGCATCGACGAGGGCGAAACACAAGGTAACTCCGTGGTGGAGAGAGTTCTGCTGCAAGGCACCCTGTACTTCTCCAAGCAATACACGGAGTTCGACCGCATTGCGCTCTCTTGCATAGAAGGTATGCAGCTGGACCCGGGTGCCCCTGACTGGGACGATGCAGGCGAGATGGGCCGCATGGACTTCACCGCACCTGATTTGTACGCGTTCAATGGCCGAGCATTTTTCCAAGCAGTGCATGAGCTACTGGCTATCGACCCGCCAGGCGATGATGAAGTCGCCCTCCGGGCGCTTTCTACGCCGGAAGACAAGTGGGCTCGCGACGCGGCCTATCGGGCGTTGGCATCCGAATCGCTCACGGCCGCAGGCGTCACCCTAGCTGCTGCGAGGCAAATGAGCTGGGCAATGCAGTATCCGATCGAGCCCGACGAGTTGGTCGCCATGCTTAAAGGTATCCCTCTCCCGTCAGGCCTAACGGCGATGCGCGTCAAGTACGCAAGTATCGACAACGACTACAGCGTACACAAGGATGTCATAGCCGCGGGAAATTACACCTTCGACATTCCAGAGGCCTTGTTTGAACCAGAAGGTGATGACCGAGTCATCGCTGCATGCGTGCTCGAGGGTGATGCTGAGCGCCTCGCCATGATTCTGGCCACCTCAGTTGCACGCACCATTCGCTGTGACATTGAGGCGAACCAAGCAGCCCTCTTGGAGAGAGTGGCCCAGAATCTGCTCGATATGGCAAGAGAGACACAATCTCGTGATGCGGCAAGGCCACCGCGCTCGCCAGATTCGATATAAGAGCGATATCCCTCTGGCTGGCTGACTAACGGTCAACCGGTCGGTTGTTTCGCAAGGATGAATCCGCTTTGGGTCGAATGGAGGTTTGGGCCATGTGTAGACTTCTGCCGCTGACTGCTTCATGGCGGTTCGAACGCCGTGTACTCCACACGTCAATTTGTAGACGCGTGCGCTTTATCGGAATTTGATAACGCCAACACCATATGTACCTTGCCTTTCAGGCCTCGACAGAAGCGAGAGAACAGCCAACAGAAACTTTGATCACCGCAAGATTGCAAAATCATCGGGGTGAACGCCGGTACTCTTCTTAAAATGGCTGTCTGCCCAGCCATTAATTTCATCATGATGAAATTTACTTGTTAGCCACTTGTAGTCATATGCGAAAGGGCCATCATCAACTAACCATTGGCGGGTCATCTCGTACATGGAAACCCATACATAAAAGTCATTCAGGAGACGCAGCAGCGTCTGCTCTTCCCGGCCGGGAACCAGTCGCGGGTAGACATCTAAATCAGGTCGATTCAGGAAGAGCGCCTCATGTTCACTGAATAGCGAAACGGCCGTCTCAGAGCTAATTGCTTGACGAAAGCTTGTGAGACACATTCCGGGCCAGCAAAAAAACTGAGGGGCAGTTAACTTATCGATTTGCATGCGTGTGAAACGCCCAAGAAGAACTCGGATAGGAAGGTTTACCTCTCCATAATCAAAAGTTCGATCTTCTTCCATCAACCGATGCCATTCCGGATGTTCATTTGCGTAACGTGCAATCGATGTGGCGAGCTCGTTGGGACTTGGACTCAATAGCAAGTCACTGAGCCGCTGGCTTACTTCCCAATACTCTTCTGCGCTGTAGGCCTGAATTGAACGCTTGAAAGCACTTCCTTCTGCTTTGGCAGACCGGCAAAGAAAAATGAATCGCCAAGCCGGATCGGTGGACCATATCAAGGCGGATGGATCAGTCATTGGCAAGAAAATCCCCTCTGAGGGCGACAGTGCAACGTCGCAGATTAGGAGAAAGAGTCCAACAATGGGATCGTCAACTGCTGCTGGCCATTTCTCGTCCGCAAATTCCAGAAATTTCTCGAAGGCGTGGCAATACATGCCTTTGAGCATTCCATGGTCTCGAATGTCGTCCCAGCTTAGATGCCCACCACTTGCACCGTAGAGATACTGCAACTGCGAAAAGCGCGCTTGTCCTTCAAAAATGTCTTTTACACCTAACGGTGGTATTTCTATTGGTGATCCGAGGTAGAAGCCCTCAGTCTTGGTTTCGCACAAATCCGTCATAGCTGCTTCCCAATCTCGAGGGTCTGGCAGCACCTCATAGTTTGGGTCCAACGTTGCACCGATGAGCCAGCTTGCTGCTCCGATTGCCATGCGATAGGAGTGCCCGACACTCACAAAATATGGATCACCCGTGACGCCACCGACGAGTTCAACTGGATTGATGACAAGTTTTCGAAAAAACTCTAAGTCATGCCAATTGTTGAGAACAAAGTTTAGCGATTCGTCCCGTCCCTCGTCAGCATCCAATAATTTTTCCGCAAGACCCAATAGCGGCTTCACGGCACCGTGCGCTTTCAGCACTTCATCTAGCCGATTTCGGTTCATATGGGCGTGCGCTGGCTGCAGAAAACTTAACATGAGACCGGCGGTGGTCCCTGCGTGTTGCCACCAATGGACTGTCTCGTGAAGATAAGTCGAAAAGGCTTTTGCCACATCCCACGACTCACATTCGCGCATCGAGAGCTTGCCGCCCTGAGACTCTAAGACCTGATGGAGGTCAGGTCTTAGGCGCACTACAAAGTCCAGAGTGTTGTAAGAGCCAAGCGCCTCAAGATTGGGGGCACCGTGCGCGCTGGATAACGTAGCAATTCCGTCATCGGATTCTATGAATACACCGTCTAGGTTCATTGGCGCACCGGTCAATTGAATTCAAGCTGCGAAGCAACTATCCAGTAAATGTACCTTCGATGCATCGACCGGTCTATCCTCAAAACGGATAATGTCCGCTTTGAGGCATCGCACTTGAGCCATCAGATTTCCGCTTTGGGTACCCATCCCTCACGGTCGAAACTGGAATGACAGCTTTGGGTGCCACCACCGGAGACACCATGGATTTGGCCTTTACCCCGAAGAAAAACAATTTCGACAGGAGGTGACACCTGGGTACGTGCCAACCTGCCCGCTGACATCGCCCACAAGGTACGCCGCGCCTTGCTCCTGAGCCGTGACAACATGCAGGGCAGGCCCACGCCAGAGCAGCACCAGCATTGCCTGAAGCGGGGTGTGGTGGAGCCAGGGCTACAGCGAGCCGGGTTCGGGCTTGAGGTCAAGGATGTCCTCAACGGCGAATTTGCTCACAAAGTTGGGGTTGCTCACGCTGGCCTTGCGATGATTTCCCAGTGGCCAGCTTTGTCGGAGCCCACACGCTGGATTCGGCCTTGCTCACGCAGTGCCTTGAGATGGCGCTCAATGGTGCGGGGAGTCTTGTCGAGCAAACTGGCCACTTCCTTGGCTGACAACCTGGGTTGCTGTGCCAATAGCGCCAAGATTTGATCCGGTACACCGACATTTACACCGACATTTACACCGACATTTACACCGACATTTACGGGGACATCGACCACCGTCTGCGTCGCCACATCAATGTACTTGTAAAGCGAATTGGCGATGGCATCGAGCATAAAGTCAATGAACGGGCGGCAATCCACTGCGCCAGCATGTGAATCCTGCAAGGCCTTGTAATACATCGCCTGGTTGTGGTGAACCAGCGTTTCCATCGGCATCCAGGCAAACAGCGGATTCCATTGAGCAAGGATCAGCGTTTGCCACAGCCGCCCGATTCTGCCGTTGCCATCGCGAAACGGGTGGATGTACTCCAGCCGGTAGTGGACAGCAGAACTCTTGATGAGCGGATGCGCTTCACTGGTTTTTCCCCAATCCAGCAGCTGCGCGACCAGGTTGGGAACTTGAGCCGATAGCGCACCGCGATGCAACAGCGTGCCATCACTGGCCACGACAGCCACACCGCCCGTACGAAACCGGCCCGATTCGCCGATCAGGGTATCCGTCAAGTACGCGTGCGCCCGCAGCAAGTCGTCAACAGACCAGGGCGCATAACCGGGTATCTCGTTGTAGGCGTGCCAGGCGTTTTGCACCTCTTTGATGTCCTTGGGTGGACCCCAGACTGGTTTGCCGTTGATGACATCTGTCACCTGACCCAAGGTGAGCTGGTTGCCCTCAATAGCAGTCGAGGCATGCACCGAGAGAATGCGGTTGAGTTTGCGCAGGTGCAGCACATCGCCCGACTGCTCCTCACTGATCTTGACACGCTCCAGCAAGGCGTGAATGGCACCTATTTTTTCGTGCCATTTGGGGTCTTCAGTGAAGAATTTATCCAGCGGCTTCACGGCCTGCTCCTGGGCGACCTGGGCATGGCCTCGATCACCCATGCAGGCATAAATACCTCACCGGGATCAGCGACGCGTTGTTTTGACTTGACGAGGTTCATGCGGCTGTTGGCTTGTTGGCGGAGGCGGTTTGGGTCAATACAGGCTAACAATTGTCGTTTACTTCCACACATCCCTGTCCCCCCCCGGACAGACCCAAACGCACGCCCGTGCTAAAAACACCGCCAAACAAAACCAACCTGCGCACACCGTGTGCAGCCACCGGAGACACCATGGATTTGGCTTTTACCCCCGAAGAAGAACAATTTCGCCAGGAAGTGCGCACCTGGGTGCGTGCCAACCTGCCCGCAGACATTGCCCACAAAGTGCACCACGCGCTACGCCTGACCCGTGACGACATGCAGGGCTGGGCCAAGATTCTGGGCAGCAAAGGCTGGCTGGGTTTTGGCTGGCCCAAGGCCTTTGGTGGCCCTGGCTGGAACGCCATCCAGAAGCACCTGTTTGAAGAAGAATGCGCCCTGGCCGGTGCGCCGCGCATCGTGCCGTTTGGCCCGGTGATGGTGGCCCCGGTCATCATGGCTTTTGGCACGCCAGAGCAGCAGCAGCGCTTTTTGCCCGGCATTGCCAGCGGCGAGGTGTGGTGGAGCCAGGGCTACAGCGAGCCGGGTTCGGGCTCAGACCTGGCCAGCGTCAAATGCCGCGCCGAACACCGGGGCGACCATTACCTGGTGAATGGCCAAAAAACCTGGACGACGCTGGGCCAGTACGGCGAATGGATTTTTTGCCTGGTGCGCACCAGCACGGAGGGCAAGCCGCAAACCGGCATCAGCTTCCTGCTGATCGACATGAAATCGCCCGGTGTCAGCGTGCGCCCGATCCGTTTGCTCGATGGCGAGTGCGAGGTTAACGAGGTGTTTTTTGACAACGTCAAAGTGCCACTGAACAACCTGATTGGCGAAGAAAACAAGGGCTGGACGTATGCCAAGCACCTGCTCAGCCACGAGCGCACCAACATCGCCGACGTAAACCGCAGCAAGCGCGAGCTGGAGCGATTGAAACGCATTGCCAAGCAGGAAGGCGTGTGGGACGACCTGCGCTTTCGGGACCAGATCGCCCTGCTGGAAGTGGACGTGATTGCGCTGGAGATGCTGGTGCTGCGCGTGCTCAGCGCCGAAAAATCCGGCAAAAACTCGCTCGACATCGCCGGCCTGCTCAAGATCAAAGGCAGCGAAATCCAGCAGCGCTACGCCGAGCTGATGATGCTGGCCGCTGGCCCCTTTGCCCTGCCGCTGATTCAAGAGGCCATGGACGCGGGCTGGCAAGGGGATCAGGTCAACAGCCAGATGCTCGGCTTTCCGGGCGATGCGCTGCACTGTGCACCGCTGGCCTCCACCTACTTCAACCTGCGCAAGACCACCATTTATGGCGGCAGCAATGAGGTACAGCGCAACATCGTGGCTCAGGTCGTGCTGGGCTAACACAGGGGAACACTGATGAACTTTGACTTTTCCGACGACCAAAACCAATTGCGTGACGCGGTGCAGCGCTGGGCCGACAAGGCCTACACCTTTGAGCGCCGCCGTGCCATCGTGGCAGCCGGTGGCTTCTCGCGCCAGGCCTATGGCGAGCTGGCTGAACTGGGGCTGTGTGGCCTGGTTGTGCCCGACACGCATGATGGCATGGGCATGGGGCCGATTGAGGCCATGGTGGTGATGGAACAACTGGGCGCGGGCCTGGTGCTGGAACCTTTGAACCAATGCCTGATCAGTGCCGCCGTTCTGAGCCAGTTTGCGCCAGAGGCTGTGCAGGCCCAATGGCTGCCACGCATCAGCTCGGGCGAGGCGCTGGTGGTTTTAGCGCAGCAGGAGCGCAGCAACCGCTACCAACTCAACAATTGCAAGGCAAAAGCGGCTGTAGCGCATATGGAATGCGCGCTAACAGCTACTAAAAACATAGTACCCTCTGGTGACCAGGCGGATGCCTACCTGGTGCCCGCGATGCTGGACGGCCAACTCGCCCTGTTTCTGGTCGAACGCAGCGCCGCCGGGGTCAGCAGCCGTGGCTATGGCACGCAAGACGGCAGCCGCGCCGCCGATGTCACCTTTGACAACGCCACGGCCACATTGCTCACCCGCGATGGCCTGGCCGCGCTGGAACTGGCGGTGGATGTGGGCATTGCCGCCACTTGCGCCGAAGGTGTCGGCGTGATGGACAAGACGCTGGCCCTGACCGCCGACTACCTCAACACCCGCAAACAGTTTGGCGTGGCCATTGGCAGCTTCCAGGCGTTGCGCCACCGCGTGGCCGACATGAAGATGCAGCTGGAGCTGGCCCGCTCCATGAGCTACTACGCCAGCCTGAAGCTGGGTGCCCCGCCCGCAGAGCGCCGCGCCGCCCTGGCCCGCGCCAAGGTGCAACTGGGCCAGTCGATGCGTTTTGTCGGCCAGCAAGCGGTGCAATTGCACGGAGGCATTGGTGTGACGGACGAGTACATCGGCAGCCACTACTTCAAAAAACTCACCCAGCTGGAAATATCGTTTGGCGACACCCTGCACCATCTGGGCGAGGTGTCGGCACGCATGACGGACACAGCTGGGGTATTTGCCTGAACAAGTCTGCGGTAGATGCACCTGGCTCAGGGTTCAGGCTACTCCGGTGAGCGCACCCGCAAAAATGCAGCAAACTTGGGAAGTCCCTTGGGAGTGTGATCCCGGTAACGGTAAGTCACCACCGAGCCCACGGGCGGCGGTGCCTCACGTTGCGCGTCGGTGAACCCCGTGCCCAGTGCAAAACGTTGGCCGTTCGGCATTTCCAGCAGCAAAGCCCCCAGTCGCCCGGCGTGTTTACCTTTGCCGGGAAGATGTGCCACCACACGGGCTTCTTCATCCGGTTGCAGTTTGAATTTCAACAAGGCATCACTGCGCCCGGGTGACCACAGCGCGTTGGCACGGTGCAGCATCAGCCCCTCACCACCGTCTTTCACAGTTTGCTTAAGCCGTTGTTGCAGGGCGGCGGCATCAGCGACACGGCCCTGAGCCACTGCTTGCAGCCACGGTGGATGGGCTTGCGTCAACAGCGTCTGGATGCGCTGCGCACGCTCGGCAAACGCAGCAGATTCACCAGGCAAGTCAAAAATCATGTAGCGCACGCTGTGCCATTCGGCATCCACCGGCACAGTACGCCGCACGATGCCGGAAAGCTCGTCAAAGCGCCCACGTCCCAACCACAGTTCACCATCAAGCGCCGTTTTGGGCAAGGCTTCAGTGAACCAGGTAGGGGCAGCAATCGGCAAGCCGCTGCGAAAGCGCAGCACATGACCATCCCAAAAAGCCCGCACACCATCGAGCTTTTCGCTCACCAGATAGCCGCTGGGGTCTTGCCCACCCGCCCACAGCTTGGCATACATCAGCGCGGGCTGGGCCGATACGTCGGCTTCAATGGTTACCGGCGCAGTTGCACCAGCGGCCAGGGCAGGCAACCCCCACAAACCAACCAGCGCCACCCACAAAGGACGCAGACGACCCCCAAACGCTCTGTTTTGAATAGCCACTACGCCACCAGCCGCGACGACTTGGGCACATGGGCCATCAAAAACTCCATCTGATCGGCCAGGATGCGCCGGTTGCGCAAAATGAAGTCTTCCCACAGGCTGGGCACATAAGGCGTGTACAGCAGCGGCATGTGGGCCTGCTCAGGGGTGCGGTGGCTTTTGTGGTGGTTGCAGGGGCGGCAGGCGGTCACCACATTCATCCAGGTGTCAATGCCATGCTGGGCAAACGGAATGATGTGTTCGCGGGTCAGGGCAGAGTCTTCAAACTGCTCACCGCAGTAGGCGCAGATGTTGCGATCACGCGCAAACAGTTTGCTGTTGGTCAGGCCAGGTTTGAGGTCAAACGGGTTGATGTTGGGCACGCCCCGGGTGCCAATGATGCTGGAGACCGTGATGATCGACTGCCTGCCCGTCAGCGCGTTGTGGCCGCCACGGAACACCGCCACCTCGTGGCCCATTTCCCAGCGCACTTCTTCAGCGGCGTAATGAATCACCGCCTGTTCCAGCGAAATCCACGACTGGGGTCAAGACTTTCAAAACACGACTCCTTCAAAACGACGAAAAGGCGGTTTACCAGCAAGTGCGAGACAATATACCCCTTTTATATGTCAAATTGACTTCAAGCGCTTTGATCATCTGCACAGAACGCTATCAAAGCCATAACAACCCATGCATTCAGGATGAAGATTTTTAGAGGTTTTAACCACCCCGACATCGCGCCCGCCTGTGCGCTGACGATTGGCAACTTTGACGGCGTGCACCGCGGCCACCAGGCCATGCTCTCGCTGCTCAAGGGCGAAGCCCAGCAGCGCGGCATTCCCAGTTGCGTGCTGACCTTTGAGCCCCATCCACGCGACTTTTTTGCCGGCCTGACACACAACCCAGCCCTGGCCCCGGCCCGCGTCGGCACTCTGCGTGACAAACTCTGCGACCTGGCCCAAACCGGGGTAGATCAAACCGTGGTGTTGCCGTTTGACACCCATCTGGCCAATTTGTCGCCACAGGCCTTCATTGACCAGGTCTTGCTGCAAGGTCTGGGCGCACGTTATGTGCTGGTGGGCGATGACTTTCGTTTTGGCCAGCGTAGGGTCGGCGACTATGCCCTGCTGGATGCGGCGGGCACCCAGCAAGGCTTTGATGTGGCCCGCATGAACAGCTACGAAGTGCATGGCCTGCGCGTCTCCAGCTCAGCCGTGCGTGAAGCCCTCGGCCAGGGCCGCATGCAGGATGCCACCCGGCTGCTGGGTCACCCTTACCGCATCTCCGGCCACGTGGTGCACGGGCGCAAACTGGGGCGTTCTTTGGGCTTCAAAACCATCAACCAGCGCTTTGCCCACTGGAAGCCTGCGGCCAAGGGTATTTTTGTCGTGCTGGTCTATGGCCTGAGCGCGCAGCCCCTGCGCGGTGTAGCCAACCTGGGCGTGCGCCCCTCACTCGACCCCAACGATGTCAATGGCGGGCGTGTCTTGCTGGAAACCCATTGCCTGGACTGGCCAAAGCACCTTGGGCCTGAAGGGGCCTACGGTAAAATCGCCCGTGTGGAGCTTCTCCACAAATTGCACGACGAACTCAAATACAACTCCCTGGATGCGTTGACGGCTGGCATCACTCAAGATTGCCAGGATGCCCGTGCCTACTTTGCTATTGCGCCCAAATGACCACTCAAGCCCCCAACACTGAAGCCACCGGCAAAGCCGATTACCGCAGCACCCTGAACCTGCCCGACACGCCGTTCCCGATGCGTGGCGACCTGCCCAAGCGTGAACCCCAATGGGTCAAGCAATGGGAAGAACAAGGCCTGTACCCAAAACTGCGCGATGCCCGCGCTGGTGCACCCAAATTCATCCTGCACGACGGCCCGCCCTACGCCAATGGCCAGATCCACATGGGCCATGCCGTCAACAAGATCCTCAAAGACATGATCGTCAAGGCGCGCCAGCTCAAAGGCATGGATGCCGCCTACATCCCCGGCTGGGACTGCCACGGCCTGCCGATTGAGAACGCGATTGAAAAGAAATTTGGCCGCAAGCTGGCCCGTGACGACATGCAGGCCAAGAGCCGCGCCTACGCCACCGAGCAGATTGACCTGCAACGCGCCGACTTCAAGCGCCTGGGCGTACTGGGCGACTGGGATCACCCCTACCGCACCATGGACTTCAAGACCGAAGCCAATGAAATCCGTGCCTTCAAGCGGGTGATTGAGCGCGGTTTTGTCTACCGTGGCCTGAAACCCGTGTACTGGTGTTTTGACTGCGGCTCATCCCTGGCCGAGTTCGAGATCGAATACGCCGACAAAAAGTCGCAAACGCTGGATGTCAGCTTTTTGTGCCATGAGCCCGCCAAACTCGCCGCAGCATTTGGGCTGAGCGCTCTCGAAAAAGAAGCCTTTGCCGTCATCTGGACGACCACCGCCTGGACCATTCCCGCCAACCAGGCCCTCAACGCCCACCCCGAGCTGACCTACGCCCTGGTCGACACCGAGCGCGGCCTGCTGGTGCTGGCTGAAGAATTGGTCGCCAAATGTCTGGAGCGCTTTGGCCTGACCGGCAGCGTGTTGGCCACCACCAATGGCAAAGCCTTGGGTGGTATCCATTTCAAACACCCGTTGGCCCATGTGGATGCGGGCTATGACCGCCTGAGCCCGGTCTACCTGGCCGAGTATGTGAGCGCGACCGACGGCACCGGCATCGTCCACTCCGCACCCGCCTATGGGGTGGAGGATTTCAACTCCTGCGTGGCCCACGGCATGGCCTATGACGACATCCTGAACCCGGTGCAGGGCAACGGTGTCTATGCGCCCGAATTGCCCCTGTTTGGCAACCAGCAGATCTGGAAAGCCTGCCCGGTCATCATCGATGCCTTGCGCGATGCGGGCCGCCTGTTGGCCAGCGAGAACATCGTGCACAGCTACCCGCACTGCTGGCGCCACAAAACCCCGGTGATCTACCGCGCCGCCGCCCAGTGGTTCATTCGCATGGACGAAGGCGTTGGCATTTTCACCAAAGATAAAGCGCTTGAAACCCTGAGAAACATTGCGCTGGCAGCTATCGAAAATACAGCGTTTTACCCAGAAAACGGCAAGGTGCGCCTGCGCGACATGATTGCCGGACGGCCCGACTGGTGCATCAGCCGCCAACGCAGTTGGGGCGTGCCCCTGCCCTTCTTCCTGCACAAGGACAGCGGCGAGCTGCACCCCAAAACCATGGAGATGCTCGACATTGCGGCCAACATGGTCGAGCAGGGCGGCATTGAGGCCTGGAGCAAAGCCAGCACCGAAGAAATTTTCAGCCAGGTGGGCTGCGCCGCAGACGCGCCGCACTACACCAAGAGCAGCGACATTCTGGAAGTCTGGTTTGACTCCGGCACCACCCACACCACCGTGCTCAAAGGCTCCCACGCCGGTGCCAGCCACGAAGACGGCCCCGAGGCCGACCTGTACCTGGAGGGCCATGACCAGCACCGTGGCTGGTTCCACTCCAGCCTGCTGACCGCCTGCGCCATGTATGGCCGCGCCCCCTACAAAGGCATCCTGACCCACGGCTTCACCGTGGACAGCAAGGGCCACAAGATGAGCAAGAGCGCCGGCAACGGTGTCGATCCGCAGGAAACCAGCAAGAAGCTCGGCGCTGAAATCATCCGCCTGTGGGTAGCCGCCAGCGACTACTCGGGCGACATCGCCGGGGACGACAAAATCCTGGCCCGCGTGGTGGACACCTACCGCCGGGTGCGCAACACACTCAAGTTCCTGCTGGCCAACACCCAGGACTTTGACCCCAGCGCGGATGCCGTTCCGCTGGCCGACATGCTGGAAATTGACCGCTACGCCCTGAGCCGCGCCGCGCAATTGCAG
>VIKI01000094.1 GCA_008080595.1 Comamonadaceae bacterium
CCGCCAAAGTGATGCCGTCGATCAATTTTTAAGCACCATCCGGACCCGCGAATCAGACTGGATTGACCGCCTGTTTGATGCCCCCCCTGTCACTTGTGAGACTGAATTGACCCAAACCCTGGGATTTGCCCCAACGCCAGTCGCCTGAAGTTGGCCCCACAATCCGCCACACAGGAGACCTTATGAACAAAGTGTGGCTGAACAGTTACCCCCCCGGCGTACCGCATGAAGTGCGGCCCGAGCAATATCCTTCACTGGGCGCCTTGCTCGACGAGTCGTTCCGCAAAAATGCAGATCGCCCTTTTTGCGTGTGTATGGAGCACTGGACCAGCTACGCTGAACTGCACCAGCATTCCGATGCTCTGGGGGCCTGGCTGCAGGCGCTCAAATTACCTGCGGATGCGCGGGTAGCCATCATGTTGCCCAACATTCCACAGTTCAGCGTGACCATGGCCGCCGTGCTGCGCAGTGGCTACACCTGCGTCAACGTCAACCCGCTCTACACCGCCCGCGAGCTCAAACATCAATTGAAAGACTCCGGGGCCACGGTGATTGTGGTGCTGGAAAACTTTGCCCACACGCTGGCTGAAGTGATTGATGACACCCCCATCCAGCATGTGGTGCTGGCCTCCATGGGTGACCTGCTGGGGTTCTGGTATGGCCGCTGGCTGACTTTTGCGGTACGCCATCTGGCCAAGATGGTGCCCGCGTTCAAATTACCGCTGAGCAACGGGCGCACCGTTACCCGGTTCAAACAAGCCTTGGCCATAGGGGCTGCCCTGCCCTTCAAGGCAGGCAACAGCAGCCTGGACAGCATTGCCTTTTTGCAATACACCGGTGGCACCACCGGTTTGAGCAAAGGTGCGGTGCTGACCCACCGCAACATCGTGGCGGCCATTTTGCAGGCCGAGGCCTGGTTCACCCCGGCGCTGGGTAAAGTGGGTGATATCCGCGAAACCAACAACATCGCCGCGCTGCCGCTGTACCACATCTTCGCCCTCACTCTGTCACTCCTGGCGATCCGTGGGGGGGCACACATGACGCTGATCCCCAACCCGCGCGACATTGGCAAGTTTGTTGAAGTGCTCAAAAAACGCCCGTTTCACATGCTGCCTGCGGTCAACACCTTGTTCAACGCGCTGCTGCAACACCCGCAGTTCAAAAACGTGGACTTCTCGCACCTGTGCGTGTCGCAGGCCGGTGGCATGGCTGCCTCCAAAGGCACGGCGCAGCACTGGCTGGAAGTGACCGGCAGCCCGATGATTGAAGGCTGGGGCATGAGCGAAACCTGCGCCATTGGCACCAACAACCCGGTCACCAGCCAGGCCTTCACCGGCACCATTGGCCTGCCCCTGCCCGGCATTCAAATCGCGATCAAAAACGAAGCTGGTGACACTTTGGACATAGGTGCTTCAGGCGAAATATGCATCAAAGGCCCAAACGTCATGACGGGTTACTACCGTCAACCCGAAGAAACCGCCAACGCCTTCACGCCGGACGGCTTCATGCGTACCGGCGACATTGGCATCATGAACGAACACGGCTTCACCACCATTGTCGACCGCAAGAAAGACATGATTCTGGTCAGCGGCTTCAACGTCTTCCCCAACGAACTCGAAAACGTCATTTCCCTCTGCCCTGGCGTGGTGGAATGTGCAGCGGTAGGTGTGCCCGACGAGAAACAGGGCGAGGCCATCAAAGTGTTTGTGATCAAGGAAGCCCCGACCCTGACCGAAGAAGATGTGGCCAGCTTCTGCCACGACAACCTGACCGGCTACAAACGCCCCAAATACATCGAGTTCCGCGACGAGCTGCCTAAAAGCAATGTCGGCAAAATTTTGCGCCGAGAATTACGATCCGGCAAATGAGCAGAATTAATCTCCCCGAATGCATTACCGTCTTTGAGCGCGGCTGGTTGTCATCCAACAACATTCTGATCACCGGGCTCAATCACAGTGCGCTGATCGACAGCGGCTATGCCACCCATTCCTCACAAACTCTGGCGCTGGTTGAAACCGCGCTCAATGGCCGGGCACTGGATGTGCTGATCAACACCCACCTGCACAGCGACCATTGTGGTGGCAATGCAGCGTTGCAAACCCGTTACCCGGCAATGCACACACTGATCCCCCCCGGTCATGCTCACTTGGTCGCCAGCTGGGATGCATACGCTCTGTCGTACACGCCTACCGGTCAACACTGTGATCGCTTTGGTTTCAGTAACACTTTACAGCCTGGAGCCGATGTGGAGCTGGGTCACCAGCGCTGGCAAATCCACGCAGCACCTGGTCACGACACCCATTCAGTGATTTTGTTTGAACCCGTGTCGCGCACCCTGATCTCTGCCGATGCCTTGTGGGAAAACGGCTTTGGGGTGGTATTCCCCGAGCTGGACGGTGCAGATGCATTTACTGAGGTTGCTCAAACGCTGGATTTGATTGAGTCACTGAACCCCGCCATCGTCATTCCCGGCCATGGGACTGCGTTTACCGATGTGAATGAAGCCTTGGCACGTGCCCGCAAGCGGCTCAATGGCTTTGTGCAAGACCCTGACAAACACATCCGCTATGCGGCCAAGGTCATGATCAAATTCAAGCTGCTGGAGGTTCAGCAAATCAGCGTAAGCGCCATGCAGGAATGGGCCTGTGCAACAGACTTGGTCACACATATCTACAGAACCCATTTTTCAGACCTTGGTTTTGAGATGTGGGTGGAAACATTGATCGATGATTTGGTGCGTGCAGGTGCAGCCAAGCGCGAGCAGAGGATGCTATTGAACGCATAAGGATGCGCAGGTATCGCATCAACCAAAACAAAAACCCCACCAGGTTACCCTGGCGGGGTTTTAACCGTCAGCTGACTTACGTCAGCATTGGATTCTTAGAACTTGTGGTTCAAGCCAATAGCAAACACGCTGTGCTTAGCATCAGCGGCTGGAGCTGCATTGGTAGCAGTGTCAGACTCGTAGCCACCATAAACGTATGTGCGCTTAGACAAGGTGTAAGCGCCACCCAGACCAAAGCCAGTGCGTGTCTGATTGAAGGCCGGAGCAGTCTTGCTATCAGTAGACTTAGCATAGCTGGCTGACAAGGTCAGAGCAGCAGACACGGGGACATCAACACCGAGTTGGTAGTCAGTTGCGTTAGAGCCAGTGACGCTGCCGACATTGTCGGTTTTGCCATAGGTCAACTTTGCTGTTGCTGCACCAAAGTTATACGAAGCACCCAGGCGAGTGAACTTCGCATCAGAAGAAGCAACTGTAGCATTCACGATATCTTGCACTTGGTAACCGAACTGAACTGCCAAGGGGCCAGCACCATAGGTCAAGTTCAAGCTGGTTGTAGAAGTTGCACCAGTAGTAAGTGTCTTGTCTTCTCCCAAGCTGTAGCTGAAAGCACCACTAAAACCGCTCATGTTGGGAGCTTGATAGTAAATAGTGTTTCCAGGACGTGCGTTATAGCCAGTGCTCTTGAAAACGTAATTCATAGGAGCCAGCTTCGAATCAAACACAGCATCCGAAGCACCACTCACATCATCAAATGGAGTCGTTGTGTTACCCAGACGAACAGCACCAAAGCCACCTGAAAAACCAACCCATGACTGGCGATTAAATGCAGCCGTTGCTACGCTTGCTGCACCAGTATCGATATTGAAACCTTGTTGAAAGTCAAAATTGGCTTTCAAACCACCACCCAGATCTTCAGAGCCTTTCAGGCCCCAACGAGAAGTATTCACACCACCACTAATCAACATGGATTGTGTCAGGGCACCATTTACCGCACCGGTATCGGTTTTGTTACTAGCCAAGAAGACATCAGCAATACCGTACAAAGTCACAGTAGATTGGGCCATCGCAGCGCCAGAAGCGGCCAGAACGGCCAAAGCAATCAGGGATTTTTTCATTTCAAAATTCTCCAAGGTTAAACATAAGGCTCTGAATTCTTTTACACCAGAGCCCCGAGCCAACCTCCTGTTTAAGGAAGTTACACGTATTGAAACAGATGACAACCGTATTTATCGAAACGCCGTCTAAAAACGCTGCCGAAAACTGTGGGATCGTGGTGATCTTGCAACAAATTGCAACCAACCATGGTGATTCAGCGGCAAGTATTCCTCTTAAAAAGCAAAAGCCGCCCGAAGGCGGCTTTTATTCAAAACTGAAACAGTTCAATCTGTCTCAATTCTCATACGCTCAGAATGTGTGCTTCACACCAGCAGCCACAACGCGAGCAGTGGTATCTACACCAGCCAGAGATTTTGTAGCAGATTGCAGACCACCGTACAAAGTAGTGCGCTTGGACAAGCCATACGCCACAGCCAAACCGTAGCCATTGCGTGTTGCATTGCCTGCAGCCACATTGTCGCTGGAACGCGCAAAACCACCAGACAAAGTCATTGCAGCAGACACTGGCACATCAGCGCCCAATTCCCACTCAGTTGTTTCAGCACCAGCAGGAGCGGAAACGCGACCATAGCCAGCCAAAAGCTTGGCAACGCCGAGGTCATAGGTACCGTTCAAACGGGTGAATGAGGTGGATGCAGTAGCACCTACTGGCTGTTGTTTTTGGTAGCCCAAACCAACATACACCGGGCCGCCTTCGTATTTCACGTGGAAGCTGCTGACATAGCTAGCAGACACAGCAGCAGTTTTGTTTTCACCCAAAGCGTAACTCACTGCACCACTGAAACCACTCATGCTTGGCGTTGCATAAACAATGTTATTGGTGGGATTGCTGTTGTAGCCAGTACTTGTCCAGACACCAGACACAGGAGCCAGAGCAGAGTCAAAAGCGGCATTGGCTGCGCCACTGATATCGTCATATGCAGTGTATGCATTGCCCAATTTCACTTCACCAAAACCGCCAGAGAAGCCTACGTAGGCTTGACGATTAAACAAAGCACCTGCTGCAGCGCCAGTATCAATGTTGAAGCCATTTTCCAACACAAAATTGGCTTTCAAACCACCACCCAAGTCCTCTGAACCTTTCAAACCCCAACGCGAGCCACTCACACCACCGCTGTTCAAAACGTTTTGAGTAACAGCACCTGTACCGCTGGTTTGAGCCCAGAAAATATCAGCAATACCGTAAACGGTCACGGTGGATTGGGCGAATGACGCACCAGAAGCAGCAAGAACTGCCAAAGCAACTAGACTTTTTTTCATGAAAACTCCTAAGGTTAAAAAATTCAAAACGCTTAAAAACTGTTCTGAACGGGCAATTAATTCATCGCCACGCTATTTCACCATGATGGCTATCCGCATAGTCAATTACAAGCGTGTTACATGCACATCTTTGCCCCATCTGTTGCAGCTTTGATACACATTCAGCCAAATTCTCGACCGATTCATGATCACTTCAAATTTGAGCCAAGTTTTTTTATCTAATTTTCATGCCAAAAACACCTCCAATCCCCCGATCAGGGAAAACCCCTGTGGGAAAAATGTCGTATTGAGTCAAAACCGATCCATTTCGAGTTGCTTACCCGGTGAGGCTCTCAGAGAATGTGTACTGCAGTTCTTCTCAAAGAACGCAAGTTATATCAATTCCCTCAAATTCAGGAAACAACATGACAAAAATTCAAGGTTTTCATGCATCTTCATTGGGTCTGCGCAGCATTGCTGTCGCCAGCGCACTGTGCTGCGCCGGTCTGGCCCAAGCCCAAAGCACCGTCACGCTGTATGGCATTGTGGATGCGGCTTTCGTCAGCACAACCAACCAAGTTGGCGGTACCAAAAGCGCCATTGATGCAGGTCAGTTGGCCACGTCACGCTGGGGCTTCAAAGGCTCTGAAGATTTGGGTGGCGGTTTGAAAGCGAACTTTGCACTGGAAAGCACTTTGGCCAATGACACTGGCGCGGGTGGCTCTGCTTTTGGCACACCAGCGACTGCCACGTTCTTTGACCGTATCTCGACTGTCGGCTTGTCCGGTGGATTTGGTACTGTGAATTTTGGTCGCCAAAACATGCTTGGTGTGGAATCCATTGGCTTGGCTGATCCAACCGGTCTGGCTCATGCAGGTACCAATCCCAACGTTTTTTACAGCGCACTGAATGCTGGCGCTGCAGGCTTCGGAAATTACGGCACCAATGGGGGTGGAACTGCCTTGCGCCAAAACAACGCCATCAAATACCTGACCCCCATGGTGTCGGGTTTCGGCGGTGCGGCAATGATCGGCTTGGGTGAAAACGCCACAGCAGCCACTTCAGCGAGTGCTTACAGCGGTATTTCTGGGTATTTCACAGATGGAAAATCTGGTGTAGCACTGGCTCATGCTAAATTGACTCAAGGCGCAGATGGATCCACACTGACCTTAACCGGTGGTGGAGCCAAATATGCGATGGGCAGCGTGACCATCAAAGGCACTTATGCACAATCTAAAACAGATGTCAATACGGTCGCACCGCAGTTCAGCAACCGGAAAATTACCGTGACGGGTCTGGGCATTGATTACGCATTGTCTGCAGCAGCTACATTGACCGGCGCTTACTACCAAACCAAACAAAACAGTGTGGCATTGGGTGATGGCCAGTCCAGCCAATTCCTCGTGATTGGAAAATATGCTTTGAGCAAGCGAACCGTGACCTATGCATCCATCACTTCTGTAAAAGCAACCACTGCGGCTGACCGCATGATGTCCAGCAACATGGTCATCGCAGGCCAAACCAGCGCGACCCGTGTTGCCTTCGGTGTGATGCACAGTTTTTAAACTCCGCTAGCCTGCACCACCTTTCTGGTGCAGGCATCCAAAGATCAAAGCCCCTCACGGGGCTTTTTTCATGGCATGACTCAAAATCACGCATGGAGTTATATGAGTTTTGTCTTACAACTTGTTTAACATTACAGCCCAAACCCCCATGAATGTTGTGTCTACCGCCCCCACAAAGACGATAGTGGAGCTGCCCAGAGTCCACCGCCCAAAGGAAGGGTCTCTGTGCCGTCGTAGAGCACCACCCCCATCTTGAATTGATCGCCAGCGATACCGGCGAGCTTTTTCAAGCCGCGCAGGTCACTCTCTTTGAGGCTGGCTGCGGCCTTGACCTCAACCCCCACCAGTTGGCCTGACCGATTTTCGATCACCACATCAACCTCGAATTTGTCAGGGTCGCGGTAATACATCAACTGGTGATCGCCCTCCGCCGTGGTGGTGTGCTTGAGCAGTTCCCCAAAGACAAAGGTCTCCAGCACATGGCCAAAACGTGTTCGGTCTTGATGAATTTCATCGCTCTCCAAGTCAAGCAGAGTGGCCAGCAAGCCCGAATCGATGAACTGCAACTTGGGCGTCTTGACCACACGACTAAGCCGGTTACGCGCCCAAACATCAACACGCCTGAGCAGATACATCTGCTCAAAAACGCTGACATATCGCGCGGCTGTTTTGCCATCCAGGCCAACCTGTCCCCCCAGTTGCGTGTAGTTGCACATCTGCCCAGAGGTCTGGGCCAAGGCTCTCAGAAAGCGTGGCAGCTGATCAAGTTTTTCGATCCCGGCGACATCACGCACGTCACGCTGAATGAGGGCATCCAGGTACTGACGCGCCCAAGCGACTCGGCGCTTGGGCGAAGACCTCGAAAGCGCTGCGGGATAACCGCCACGCAACACCCGCGTCATGAGATCACGCCCTACCACCTGAGTGCTGGCCTGGGGAATGCACCCAGAAAATACGCTGTCGATCCAGTTGACAGAAACCCCCTCTATTTCACTCTGCGACAAGGGCAGCAGTGACAAGGTCTCCATTCGGCCAGCCAATGAATCTGCCACAGTTGGCAGCGCCATGAGATTGGCCGAGCCTGTCAGTAAAAAACGACCGGGGCGGCGATCTTCATCCACGCTTTTCTTGATGGCCATCAGCAATTGAGGCGCACGCTGAATTTCATCGATCACCGCACGATCAAGACTGCGAACCATGCCCACTGGATCTTCACGTGCTGACAGCAGCGTCAACTCATCATCCAAGGTCAGGTAGCGCAAACCCTGCTGTGCCACTTTTCGCACCAACGTTGTCTTGCCCGCCTGGCGCGGCCCCGCAAGCAGAATGACAGGGGTGTCGAGCATAGCCTCAGCGATGCGCGGCTCGATCCAGCGCGGGTAGAAAGATGGCGTATTCATGCCTGAATCGTAGCGTAAATCCCGGAATAAAATCACATAAATATCGGAATCAAGTCACGTAAATTACGGAATAAATACCCGTAAATATCGGAATGAAGACTGGCAAAAATTCCCTTTTCATTACCCCTTCCGCCCCAGCACCGGCCCCAAAGCCAGGCCCGTCCAGGTGCCTAAGGCCACCACTTGTTCAGGTGTCGCAGCAGCCACGATCTGGCCACCATCTTTGCCGCCGTTGGGGCCGAGGTCAATCACCCAGTCGGCTTCGGCGATCACGTCCAGGTCGTGCTCGATCACCACCACGCTGTGGCCGCCGCCCACCAGGCGGTGCAGCACCTTGATGAGCTTTTCTACGTCGGCCATGTGCAGGCCCACGGTGGGTTCGTCCAGCACGTAGAGGGTGTGCGGGGCCTTCTGGCCGCGGCGGGTGATGTCGTCGCGCACCTTGCTGAGTTCGGTCACCAGCTTGATGCGCTGCGCCTCGCCGCCGCTGAGCGTGGGGCTGGGCTGGCCCAGCGTCAAATAGCCCAGACCCACGTCTTTCAAGAGTTGCAGCGGGTGGCTGATGTTGGGCATAGCTGCGAAGAAATCCACTGCCTCATCCACCTCCATTTGCAACACGTCACCAATGTTCTTGCCGCGCCAAGTGACGGCCTGGGTTTCGGGGTTAAAGCGTGCGCCCTTGCAGGTTTCGCACAGCACTTTCACGTCAGGCAAGAAGCTCATGCCAATGGTGCGGATGCCCTGGCCTTCGCAACTGGGGCAGCGGCCCTCGCCGGTGTTGAAACTGAAGCGGTTGGCGGCGTAGCCACGCGCCTTGGCTTCCAGCGTGTCGGCAAAAAGTTTGCGGATGGTGTCCCAGAAGCCGATGTAGGTGGCCGGGCAACTGCGCGGCGTTTTGCCGATGGGGGTTTGGTCGACTTCCAGCACGCGGTCGACGGCTTCAAACCCGGTGACGCTGTCGCAGCCCGTCCAGGCGATTTGCTCGCCTGCGTCCAAGGCATCGCGGCCGGCTTTGGTGCTGCGCTTTTGCACGGCGGTGTGCACATTGGCCAGCAACACGTCACGCGCCAGAGTGGATTTTCCGGAGCCGCTGACACCGGTCACGGCCACCAGACGTTTGAGGGGGACTTGAGCGGTGACAGCTTGCAGGTTGTGCATGGAGGCACCTGTGACCGTGATCCACTGCTGTACTTCGTGGCCCGTGACTACGTCTCGCCGCGCTTGCAACGGGTGGCGCATGGCATGCAGCAGGTAGCGGCCGGTTTGTGACTCGATGGCGTTTTGAATGTCGGCCACCGCTCCTTCGGCCACCAGCCGCCCGCCGCGTTTACCGGCACTGGGGCCGATGTCGATGATGTGGTCGGCGTGGCGGATGGTGTCTTCGTCATGCTCCACCACCACCAGCGTGTTGCCCTGGTCGCTCAGGGTTTGCAGGGCTCCCAGCAGAATCTGGTTGTCACGGGCGTGCAGGCCAATCGTCGGCTCATCCAGCACGTAGCACACGCCCTGCAAATTGCTGCCCAATTGCGCCGCCAGCCGAATGCGCTGGGCCTCGCCGCCGCTGAGGGTGGGTGCGCCACGATCCAGCGTCAGGTAGCCCAGGCCGACTTGTTCCAAAAACTTCAACCGCCCCAGAATCTCGGGCACCAAATCGCGGGCAATGTCACTCTCGCGCTGGCTCATGCGGCCCTGCACTTGCAGCGTCTCAACCCATTGGCGCATGTCGCTCACGCTCAGGCGTGCCAGCTCGGTGATGGCGATGCCATCGATGGCCGTTTGGGCATCGGTGGCCAGTTGCAGGCCAAACTTGACGGCGCGTGCCGTGGCGTTCAGGCGCGTGCCCTGGCAGCTGGGGCAGACCACGTCGGCCAGGTCTTCCACATCGGCTTCAGCTGTCGTCATCACGTACCGAATCGTCAAACACCTGGCGCTGCTCTTTGCTCAGCTTCACGCCAGTGCCCACGCAGTCCGGGCACCAGCCGTGTTTGCTGTTGTATGAAAAAAGGCGCGGATCCAGCTCGGCATAACTGGTGCTGCACACCGGACAGGCGCGCAGAGTGGAGAACACGCTCAAACGACCGATGCCCGCGGTGGACGCGCCCGCCTGCATGGCCTGGCTCAAGCCATCCAGACCCGAGAGCACATGCACCACACCTTTGCCGTGCTCCAGCGTGCGGCTCAGTGCGGCACGCAGTTGCGCCTCGTTGGCCGGGGTGATGTCCAGGCTAAACACCGGCAGCTCAATCGTGTGCTCCTTGAAACGGTCCAGGCGCGGGAAGGCGGTGGTGGGCAAAAAGTGGCCATCAACCCGAAGGTGGGTGAAGCCACGCGGCCGCGCCCATTCGGCCAGCTCGGTGTACACGCCTTTGCGGTTCATCACCAGCGGGGCCAGCAGGCCGATGTGCTGGCCGCGAAAGTTTTTCATCAGCTGCGCGGCGATGCTGTCGGGCGTTTGCGGGGCCACGGGTGTGCCGTCATGAATGCAGTGCTGGGTGCCGAGCTTAACGAACAGCAGCCGCAAGAAGTGCCAGACCTCGGTGGTGGTGCCGACGGTGGACTTGCGCCCGCCCCGGCTCAGGCGCTGCTCAATCGCCACCGTGGGCGGGATGCCATAGACCGCGTCCACCTCGGGCCGCCCCGCCGGCTGCACGATGGAGCGGGCGTAGGCATTGAGACTTTCCAGGTAGCGGCGCTGGCCTTCGTTGAACAAGATGTCAAACGCCAGCGTGGACTTGCCCGAGCCGCTGACACCGGTGACGACGGTGAACTTGCCACGTGGGATGTTGACACTCAGGCCTTTGAGGTTGTGTTCTCTGGCGTTGATGATTTGTATAGAGTTTTTGGCCTCTAGCGCAGGTAATACATGCGCAAGCAGCTCTTTCTTTAATAGCTTTGAGTTGCTGAAGTCGCGCACCTCATGCACCACGCCCATGTGGGCAGCATAGTCGCGCAGGGCCAGCGCGGTGTGGGAGCTGGCGTGCAGCATCACCTCTTCGGGCGTGCCGTAGGCCACCACCTCACCTCCGGCATCACCGCCTTCGGGGCCGAGGTCGATCAACCAGTCGGCGGCGCGGATCACGTCCAGGTTGTGCTCGATCACCAACAGGCTGTGGCCAGCATCTTGCAGCTTGCGCAGCGCCCGCATCAACTTGGCGATGTCGTCAAAGTGCAGGCCAGTGGTGGGCTCGTCAAACATGAACAACACGCCACGCCGCGCCAGCGCCTGGCGGCTGGCGGCGATGCTTTTGGCGGCCTCGGCCAGGAAACCGGCCAGTTTCAGCCGCTGGGCTTCGCCGCCGCTGAGGGTGGGCACGGGCTGGCCTAGCTTCACGTAGTCCAGGCCGACATCGATGATGGGTTGCAGGGCGCGGAGCACGTCGCGGTCGTCTTTGAACAGCTGGGCGGCTTCGCTGACGGTGAGGTTCAGGACATCGGCTACGTTGAGGTGGCGGGTGGTTTGGGTTTTAACTGACACCGCAGAAGTGGGGTCAGAGCCCCATTCGGTGGGACTGCCCGGTTTTGGCGCACGCCTGTATCCCGAATTGGGATCTGACCCCATTTCAGCTCCTTGGCCCGCGACGCACATTTCAGCTCCTTGGCGTTCGATGGTGATTTCCAGGATTTCGGGACGGTAGCGTTTGCCGTCGCAGTCGGGGCAGCGCAGGTACACGTCGCTGAGGAACTGCATCTCGACATGCTCAAAGCCGGAACCGCCGCAGGTGGGGCAACGGCCATCTCCGCTGTTGAAACTGAACTTGCTGGCGGTGTAGCCGCGTTGTTTGGACAAGGGTGCGTTGGCAAATATCTCGCGCAGGGTGTCCCATGCCCCGACAAAGCTGGCCGGGTTGGAGCGGGCGGTTTTGCCGATGGGGGACTGGTCGACAAACACCACGTCGCTGAGCAGCTCGGCCCCCAGCAGGCGCTCGAACGCGCCAGGGGTGTCAGTGGCTTTGCCAAAGTGGCGCAGCAGGGCTGGGGCCAGGGTGTCCTGCACCAGCGTGGACTTGCCCGAACCCGACACGCCGGTGATCACCACCAGGCGCTGCAAGGGGATGTCCACCGTGACGTTTTTCAGGTTGTGGTCGCGTGCGCCTTCCAGAATCAAACGCGGCGTGTTGGCCGCCACCAGGCGTTTGAAGCCCATGCCGACTTGCTTGCCGCAGCTCAGCGGTGCTGCCGTCAAACACAATTTGGCCGCCGCGCTCACCGGGGCCGGGGCCCATGTCGATCATGCGGTCAGCGGCCAGCATCACGGCCGGGTCATGCTCCACCACCACCAGCGTGTTGCCGGCATCGCGCAGGCGCTGCATGGCGGTGATGATGCGGTTCATGTCGCGCGGGTGCAGGCCGATGCTGGGCTCGTCGAGCACAAACAAGGTGTTGACCAGCGAGGTGCCCAAGGCGGTGGTGAGGTTGATGCGCTGCACCTCACCACCGCTGAGGGTGCGGCTTTGGCGATCCAGCGTGAGGTAGCCAATGCCGACTTCGCTGAGGTATTTCAGGCGGGTGCTGATTTCTTCAAACAGCAGTTTCAAGGTTTTGCTGTCGGCCTCAGAGGTGGTCGCCGCCAGCGAACCACCCATGGCCCCGACCTGCATCAGCTCAAAAAAGCGTTTCAGCCGATCCAGCGGCAACAGCATCAGATCATGCAGGCACAGGCCTGGCAGCGCTTCGAGCTGGGTACGGGTCCACTTCACGCCCTGCGGCATAAAGCGTTTGGCGGGGTCCAGCACCGCATCGGCATCGGCCTTGGAGCCAATGCGCCACAGCAGCGATTCGGTTTTCAGCCGCGCACCGCCGCAATCCGGGCACTCTGTGTAGCTGCGGTACTTGGACAGCAGCACCCGGATGTGCATTTTGTAGGCCTTGGTTTCCAGGTACTCAAAGAAGCGCTTGATGCCAAACCAGTGCTGGTTCCACTTGCCGTTCCAATTGGGCGAGCCGTTGATGACCCAGGCCTGCTGCTGGGCGTTGAGCTTGTTCCACGGTGTGTCACGCGGGATACCTGCGGCCTCGGCGTGGCGCATCAAATCGTCTTGCGCCTCTTGCCAGGCCGGGGTCTGGATCGGTTTGATGGCTCCGGCCCGCAGGGTCAGCTTGTCGTTGGGGATCACCAGACCGTAGTCCACGCCAATGACGCGTCCAAAGCCCCGGCAGCTGTCGCAGGCCCCCACCGCCGAGTTGAATGAAAACGCCGAGGCCAGGGGTTCGCTGTAGCGCAGATTGCTCTGCGGACAATGCAGGCCGGTGGAATAGCGCCACACCTCCGACCCATCATTTGCTACATTATTAATAGCTGTTTGCGCATGATCAACAAGGGCTACAGGCTGATTGATAACATAAACATTGAGACGACCACTGCCATGTTTGAGGGACACCTCAATGGCTTCAAGCACCCGGGCTCGCTCAACCGCGCCCAGGCGGAAACGGTCGGCCACCACGTCCAGCACCAGCCGCTCACCCTCCTGGCGCTGCGCCTGCACCTTGGTGAAGCCACTCACCGACAGCCATTGCTCGACCTCCTCCGGCGTGGCGCTGGCAGGCAGTTCCACGGCAAAGGTCAATGCCAGGCGCGGGTCGGTGTGGCCGGCGCGGGCCTGGATGTCGGCGTAAATCGTCTCGGGTGTGTCATGCCGCACGGCGTGTGCGGTGTCTTTGTCAAACAGCTGACCGGCGCGGGCAAACAACAGCTTCAAATGGTCGTTCAACTCGGTCATGGTGCCCACGGTGGAGCGGCTGGAGCGCACCGGGTTGGTCTGGTCGATGGCAATCGCCGGTGGCACACCTTCCACCTTGTCGACAGCGGGCTTGTCCATGCGGTCCAGAAACTGGCGGGCGTAGGCGCTGAAGGTTTCCACGTAACGGCGCTGGCCCTCGGCAAACAAGGTGTCAAACACCAGGCTGGACTTGCCCGAGCCACTCGGGCCGGTGACCACCGTCAGCTCACCGGTGCGGATGTCCAGGTCGAGGTTTTTAAGGTTGTGTTGGCGTGCGCCGCGAATGCGGATGGTTCCCTGTGACATGCTGGCTTCCCAAAAGGTGAGGCGCTAGATTCTAGGGATTGCACCGATGAGAGGTGTGGGTAAGGGATATCACCTGCAACACCTCGAATGCCGGGTGATAGACTGAAATCAACTGGAGACAAGCATGAAATTGATGACATCTTTGGCAGCTATGGGGCTGCTTTTCCTACTGCAAACCAACGCTGTGGCAGAGATTTTGATTGGGCAAACCGTGGGAGTCACCGGTGCGGTGGCGGCCACGGTGAAAGAATCCATGCAGGGGGCCAAGCTTTACCTGGACGCGGTCAACGCCAAAGGAGGGGTTCACGGCGAAAAGGTCGAGGTCATCACCCTGGACGACAAGTTTGACACCCAACTGACCCTGGCCCATGCCAAGACCTTGATTGAAGAGCGCAAGGTGCTGGCCTTGTTCATGACCCGTGGCACACCGCACACCCAGGGTATTTTGCCGCTGCTGGATCAACACGGCGTGCCACTGATTGGGCCGTCCACCGGGGCCATGGTGTTTCACCAGCCGATCCAGCCGCATGTGTTCAATGTGCGCGCCGCCTACCAGCGCGAGGCCGAAAAAGCCATCACCCACCTGGGTTCGATTGGCATCACCCGGATTGCGCTGGTGCATGTGGACGACAGTTTTGGCACGGATGCACTGAATGGCGCACAAAAAGGCATGGCCATCATCAAATTGGCCCCCGTGCTGCTGGCCAAGTTTGACCGCAGCAAGCCTGATTTTTCTGCCATTGCACCGCAAGTGGTGAAGGCCGAAGCCCAAGCCGTGATGGTGATCGGCTCGGGCACGGCGGTGGTGCAAGGCATCAAGCAGATCAAGGCCGCAGGCAGCGGTGCGCAGTTCATCACCTTGTCGAACAACGCCTCGGAAGGCTTTGTCAAACTGCTGGGCGAACAGGGGCGCGGCGTGATCGTTACCCAGGTGTTCCCGCAAAGCTTCAATTACGCCCTGGTCAAGGAAGCCAGCCAATTGGCCAAAGCGCAGGGTGTAGGGTCGGTCAGCCCGGCCATGCTGGAAGGGTTTGCCTCGGCCAAGGTGCTGGTCGAGGCGCTGCGCCGCAGTGGCCCGAAACCCACGCGCGAAAAACTGCTGGCCAGCCTGGACAACCTCAAATTTGACCTGGGCGGGCTGGAAATCAGTTACGACAAAACCAATCACACCGGGCTGGACTTTGCTGACCTGTCGATCATCACGATCGATGGCAAGTTCAGGCGTTGAACGTCCAGTTTTTCTGCGCCGCAAACACCGCGTTCGGGTAGGGCGGCTTGCCACGTGAACCGTTGTAGCGGCCCAGCGCCAGAAACAGGTCGCCGCGCTCCCGATCCAGGTAATGCCGCAAAATCACGCAACCAAAACGCAGGTTGGTCTGCATGTGAAACAGTTTGCCCGCATCACCATCACCCAACACCCGCGTCCAGAACGGCATGACCTGCATGTAGCCGCGCGCGCCGACGCTGCTGACCGCATATTTGCGGAAATTGCTCTCCACCTGGATCAACCCCAGCACCAGTGACACATCCAGCCCGGCGCGTTTGGACTCGTACCAGACGGTTTGCAGGAATTCTTTGCGGGTGACCCAGTCGGTTTTTTTCTTGGTCAGGCGCTCACTCATGGCTCCGAGCCAGCGCAGGTAGGCCAGCCGCGACTCGGTGTCAGGAAACTCCGGCACCGGTGGCGCATGGTTGGCAATGGCCGAACTCAAGGCGGTTCGCACTGAATCGATCAACGGCTCTTCGACCTGCGCCCCGGCCCAGGCATGCTCTGATAAAAAGAGCTGTCCACACCCTAACATCAAGGGTGAGAGGCCTAAAACATCAGATAAAAAAGAGCGCCGGGTGCGCCCCATCTCAGACTTTGAGCTTGGCCAGCAATTGGGCCACGATGTCAGCCACTGGCACGGCGCTGGCCGCCGCATCACGGCGATGCTGGTATTCCACATGCCCTTCTTTCAGGGCGCGGTCGCCGATGTTGACGCGGTGCGGCACACCAATCAGTTCCCAGTCGGCAAACATTGCGCCAGGGCGTTCACCCCGGTCGTCCAGGATCACATCAACACCGGCGGCCAGCAGCTCGGCGTAGAGTGACTCAGCCGTGGCTTTGACTTCAGGCGAGCGCTCGGCGTTGATCGGGCACAGCACCACGGTGAACGGAGCCAGTGCGTCCGGCCAGATGATGCCGCGCTCGTCATGGTTTTGCTCAATGGCGGCAGCCGGCAAGCGGGTGATGCCGATGCCGTAGCAGCCCATTTCCATGAACTGGGGCTTGCCGTTCTGATCCAGAAAAGTGGCTTTCATGGCCTCGCTGTACTTGGTGCCCAGATAAAACACGTGGCCGACTTCAATGCCGCGCTCAATCGCCAGCACACCTTGTCCGTCGGGCGAGGCATCACCGGCCACCACGTTGCGCAGGTCGGCCACCAGCTCGGGCTCGGGCAAGTCGCGGCCCCAGTTGACCCCGGTGAGGTGGAAGTCAAGCGCATTGGCGCCACAGACCCAGTCGCTCATCACCGCCACTTCACGATCCACCACCAGCTTGACCGGCTTGAGCAGATTCAGCGGCCCCAGGTAGCCTGGCTCACAGCCGAAGTGCTCCACAATTTCGGGCACGCTGGCAAAGCGGAAAGTACCCAGGCCCGGCAGCTTGCCGACCTTGACCTCATTCATGTCATGGTCACCACGCAACAACAGCAGCCAGACCTGGGTTTTGACCACTTCGCCCTGCTCGTTCTGGGTATCGGTGGCCAGCACCAGGGATTTGACGGTCTGCGCCAAAGGCAGGCCCAGCAACTGCGCCACATCGGCACAGGTACTCTTGCCGGGTGTCGGGGTTTTCGTCAGGGTTTGCGTGGCGGCTGCGCGGGGGCCTGCGGGGGCCAGGGCTTCGGCTTTTTCCATGTTGGCGGCGTAGTCGCTGCACGGGCAGTAGACGATGGCATCTTCACCGGTGGCGGCAATCACCTGGAATTCTTCGCTCAGATCACCCCCAATCGCACCGCTGTCGGCAGCGACGGCGCGGTAGCTCAAGCCAAAGCGGTCAAAAATGCGGCGGTAGGCTTTGGCCATGACCTGGTAACTGGCTTTGGCCGACACCTGGTCGCGGTCAAAGCTGTAAGCGTCTTTCATGATGAACTCACGTCCACGCATCAAACCAAAGCGTGGACGGCGTTCGTCACGGAATTTGGTCTGGATCTGGTAGAAATTTTTTGGCAACTGTTTGTAACTGCGAATTTCCTGACGGGCGATGTCAGTGACCACTTCTTCGCTGGTGGGCTGAATCACAAAGTGATGCGCATGGCGGTCCTGGATACGCAGCATTTCAGGGCCCATCTTCTCGAACCGGCCGGTTTCGTGCCAAAGTTCGGCAGGCTGAACTACCGGCATGCTGAGTTCTACCGCTCCGGCGCGGTTCATTTCCTCGCGCACGATGGCTTCGACTTTGTTGACCACCCGCAAGCCCATGGGCATCAGGGTGTAGATGCCAGCGCCCAGTTTTTTGATCATGCCGGCACGCATCATCAGCTTGTGGCTGACCACTTCGGCATCGGCGGGGGCTTCTTTGAGGGTGGAAATAAAGAATTGAGAGGCTTTCATGAACGAATCCAGCGAGATGTCAGGGTTTTGTCTCTTGATGCACGGCAAGGGCTGTGCATAATCAACACAATTTAAAAATTTGGGGTTTGATTATGCTTGACCGGGACGGCTTTAGGCCCAACGTCGGCATCGTCCTGCTCAACCAGAAAAATCAGGTGTTTTGGGGTAAGCGTATTCGGACGCACTCCTGGCAATTTCCGCAGGGTGGCATTGACCGGGGTGAGACCCCGGAACAGGCCATGATTCGGGAGTTGCACGAAGAAATTGGGCTGCAGCGCGAGCATGTTCGCATTGTGGCCCGCACCCGTGACTGGTTGCGCTACGAGGTGCCAGACCGTTTTATCCGCCGCGATTCGCGTGGTTTTTACAAAGGCCAGAAACAAATCTGGTTCTTGTTGCAATTGGTGGGGCACGACTGGGATCTGAATTTACGTGCCACCAACCATCCCGAGTTTGATGCCTGGCGCTGGAACGACTACTGGGTACCGCTGGATGCCGTGGTGGAATTCAAACGCGAGGTGTATGTGACAGCACTCACAGAATTGTCACGCTATGTACCGCGCAACGATCACCGCAACCGGTTTCTGCGTCAGGGCATTCGCCCGGCGGACTCGGATCAAATGTGCGCCGAGATTCCGCATGTTGGCTTTGAATTGCCGCCCGGTGCGACTTTCGAGCCCCATCCGCAAAACGGACATGACCATGCGTAATTACCTCCAATTTTTCGCCCTGTGCATGGGGCACGGAGCTTGATCCTGACTGGCAAGAGGCCGATGCGCCTGCGCCGCCCTCTTTCAGCAAAGATCATCTGATTCCGATCACCATGCCGCCTTATGTGAGTTTGAAGTTTGGCATTGACCCGGCCACACTCTCCATCTCATCTGACGGTATCGTGCGTTATGTGATGGTGGCGCAAAACGCCAGCGGCTCGGTCAATGCCATGTTTGAGGGCCTGCGCTGTGCCACAGGTCAGGTGAAAACCTATGCACGCGCCTCTTCCAGTGGCGCTTGGTCAGTGGTCAAAGACCCTCAATGGCGTGATTTGGGCGACAACCTGCCGTCCAAACATGCGATGGCACTGGTTCAGCAAGGTGTGTGTGAAGGGCGAACCGTGGCAGGCCGCACTGCTCAGGATCTCATCAGGGTGCTCAAGCGCTAAAGCTTGGCACCTTCAGCGACTCAGCACCAGATTGTCGCGATGCACCATTTCCGGTTCGGCCAAATAGCCGAGCAAGGCCTCAAAGGCACTGGAAGGTTTGCGGCAAATCAGCCGGGCCTCTGAACTGGCATAGTTGGCCAGACCCCGGGCGATTTCGACACCCGCCGAGTCACGGATGGCAATCACATCCCCGCGTGAAAAATCACCTTCCACAGCCGTCATGCCAATCGGCAGCAGGCTGGAGCCGTCGCCGCGCAATTTGGCCACCGCACCATCATCGACCGTGACGGAGCCACGCAGTTGCAGATGGTCCACCATCCATTGTTTGCGGGCCTGGGTTTTCTGGGTGGGGGCCACCAGCAGGGTGCCAATGGCTTCGCCCCGGCTCAGGCGCAGCAGGGCATCGGGCTCCCGGCCCCAGGCAATCACCGTGGAAGCCCCTGAGCCTGCGGCGCGTTTGGCCGCCAATATTTTGGTGATCATGCCACCCCGGCCAAGGCTGCTGCCCGCGCCGCCAGCCATGGCCTCCAGCAACGGGTCACCGGCTTGTGCCAGGTGCACAAACTCGGCGGCCGGGTCTTTACGCGGGTCGGCGGTGTAGAGCCCTTTTTGGTCGGTCAGGATGACCAGCGCATCGGCCTCAACCAGGTTGGCCACCAAGGCCCCCAAGGTGTCGTTGTCGCCAAATTTGATTTCGTCATTAACGACGGTGTCGTTTTCATTGATCACCGGCACCACGCCCAGCTTGAGCAGGGTGAGCAGGGTTGAGCGGGCGTTCAGATAACGTTCGCGGTCGGCCAGGTCGGCGTGGGTCAGCAAGACTTGGGCACTGCCCAAGCCGTTTTCGCGCAGCTTGGTCTCGTACATTTGCGCCAAGCCCATTTGCCCGACAGCGGCGGCCGCCTGTAATTCGTGAATTTCATGCGGGCGGCTGCTCCAACCCAAACGCTTCATGCCTTCGGCAATGGCCCCGCTGGAGACCATGATGAGCTCGCGCCCACTGCCCACCAGCACCGCCAACTGGCGACACCATTCGCCAATCGCAGCCTCGTCCAAGCCGCGGCCTTCGTTGGTGACCAAGCTGGAGCCCACTTTAACCACCACACGGCGTGCGTCACGCAATGCAGAAGAATCATTTTCTTGAGCCATATTGACCTCTAGCGCCCGTCAATCAAGCGCAAACAGCTATAAAATTAAGAGCAATTAAGATGCATCAATTTCAGGAGCAAAACGCGGGTCAACCACCTCAGGGGTTTGCTCCAGCTTTTGCTGGGCGCTGATGTGCTTGAACACGGTTTTGATCAAGGGCTCACAACCTTCGCGCGTGAGCGCAGAAATTTCAAACACCGGGCCTTTGAATTTGAAGCGTTTGACAAAATCTTTGACCAAGGCCTCTCGCTCTTCCAACGGCACCATGTCGAGCTTATTCAGCACCAGCCAGCGCGGCTTGTTGTACAGCGCTGGATCGTATTTTTTCAGTTCATTGACAATCGCCTTGGCTTGGGCCACGGTGTCCACACCCTCGTCAAACGGGGCCATGTCAATCACGTGCAGCAGCAAGCGGGTGCGCTGCAAATGGCGCAAAAACTGATGGCCCAAGCCCGCACCATCCGATGCGCCTTCGATCAAACCCGGCAAATCGGCCACCACAAAACTTTGCTCCGGCCCAACGCGAACCACGCCCAGATTGGGGTGCAAGGTGGTAAACGGGTAATCGGCAATCCGCGGACGGGCATTGGAAATGGCCGTGATCAGCGTCGATTTACCCGCATTGGGCATGCCCAGCAGGCCCACATCAGCGAGCACCTTCAGCTCTAATTTCAGATTGCGTTTTTCACCGGGCCAGCCCGGCGTTTTTTGCCGTGGGGCGCGGTTGATGGCACTCTTGTAGCGCAGGTTGCCAAAACCACCGTCGCCGCCTTTGGCAATGGTGATGACCTCACCGGGTTTGAGCAACTCAAACAACACCTCGCCGGTTTCGGCATCGGTGATGATGGTGCCCACCGGCATTTTGAGCGTGATATCGTCACCTGCCGCGCCAAACATGTCGGAGCCCATGCCATGCTGGCCACGCTGTGCGTCATAACGACGCGAGAAGCGGTAATCCACCAGCGTGTTCAGGTTTTCGTCGGCCACAGCAAAGACATGGCCGCCACGGCCACCGTCGCCGCCATTGGGGCCACCGAACTCTTTGTATTTTTCATGCCGAAACGAGACGCAGCCAGCGCCGCCATCTCCTGCGGAGACATCAATGTAGGCTTCGTCAACGAATTTCATGATGGTTTAATCAGTTGGGTACAGAGCCAAGTTCACTGCGTGACACTCTGGGTCTGTCCCTCAAGGTTTCAAAAATGAAAAACCCCGCGTCAAGCGCAGGGTCTTGAGTGGGAGAAACCCAACCGTTAAACGGGGGTCACACTCACAGTTTGGCGGTTGAGAGCGCCTTTGGTGGCAAAAGACACATGGCCTTCTGTCAATGCAAACAAGGTGTGGTCTTTGCCGATACCGACATTCACGCCGGGGTGGAACTGGGTACCACGTTGACGAACAATGATCGCGCCAGCGCTGATCAGTTGGCCGCCGTACATCTTCACACCGAGCATTTTGGGCTTGGAATCGCGCCCATTTCGCGTCGAGCCGCCGCCTTTTTTATGTGCCATGACTCTTGCTCCTTATGCAGTAATCGCGCCGATCAACAGTTCGGTGAACTGCTGACGATGACCTTGGCGTTTTTGATAGTGCTTACGACGGCGCATTTTGAAAATGCTGACCTTGTCGTGTTTGCCATGCGTCACGACCGTGACGCTCACAGATGCACCGGATACCAAGGGTGTGCCAACCTTCAACTCTGCGCCGCTACCGACTGCCAGAACCTGGTCGATCACAATTTCTTGGCCTACATCCGCAGCAATCTGTTCTACTTTAATTTTTTCGCCAGTAGCAACTCTGTATTGTTTGCCACCAGTTTTTATGACCGCGTACATAATAACCTCTTAAAAATGCTCCGCAAACGAATTTTCGCAGAGCCCGTGATTATCACACAAGTCAGTTTGGTTGGCAATTTTTTCGCAGCCCCCACCTAACCAGCACCCACATATTTTCTATAATGCGGGCAACTAACCGGGCTACTGACTTGCACGCCAAAAACACTCCTCCCTCTAGCCCCATGGCCCTCATTGCGCAGGACATGCGCGAAGTAGATCAGGTCATTGCCCAGCGGCTTGACTCTGGCGTGCCATTGGTGGGTCAAGTTTCACGCTACATCATTTCTGCGGGTGGCAAGCGCCTTCGCCCCGCCCTGCTGCTACTGATGTGCGGCGCATTGGGCTTCAAGGGCATCCAGCGCTTTAATTTGGCTGCTGTGGTGGAATTCATCCATACCGCCACCCTGCTGCACGACGACGTGGTGGACGACTCTTCCATGCGCCGAGGCAATGCCACAGCCAATGAAACCTTCGGCAACCCCGCCAGTGTGCTGGTGGGTGACTTTTTGTATTCGCGTGCTTTTCAAATGATGGTGGATGCGCAGAGCATGCGCATCATGGAAGTGCTGGCCGATGCCACCAACATCATTGCCGAAGGCGAAGTGATGCAATTGATGAACATGCACAACGCGGCGCTGGATGAAGCTGGCTACCTGCAGGTGATTCGCTCCAAAACTGCTAAATTATTTGAAGCCAGCGCCCGCGTGGGGGCTATTCTGGCCAGCGCAAGCCCACAAATGGAGTCCGCCTGTGCCGATTACGGCCAAGCTCTGGGCACAGCCTTCCAGGTGATTGACGATGTGCTGGACTACACCGGCGATACCGCCGTGATGGGCAAAAACCTGGGCGACGACCTGCGCGAAGGCAAAACCACACTCCCACTGATTGCCGCCATGCAGCGTGGCAGTACCAGCGAACGCGAGTTGATCCAGACCGCTATTGAAACTGGCCGCCTCGACCTGATTGACCAGGTGGTGGCGATTGTGTCCGCAACAGGGGCGCTGACGGTGGCTCGCGCGGCCGCCGCAAGTGAGGCCCGCCGCGCCATCGCCGCCGCCCAGCAATTGCCAGACAACGAATATACCGAGTGTTTGCTACAATTGGCGACTCAGTTGCTTGAGCGTCAGTCCTGACTTTCAAGCGCATCGGAATGTAGCGCAGCCTGGTAGCGCACTTCGTTCGGGACGAAGGGGTCGGAGGTTCGAATCCTCTCATTCCGACCAATAATTCAAGGTAATCAATACCCTTTAAAGCCTCATCCATTGAGGCTTTTTTGCTTTCTGATTCCAGCAGTACGCCTATCGTTACCCAAGCCTCAACTGAGGGCTCCGAACAATTAATTCACCTAGCCAGGCACAATTGATCCATAATTGCTGCACCGCAACATTTTTACAAAGATTCCCCATGTTCAAAAACACCCCCTTCGAAGCTGCCGCCAAAACCCTGCAAGAAAATGCCGCCAAGTTCAACCCGGCTGCCGCGCAGGAAGCTGTCAAACCCATGATGGACAACCTGAAAGCCTGGGGTGATCTGGCCCAAAACCAAGCCAAAGCCGCACAAGCTGCCGTGGCTGAAAGCATGGAAACGCTGAAAAGCAGCAAAGCTCCACAAGAAGCTTTTGATTCCATCAAAACTTCTGCCGAATCCAGCATGACCTTGGCCGCCAAGCATCTGAAAGAAGCGACCGCTCTGGGTGTCGCACAATTCCAGGCCAGCATCGAAGCGCTGGAAAAAACCCACCCAGCGCCTGAAACACTGGCTAGCGTAGCCAAAACCCTCAAAGCTGCGGCTGCCACCATGGAAACCGCTGTGGATACCGCCCTGAAAAATGGTGCGGCTGCAGTCGCCTCGATCAAAAAACCGCGTTAAGCCATAGCGGGTAAGCGCCAACCGCAAGAGCACGCGACAGCAAACGCGATGTGGGTTTCACAACCTGCATCGCGTTTTTTTTGGGGCTCAACCGAACTGGCTGAACGGTGATGAAATCACCCGTGGGACAATCTGCCCATGTACATCCTATTTGAAGAAACCGGCAAATTCCTGGCAGGCCGTGCGCTGTCGGAAACCGATGCCTCGGCCCAGGTTGAGCTCGACAGCGGCAAACGTGTCAAAGTCAAGACTGCCAACATCCTGCTCAAGTTTGACAAACCCGAACCCGCCCAACTGATGGCCGCCGCCAGCGTGGCGCAAGCCATTGAACTGGACATGGCCTGGGAATTTGCCTCGGACGACGAGTTTGGCTTCAGCGACCTGGCACGTGACTATTTTTCAGCCCAAGCCTCTCTTGCCGAACAGGCCGGCATGCTGTTTGCGCTGTACCAATCACCCCACTACTTTCGCCGCGCCGGCAAAGGCCGCTTTCGCAAAGCCAGTGCCGACATCCTGGCCCAGGCCCTGGCGGCCATCGAGAAGAAGAAACAAATCCTGTTGCAAATTGAAGCCTGGGTGAAAGAACTCAGCGATGGCGTGTGCCCGCAGCCGATTCGCGACCAGCTCTACAAAATTCTCTTCAAGCCCGACAAAAACGCGCCCGAATACAAGGCGGTGGTGGAGGCCTCGCGTGCCACCCACCTGGGGCCATTGGACTTGCTGATCAAAGCCGGGGCGATTGATTCGCCCTACCAGTTCCACTGGAAGCGTTTTCTGCTGGAAAACTTCCCCAAGGGTACGGGTTTCCCCAAGCTGGAGGCCCCCCTTATCACCGATGCGCTGCCACTGTCTGCGGCCCGTGCGTTTTCGATTGACGACTCGGCCACCACCGAGATTGACGATGCCCTGTCTGTGCAAGGCCTGGGCAGCGGCACGGTGGTGGTGGGGATTCACATCGCCGCCCCAGCCTTGGCGATTGCGCCTGGCAGCGCGGTCGACCATGTGGGCCGGGCTCGCCTGTCGACCGTCTACATGCCGGGCTACAAGCTGACCATGCTGCCCGATGAGGTGGTGCAAAACTACACCTTGCAAGAGGGACGCGACTGCCCTGCAGTCTCACTCTACGTCACACTGGATGAAGCCACGCTGGAAATCAAGGCTTCTGAAACCAAGCTCGAACGGGTGCACATTGGGGCCAACTTGCGCCATGACCAGCTCGATAGCGTGGTCACGCTAGATTGGCTGACCGACCCCACTTTCAAGCATGAAATTGACCCACAACCCTTGCAACACAAGCGTGAGCAGCTCTCATTTTTATACAAATTAGCAAATGACCTGAAAGCCAAGCGCGAAGTGGTGCGCGGCAAGCCCGAAAACTTCAACCGGCCTGACTACAACTTCAGACTGGTCGGCAACGATGGGCGCGAGCCCACCGGAAGCGAACAAGTCCAGATCAGTGTGCGCCAGCGCGGCGCACCGTTGGACTTGATTGTCTCCGAGGCCATGATCCTGGCCAACAGCACCTGGGGCAGCTGGATGGCGGAGCTGGGTGTGCCCGGCATTTACCGCAGCCAGGCCAGCATGGCCCCCGGCGTGAAGGTGCGCATGGGCACAAAAGCCCAACCGCACGCCGGCATTGGTGTCAAAAGCTATGCCTGGAGCAGTTCGCCGCTGCGCCGTTATGTCGACTTGGTCAACCAATGGCAAATCATTGCCTGCGCCCGCCACGGCAAAACCGCCGCGCTGGCCGCACCGTTCAAGCCCAAAGATGCCGAACTGTTTTCCATCATCTCCAGCTTTGACGGGGCCTACAGCGCCTACAACGGCTACCAAAATGCCATCGAACGCTTCTGGACCCTCCAATACGTGCAGCAAAACGTGATCACCGAGATCGAAGCCACGCTGTTCAAAGACAACCTGGTGCGGGCCGACCACTTGCCGCTGGTGTTGCCGGTGATGGGGGCGCAAAACCTGCCGCGCGGTGCACGGGTGCGGGTCAAGCTGGGTGACATTGACCTGGTGTCACTCGACATCCATGGCACGGTGCTGGAGCGGTTGGATACCGAACCGGAAAATTTTGACGCTGAAGACGAGCAAGACGACGACACCGTAGCGGGTCCGATTGCCATTGCGGTGGATGTCAGCGAAACCAACGAGCCTTCAACCGGGTGTTTCAGGACACCCCGCTGGAGGTGGTGTTGGTCAACACCCAAACCAACGAACCTCCCGACAAAGCCCAGGCCATTGCCCAGGCCAACCTGGCGGGTGGTGGCGAGGCTGACAGTGGACGTGCCACCAGCCCATTGCCCCCGGCGCTGGTCGACCTGAATGGCGAAAACAGTGCACAAGACCAGGAACGCCAGTTGCGCGACCTGCAAGAACGACAAAGCCTGATGCTGGCCCAAGTCAAAAACCTGCTCGCCAGCATGCCACCGCCCGAACCACGCCAGACCAACCCCACACCCGAACAAGTGGAGCGTGAAGAAAAACGCCGCCAGTTGATCAAATTGCTGGCCGAGATTGAGCGGCGCATCAACCAGGAAAATGCCAAGCCGAAAAAACGCTACATCAGCCCAGCCACCCGCGAAGCCGTCTACGCCGTGTATTACGACAAACTGCGCCGCGCCATTGAAAACCGTGGCACTGAAAACTTTCCGAGCCAAGGCGGCCAAAAACTCTATGGCGAGCTGACCATGATCGTCAACATCAACCATGATGGCCAGGTGCTTTCCACCGAAATTGTGCAAAGCTCGGGCAACCCGGCGCTTGATCGTCGCGCCCGCGCCATTGCCCGCAATGCGGGCCCCTATGGCAAATTCAGCAAAGCCATGCGTCAGCAAGCCGATCAGATTGCCGTGGTGTCGCGCTTCAAATTCACCCGCGACGACACGCTTGAAACCAAACTCAGCAACAAATAAACCAGCCGCCCAGCCATGACTCTTGATCACTACTGCGTGATGGGTAACCCCATTGCCCACAGCCGCTCACCCTGGATTCACACCCGCTTTGCCGAACTGACCGGCGAACCCGTGTTTTATGACAAGCGTGAGATCCCGATGGATCACTTTGACCGCAGCGTACACGCCTTCATGGCCGAGGGCGGACGCGGCTGCAACATCACCGTACCCTTCAAGTTTGAAGCCGCAGCACTGGCCACCCGAACCAGCGAACGCGCCCTGTTGGCGCAAGCCTGCAACGTGTTGACTTTTGAAGACGGTCACATCCTGGCCGACAACACCGATGGCATCGGACTGGTGGATGACATCGAGCGCAATGCCGGCTTGCCGCTCAAAGGCCTGCGCGTGTTGCTGCTGGGGGCCGGTGGCGCGGCCGCTGGCGTGCTCGGGCCGCTGATCAACGCGCAGCCCGCCCACATCAGCGTGGCCAACCGCACCCTGCACAAGGCAAGCACTTTGGTGGAACGCCATCAAGCCCTTGCAAAGCTACAAAATACAGAGCTGGTAGCGCATGATTTACAAGCGATAGAGGCTGATTATGATGTGATCATCAACGGCACGGCGAGCAGCCTGAGCGGTGCCGGTGTCCCAGTGGGTGAACACGTGCTGAAGCCTGGTGCGCTGGCTTACGACATGATGTATGGCCCCGGTGCCCAGGGCTTCATGGATTGGGCCAAAGCCCACGATGCCGTCCCGCGCGATGGCCTGGGCATGCTGGTGGAACAGGCGGCTGAGGCTTTTCTGATCTGGCGCGGTGTGCGTCCGCCCTCAGGCCAAGTGCTGGCTGAATTACGCAAGGTATTGGGTTGACCCCATGAGACCGGTGCTGCGCTGGCTTGGCCTGCTGATTCTGGCCACCTTCTTATTGCAGCTGTTTTTTGGGGTGCGCATTGCCACCATGCTGGTCGTTGACCCGCAATCCACCGCCTTTGAACGCTCGGAAGCCTGGCGCGTGGCCACCGAAAAAGGCAGCCTGCGCTGGCGTCAGCAGTGGACACCCTACAGCCAAATCTCCAACCACCTCAAGCGTGCGGTGATCGCCAGCGAAGACGATGGTTTTGCCAACCACGACGGTGTGGACTGGAACGCCTTGGAGAAAGCCTGGCAAAAAAATGCCAAGGCAGAGGAACAGGCAGCCAAAGCCCAAGCTGCACTCCAGGCCCAGCAGGCCAGAAACGCCAGCAAGAATCCAGGCAAAACAACCACCAAAAACCTGTTCTTATCGGGGGAACGCACGCTGTTGCGCAAAGGCCAGGAATTTGTACTGACCCTGCTGCTGGAAAGCCTTCTGGGCAAACAACGCATCCTGGAGATTTACCTCAACAGCGTGGAATGGGGCGAAGGGGTGTTTGGGGCCGAAGCTGCAGCCCAGCATTACTTTCGCAAACCGGCGGCGCAACTCAGCCCCTATGAAGCGGCCCGATTGGCCGTGATGCTGCCCCGGCCTAAATACTTTGAAAAACTGCCCAATTCCAGCTACGTGGCGGGCCGCGCCGCCGTGATTGAGCGCCGCATGGAAGGCGTAGAACTGCCATGACGCTTATCCGCTTGAAATCGCAGCTGAAAGCCTGGGTCTCGCCCGCCGCGGCACAAGCGGTCAGCCTGTTTTTGCTGGGGCTGATCCGGGTGCTCACCGGTTCGCAGGCGCGCTGGTGGGGCTGCCCGCCCAAAGCCGAGCAGCGCATTTACTTTGCCAACCACCAGAGCCATGCCGATCTGGTGATGATCTGGGCCGCGCTGCCCAAGGAATTGCGCCATGGCACCCGCGCCGTGGCGGCACGCGATTACTGGACCCGAACGCCGTTCAAACACTGGCTCACCAGCGCTGTGTTCAATGTGATTTATGTCTCGCGTGACCGCAACGCGCAAGAAGACCCGCTGGAGCCGCTGATCGAAGCCTTGCAGGCGGGTGACTCGCTGATCTTGTTTCCCGAGGGCACGCGGGGGCATCAGGAGGAGCCACAAGCCTTCAAGGCCGGTTTGTACAACCTGGCCTGCAAATTCCCGCAGATTGAGCTCATTCCGGCCTGGATTGCCAATGTGCAGCGGGTCATGCCCAAGGGCGAAGTGGTTCCCGTGCCAGTGCTGTGCTCGGTCACTTTTGGGGCCCCCTTGCAGGTGCAGGCGGGCGAGGAACGCCAAGCTTTTCTGACCCGGGCGCGTGATGCCGTGGTGGCCTTGCGCGATATTTAACGGCATCACGTCCATGTACCAAGCCCTGAAAAACCTGAGCGCCACACAACAAGTTGGGGTCATGTTCATCATCGTCTTCGGGCTGCTGATGTTGGCCACACTGGGTTTGTTTTTGCTCTCCATGCGCGAGCATGATGACCCGCTGGCGCAGCAATCCCACGACACCCGGCTGCTTGACCTCAACAGCCTGCTGCGCATCAGCTGGATGATGATCTTTGTCTTCTGGGTGGCTTGGCTGTCGGGGGATGTCATCCGGCTGGTGCTGTTTGCGCTGGGCTCATTTTTTGCCCTGCGCGAATTTTTGACCCTGTCACCGACCCGTCAGGGTGACCACCGCAGCCTGGTGCTGGCGTTTTTTGGCGTGCTGCCGCTTCAGTATGTGCTGGTGGGCACGGAGCACTTCAACCTGTTCACCGTGTTCATTCCGGTCTATGTGTTTTTGGCCCTGCCGGTAGCCAGTGCCCTGGCCAATGACCCGACCCGCTTTCTGGAGCGCAACGCCAAACTGCAATGGGGCATCATGGTGTGTATTTACGGCATGAGCCACGTGCCCGCGCTGATGCTGCTGGATTTCCCCCACTACGACAAGAAAAACGCCTTTCTGGTGCTGTTTCTGGTGCTGGTGGTGCAAACCTGCATGGTCACCCAACACCTGGTGGCACGCCAACGCCAACACCGGCTGGTGGCTCCACAGATCAGCCAAACCTTCACCTGGTACAGCTGGAGCTGCGGCATGGCTGCGGGCAGCGTGCTGGGTGCGTTGCTGGCCGGCATCACACCCTTTGTGCCGGGGCAGGCTTTTGCGCTGGGCTTCGTTGCCTGTGCCGCCGGGTCGATGGGCCACCTGGTGATGAAGGCCCTCAAGCGTGACCGTGGCATTCCCATCTGGAAGGGCGCGGGCAAAAGCACCACCGGGGCCGGTGGCATGCTGGACCGGATTGACTCCCTGTGTTTTGCTGCCCCTGTTTTCTTCCATTCGGTTAGATGGCATTTTGGCCTCTAGCGCTTATACAACAAGCGCAAGTAGCTATTTAATGGCGAGTTCAACTACGAACTGCGTGAGGTTTGAAAATTGGTAGGTGATTGAGGTGA
>VIKI01000095.1:0-13903 GCA_008080595.1 Comamonadaceae bacterium
CTCCGCCTGCTCCAATGTGGTGACATCACGCGACAGCAGCAGTTTTCGACCACGCCCATAGGGATGGATCTGAACAGACAGTGTCACCGGTCTGGAGGGGGTACTTTCCCTCCCAGTCATCGTCAAACTTTTTTGGTATTCACCACGCGACAAATAAGCCGTAAAACCGGGGTCGCGCACCAAATTGCCAATGGCCTGATCAAGATCACGTTGAACATCCAAACCAAAATGTGTCGCAGAGGTCTGGTTGCACCACTCGATGTGCGATTCACCATCAAGCATCATCACGCCATTGGGCGACACCTGCAAGGCCGATAAAAAATCCTGCAAACGGGTCTTGTACTCCTGCCCTTTGCGCTCCCGATCACGCAGCATTCGCCGGACGCGGGTGGTGACTTCCCCCCATAAACCTGAAGTGGGGCCAGCTTCAGACGAAGAATCAAGCTGCAACCAGCGCAAAAGCTGGATGAGCTTCAAGCTGTCTGACACCAGCCAGAGCAAAGCTGCCATAGAAATCGCCAAGGCAACCGCATGGTTGTTCGGCCAAAAATGGTTTGCAGCAAGCCCTGCAACTCCGCCAATAAACAAATGGACGGCCAGAGAAATGAATCGACTCAAGATGCGCCCAGTATTTATGCCTGCTTCAATGCCATGGGTTGAATGGTCAACCGATAACCAGCACCACGCACGGTATCCACCATTTGTCCCGCCAAACCCAAAGCCTCACGTAAACGCTTGACAGCAGTTGCGAGCGACTATGAACCCGCTCGGCATGTGTCATCAGATAATGCAGCAACTTGAATTCGGTTGGACCAAGTTTCAGTGGTTCAGCACGATACGTCACTCGATATGTACTTGGGTCCAGACTCAAATCGCCTATTGTGACCACACTTGCATCTTGCTCTGGAGCTCGCCTGCGCAACACGGCGCGAATGCGAGCGAGCAGCTCCTTGGTTGAAAACGGTTTAGCCATGTAATCATCTGCACCTGCGTCCAAACCTGCCACTCGATCCACTTCATCACCACGGGCCGTCAACATGATGATCGGCACCGATTTGGTTCGCGGATGTGCTCGCCAGCGTTTCGCCAGCATCAGGCCACTCTCACCTGGCAACATCCAGTCGAGCAAAATGACATCAGGCAAAACATCATCAAGCTCTGCTTGTGCCGTCGCGCCATCCATTGCCCAAACCGGACGAAAACCACTGTGCTTCAGATTGACTGAAATCAGTTCTGCAATTGCTGGCTCGTCTTCAACAATCAGAACACCTGGCATGCGCCTCATTTCACCACCGACTCGATTTGCTCCATGGACGTATGGCGTACATCCGCTCCTTTGACGATGTAGATGATCAGCTCTGCGATGTTTTTCGCATGGTCACCAATACGCTCAATCGCTTTGGCCAAAAACAACAAGTCCAGACTGGGAGAAATCATCCGAGGATCTTCCATCATGTAGGTAATGAGTTTGCGAACGAATCCATCAAACTCCTGGTCAATAAGGTCGTCTTCCTTCAAGATAGCCAGGGCCGTGGCCGTATCAAGCCGGGCAAAGGCATCCAGGGCTTTTCTCAATAGTCCAGAGGCCAGGTCAGCGGCAACACGCAGTTCCATGGCAGGTAAAGAACGTGTTGCACCGCTTTCAATGATGGATCGCACCATACGAGCTATTTTTGCCGCTTCGTCCCCCACACGCTCCAGATTGGCAGTAGCTTTAGAGATGGCGATCAACAGGCGCAGGTCACGGGCTGTAGGCTGGCGTCTGGCAATGATGCTGGAGAGTTCACGGTCTATTTCCACCTCCATGGCATTGACTTTGTTCTCCGTGGAGGTGACTTCATTGGCAACCTCTATGTTGAATTGCGACAATGCATAAACGGCTTGGCGAATTTGTGACTCCACCAGCCCACCCATCTCCATGACGCGGGAAGAAACTGAACCTAGCTCGCTGTCGAACTGGGAAGAGAGATGTTTTTCAGTCATACGCTGGTTCCTTCAATGAACTCTGGATCAAAACAAAACAACAGAGAAAGCAGATACATACATCAACCAAACCTACCGGTGATGTAATCTTCTGTTTCCTGGCGATTTGGTTTAAAGAAAATTTGCTCGGTTGCCCCAAACTCAATCAAGTCACCCAGGTACATGTAGGCCGTGTAATCACTACAGCGAGCAGCCTGTTGCATGTTGTGGGTCACAATCACAACGGTGTAATCCGCTTTAAGTTCAATGATCAACTCTTCGACTTTGGCGGTGGAAATCGGGTCAAGCGCTGAACAGGGCTCATCCAACAACAAGACTTCAGGCTTGATCGCAATGCCACGGGCAATACACAAGCGTTGCTGCTGCCCACCGGACAAACTTGAACCACTTTGCTTGAGTTTGTCTTTGACCTCAGTCCACAAAGCTGCTTTACGCAAAGCCCACTCGACACGCTCTTCCATGTCAGATGTGTTCAACTTTTCAAACAACTTCACACCAAATGCAATATTGTCAAATATCGACATTGGGAATGGAGTCGGCTTCTGGAAGACCATACCGACCTTGGCACGCAGCAGTGCCACATCTTGTTTGCTTGTTAACAAATTCTCGCCATCCAGAATCACCTCTCCCTGCGCACGCTGCTCTGGATACAACTCAAACATGCGGTTAAATACCCGCAACAAGGTAGATTTGCCACATCCCGAAGGACCGATAAACGCTGTAACCTTGTTTTCGGGAATTTCGAGGTTAATACCTTTTAATGCATGGAAATTGCCATAATAAAAATCCAGGTTGTTGACCTTGATTTTCGATGGTGCATTTTTTTCAATGGTGTCTGCAGCAGTCATTTGCAACCTTTTCTATTCGTTTCGATTTTTCAAACTTTGGTGCGGGTCAAAACCCGTGCCAGCACATTCAGTGCCAGTACCGCCAATGTGATCAGGAACACACCTGCCCAAGCCAACTGTTGCCAGTTTTCATAAGGACTCATTGCAAATTTAAAGATGGTCACAGGCAAACTTGCCATGGGCTCACCCAGGTTGGAAGTCCAGAACTGGTTGCTTAAGGCCGTGAACAGCAGTGGCGCTGTTTCACCCGCAATGCGGGCAACCGCCAACAAAATCCCAGTAATCACACCAGCACGAGCACAACGCATGGTGATACTCATGATCACCTTCCATTTGGGGGTTCCCAGTGCATATGCTGCTTCGCGTAAACCAGAAGGTACCAGTTGAAGCATATTCTCTGTAGTCCGAATCACTACCGGAATCACAATCAAGGCCAGCGCTGCAATACCTGCATAAGCAGAAAACGTTTTAAACCGAGTCACCACCACAGCATAGACAAACAGACCAATCACAATGGATGGCGCAGACAACAAAATATCATTCACAAAACGTGTCAGTGCAGCCAACCAGCTTTTAGGCTCAAACTCTGCCAGGTAAATTCCGGCCATTACACCAATCGGAGTGCCAACGAAAGTAGCCAAAAACACCATCAGGAACGACCCATAAATGGCATTGGCCAACCCCCCTGCATCGTTGGGGGCGGGTGTCATTTCAGTGAATGCCGAAAGTGTCAAGCCGGCAAATCCCAGACGAACTGTCTCAAATAAAATCCAGAACAACCAAAACAAGCCGAACACCATGGCCGACAAAGACAACAACAGGGCCAACTGGTTAATACGCTTGCGCTGCGCATAACGCTGTTCGCGCAACAAAATTTCTCCGGTACTCATGATTTTGTGCCCTCACCTTTTTTCAATTGATTCAGCAGCAATTTGGACAAAGACAACACCACAAACGTGATAAAAAACAAGACCAAACCAAGGTACATCAAAGAGGCCTGATGCAAACCTTCTCCAGCCTCGGCAAATTCGTTGGCCAATGCAGAAGTAATGCTGTTGGCAGCCTGAAACAAACTTAACGAGTCAAGCTGATTGAAGTTGCCAATGACAAACGTCACCGCCATGGTCTCGCCGATAGCACGTCCCAGACCGAGCATGATGCCACCGATCACCCCAGCCTTGGTGTACGGCAACACCACCGTAGAGACCACTTCCCAGGTGGTCGCCCCCAAACCATAGGCCGACTCTTTGAGCAGAGTGGGAGTCACTTCAAACACATCGCGCATCACAGCGGCAATAAACGGGATGATCATGATGGCCAGAATCACCCCTGCTGACAAAATTCCTATCCCCACCGGTGGGCCAGAAAACAAGGCTTCCAAGTAAGGCACACCCTTGAACAACTTTTGCAAAGGTTGCTGAACATAAGTGGCCAAAATCGGACCAAACACCAGCAAGCCCCACATACCGTACACAATGGAAGGAATCGCCGCCAACAACTCAATGGCCGTGCCCAAAGGGCGTTTCAACCAAGCGGGCGACAATTCGGTCAAAAAAATAGCAATGCCAAAACTGACTGGCACCGCAATCACCAAAGCGATGACTGAAGTCATCAAGGTGCCGTAAATCATCACCAGACCACCGAACTCCTCTTTGACCGGATCCCAAGTGGCAGTGGTTAAAAAACCCAGACCATATTTCTCAATAGCCGGCCAGGCTCCCAGTGTGAGCGAGGCCAAAATGGCAATCAACAAGCCCAGGGTAAAAAGTGCCGCACCTTTGGCAAGCCAGGCAAAAACACGATCAGCCCATGGGGCAGATGGGACTCGTTTGGTAATTGAAGCTTGTGGCATAACACGTCCGGCAGATGTTTCAGATGAATTCAACGTCATTTCCCTAGCTGAAAGTGTAGTAGACATCACAAGTTTTCCTGGTTACTCAACAAGCCCCGAACAGGCGATTTATTTCAACGCAACAGGCTTGCCTGCAGTGTCCTTGACATTGCCCCAGGATTTTTCAATGCTGGCAATCACGCTGTCAGGCAAAGCCACATAGTCCAGACTGGAAGCCAGTTGATCGCCGCTCTTGAATGCCCAGGTAAAGAACTTGAAGGTCTCTGTGGCTTGAGCCGGTTTGTCTTGCTGCAAGTGCATCAAGATAAATGTTGCGGTAGAAATGGGCCAAGTCCCCTTGCCAGGTTGATCGGTTATGAGCTGGTAGAACGACTTGTTCCAGTCTGCACCAGCCGCCGCAGCCTTGAAGGCTTCTTCACTGGGGGAAACAAACACACCATCTTTGTTTTTCATCTGGGTGTAGGTCATCTTGTTTTGCTTGACATAGGAATACTCGACATAACCAATCGAATTCGGCAAGCGATTGACGAATGAAGCCACACCTTCGTTACCTTTGCCACCAGCACCCACCGGCCAATTCACCGCTGTGCCCTCACCCACTTTAGTCTTCCATTCAGGATGAACACGGCTCAGGTAATTGGTGAAATTAAAAGTAGTACCTGAACCATCCGCACGGCGCACCGGCGCAATGTCAGCATCTGGCAAAGCCAAACCAGGGTTCAAAGCCTTGATAGCCGCATCGTTCCACTTGGTAATTTTGCCAAGGTAAATGTCTCCCAACACTTGACCGTCGAGCTTCATTTGGCCCGGTGCAATACCTTTGATGTTGATCACGGGAACGGTGCCACCAATCACTGTGGGAAACTGAAATTGGCCTTTTTTAGCCAAAACTTCATCCGTCAAAGGCATGTCGGAAGCACCAAAATCAACTGTTTTGGAATCAATTTGCTTGATCCCAGCACCCGAACCTACGGACTGGTAATTCACCTTCACACCCGTTACTTTGTTGTACTCAGCAGCCCACTTGGCATAGATGGGCGCAGGGAAAGAGGCTCCCGCACCAGTAATGCCTTGAGCATTGGCCACCTGGCTCAACGCTGCAATACCAAAGAATGCGACGGCTGTGGTCGCCATGATGGATTTGAACGCACGGGTTGTCATATGGAATCCTTTAATGAATAAATCGGTGGAGAACCGTTATGGGTTCAACAAGCGCTAATTTAAGACATTAATGTGACATCTATGTGACAAACATTCGAGGTTTTAAAATTGTCACCCTGCCATCAGATGCGCACAAAAATTCACATCAAAACACAATCTTCGAACAGTTCCTTAGAGTTGGAATGCTATGCTGGCAACACTGAAAGACATACCCATTACCATGCAAAACACCACGCGTCTGGCCGCCGTTGACTTAGGCTCAAACAGCTTTCGACTGGAAATTGGGCGCATTGAACACGGTCAGTTTTACCGCACAGAATACCTCAAGGAAACCGTAAGGCAAGGCAATGGACTTGACGACAGCCGTAACTTGACTGCGCAAGCCATGCAACGAGGTTGGGATTGCCTTGCCCGTTTTGGCGAACGTTTGGCTGGATTTGCTGAAAACGAGGTGTGCGCCGTGGCCACGCAAACCCTGCGTGAAGCCCGAAATCGTGATGATTTTTTGGGTCCTGGCATGCAAAAACTGGGGTTTCAGATAGATGTCATTTCTGGACGGGAAGAAGCACGACTGATCTACCAGGGAGTCGCCCAAGCGTTACCCAATACGCAGGAACGCCGCTTGGTGATTGACATTGGCGGGCGTTCAACCGAGCTGATTCTCGGACAGGGGCGAGAACCCATAGAAATGGAGTCTTACCGGGTGGGAAGTATTGCTTGGTCAATGAGGTATTTTCCTGAAAACCAATTCACCAAGCGCTCTTTTCAAATCGCCGAAATTGCCGCCAAGGCAGTACTTGATGAAGCTTTGGTGCTTTACGCCCCTGACCAGTGGGATGTGGCTTACGGCTCTGCAGGCACCATCAATGCCGTCGCCGATGTCCTCGTAGCGTCAGGTTGGCCTGCAGGATCAGTCAGTCAGGAAGGCCTGGACTGGCTTTTGGAAAAACTTTTATCGGCTCAAAATGCAGACCGACTGAAACTTGCAGGAATGCGAGATGACAGAAAAGCCATCATTGGTGGTGGTTTAAGCGTGCTGCGAGCGTTGTTTGACTTGCTTGGCATTCAACGTCTGGAGCAGGCCAGCGGTGGTTTACGTCACGGACTTTTGCAAGACATGCTGGGCAACAGCCAACAACACAGCGATTTGCGTGACCACTCTGTCGCACGTTTGGCCGCCAAATTTGGCGCAGAAGCAGCGCACGGCAAGCGTGTCGGCCAGACCGCCAATGCGCTGTTCAAACAAATTACCCAAGGCACTGTGGACGAGCGCATCAGCCGCAAACTCACATGGGCGGCGCAACTTCATGAAATTGGCAGCCACATTTCGCACAGTGACAGTCACAAACATGGTGCTTATATTCTCGACAATACCGATGCCATGGGTTTTGCACTGACTGAACTGCACAAACTGAGCCTGTTGGTGTTGGGGCATCGCGGCAAGTTGCGCAAGCTTGAAACCACCTTTAGCGATGCCATGTTCATGCAGCAATTGATGGTGCTGCGTTTGGCTGTAGCCCTGTGTCATGCCCGACGTGATCCAGACCTCAGTGGACTTAGCTTGCGACAGGATCCTAAAAACACCTTCCGATTTATCCTGGCATTATCTGAAGACTGGATCCAGACTTACCCGCAATCGGCTTATTTGCTCAATGAGGAAAGCTTGGCCTGGCAAAAAACGCCATGGTCGCTTGATCTAGACTAACCATCCGTCCCTTACAATCTGACCTGACGGGCCTTCCCGCATGGTGAAGCGGCCAACCGGGTCAGGTGGGGAACCAAGCAGCCCTAACTGTGGAGCCAGTGCCGGGGTCAAGGCTCGTCAACCTCATTTCTGCCAACCGCTACCACTCGTGTAGCGGTTGGCCCAATCCCCATAAGCTCAAACGCCAGATTTCAGAAATGCCAGCACACCGTGGCCGGCATGGGCACCACTGGCCAAACACGCCGTCAGCAGATACCCGCCAGTTGGAGCTTCCCAATCGAGCATCTCACCGGCACAAAACACGCCGGGCAAGGGCTCCAGCATCAAATCCTCGGTCATGCCCTCAAACAACACACCACCGGCGCTGCTGATGGCTTCATCGATAGGGCGAATGGATGACAGCGTGATCGGCAACGCCTTGATGGCTTGCGCCAGTTGCAGCGGGTCATTCATCTGCTCCTTGCTCAATAGCTCATGCAGGATGGCCGCCTTGATGCCCTCGATGTGCAACCGGCTTTTCAGGTGGCTGGAAAGCGAGCGGGTTCCGCGTGGATGCTGCACCTCGGCCAAAACACGTTCCAGAGTCATGTCTGGCAACAAATCGAGCTGAAAAGTGGCATGCCCCCGGGCCAGGATTTCATTGCGAATCAGGCTTGACGCGGCATAAATCAGACTGCCCTCAACACCCGACGCAGTCGCGACAAACTCACCTTTGCGGGCAAAGCTCACCCCTTGCGAATTGCAGAAAGAAATGGCCACAGATTTGAAAGGCTGCCCGGCAAAACGGCTGGTAAAGTGCTCCGTCCAACCGGTTTTCACATCAAAGCCGCAATTGGCTGGTAGCAAAGGGGCCACCGCCACGCCTTTGGCTTGCAGCAACGGCACCCAGGCACCATTGGAGCCCAAACGGGCCCAGCTGCCGCCCCCCAGCGCCAGCACCACGGCATCGGCTGTCACATGTGCCATACCCTGTGGGGTTTCAAAGTCCAGCTCAATGGATTCGGCAGCCTGACGCTGATCAGGATTGGATGCCAGCGGCTGATGCCAGCCCACCCAGCGGTGACGCATCCCAAACTCAACCGGCACGCCGTTTTGAGGGCGGCGCAAACGCGCCAGCCAAGCCCGCAGCAAAGGTGCGGCCTTCATGTCCAGCGGAAATACCCTACCCGAACTTCCCACAAAGGTTTCAATGCCCAACGATGCAGCCCAGCTGCGCACACTGGACGCATCAAAGGTTTTGAACAGCGCTTCAATTTGGACACGCCGTTGCCCATACCGAGAGGCAAACAAGTCTGCGGGCTCGGAATGCGTCAAATTCAGCCCGCCTTTTCCAGCCAACAAAAATTTCCGCCCAATGCTGGGCATGGCATCAAAAAGGTGAACAGCCACTCCTGAGCTGGACAAAACCTCTGCAGCCATCAAGCCTGCCGGACCGGCTCCCACAACGACAACTTTTTTCATGATTGAGACCTTTATTTCTTTTTAAATTCACACAACATGTCTGAATATCTCAGAATGCCACGGCTTGTTTTCCGATGAAACAGCCCCACAAACAACCATGCACGCCAGCCCCGTTTCGGTTTCTGTCACAATTTCTCAACTTTATTTCTTTCTAACTTTCTATCTTTAGGAAAAACCATGGCCAGTGAATTGATCAAACATGTGTCCGATGCCACATTCGAAAGCGACGTATTACAAGCCGCGCTGCCCGTGTTGGTGGACTACTGGGCTGAATGGTGTGGCCCTTGCAAAATGATTGCGCCGATTCTGGACGAAGTATCGACGGCTTATGAAGGCAAACTGCAGATTGCCAAAATGAATGTGGATGAAAATCGCGAGATTCCTGCCAAATTTGGCATTCGTGGCATCCCCACCCTCATGCTCTTCAACGGCGGCCAATTGGCTGCCACCAAAGTGGGGGCCATGAGCAAGGCGCAACTCATCGCCTTCATTGACCAACAACTGGCTTGAGCTGTTTGGCAGGTGCAGTGCACCTGCTTGAACCCCGGGCTTTCTGACTCGGTTTTTTTCCTGTCATAATCCACTCCACTCGCTGGCTCCCACACAGGGCCAGCTTGAGTCAGAGGCGCAAAACCAGAACGACTTGAATCCTCACAAGTCTGTCGCGCCAAATCACCTCCCACTGCAGATTTCATTATTCACTGAGTCATTTCATGCATTTAAACGAACTCAAGGCACTGCACGTGTCAGAAGTCCTCAAGCAAGCTGAAGATCTTGAGATTGAAAACACGGGCCGCATGCGCAAACAGGAGTTGATGTTTGCCATCATCAAAAAACGTGCCCGCGCTGGTGAGCAAATTTTTGCCGACGGCGTGTTGGAAATCCTGCCCGATGGCTTTGGTTTTTTGCGCAGCCCTGACACCAGCTACACAGCCTCCACTGACGACATCTACATCAGCCCCAGCCAGGTGCGCCGGTTCAACCTGCACACCGGTGACATGATTGAAGGCGAGGTGCGCACCCCCAAAGATGGCGAGCGCTACTTTGCCCTGAACAAGCTGGAAAAAGTCAACGGCGGCGGCCCGGAAGAAAACAAACACAAGGTGATGTTTGAAAATCTGACACCGCTGTTCCCCAAAGAGCAGATGCGGCTGGAGCGCGACATCAAGGGTGAAGAAAACATCACCGGGCGCATCATCGACATCATTGCCCCCATTGGCAAAGGCCAACGCGCCCTGCTGGTGGCCCCGCCCAAGAGCGGCAAAACGGTGATGATGCAGCACATTGCCCACGCCATCTCCGCCAACTACCCTAACAGCCACATGATGGTGCTGCTGGTGGACGAACGCCCGGAAGAAGTGACCGAAATGCAGCGCACCGTCAAGGGCGAGGTGATTGCATCCACCTTTGACGAACCTGCCGCCCGCCATGTGCACGTGGCTGAGATGGTGATCGAGCGTGCCAAACGCCTGGTCGAACTGAAAAAAGACGTGGTGATTTTGCTCGACTCGATCACCCGCCTGGCCCGTGCTTACAACAACGTGGTGCCCTCCTCCGGCAAGGTGCTCACCGGTGGTGTCGATGCCAACGCGCTGCAACGCCCCAAGCGCTTTCTGGGCGCAGCCCGCAATGTGGAAGAAGGTCGCCACCGCCCTGATTGACACCGGCAGCCGCATGGACGAGGTGATTTTTGAAGAGTTCAAAGGCACCGGCAACTCAGAAATTCACCTGGATCGCCGTTTGTATGAAAAGCGCGTGTTTCCGTCGATCCAGCTCAACCGCAGCGGTACCCGTCGTGAAGAATTGCTGCTGGCCCCAGACATTCTGCAAAAGACCCGTATCCTGCGTCAGTTCCTGTACAACATGGATGAAATCGAGTCGATGGAAATGGTGCTCAAGCAAATGCGTGCCACCAAGACCAACAGCGAATTTTTCGACATGATGCGCCGCGGCGGCTGATCTTTTACCCGATCAAAAACTTCAACACCCGGTCTGCAAATTGGCCATAGGGTGGCCACAGAAACTTGAGCGAACTGAAACGTGCCTGGTAAAACACCGGGCGCATTTTGGAAAAGGTCTCAAAACCTTCATGGCCGTGGTAATGGCCCATGCCGGAGTCACCGACACCGCCAAAAGGCAAATCGTGCTGGCCGACATGGAACAGTGCATCGTTGACCGACACCCCGCCCGACATCACATGGTCAATCAGGTACTGCACCTGGGCCGCATCATTGCTAAAGGGGTACACCGCCAGTGGGCGCGGCCCGGCGTTGATGCTGTCCACCACCTCCCTCAGTGAGGCATAACTGCGCAGCGGCAGAATCGGGCCAAAAATCTCGCGCTGCATCAAGGCGCAGTCCAAGGGCGCATCCAGCACAATGTGCGGCGCGATCTTGCGCAAGCTGGGGTCAAAGGCCGGGCCGTCCAGCAAAGGCAACACTTTGGCCCCACGCGCACGCGCTTCGTCCAGGGCTGCCAGCAAGCGCTCGAACGAACGCTGGTCGATGATGGCGGTGTAGTCGGGTGAACTCAAGCTCGGGTAACGCGCCACAGCAATGCCACGCGCCAGGCTGACAAAGGCCTCCACCTTGCCCGCAGGTAACCAGGCATGGTCAACGGTGGTGCAGATTTGCCCGGCATTGAGCAGCTTGACAAACATGATGCGCTGGGCCGCCAATTCCAGTGCAAAGTCATCACACACAATGGCAGGCGCTTTGCCGCCCAGCTCCAGCGTCACCGGGCACAGGTTTTGCGCCGCAGCCGCCATCACCGCCCGGCCGGTCTGACCGGAGCCGGTAAACAGCAGGTGATCGAACTTCAATTGGGAAAACGCGATCCCCACCCCACCGGTTTCATCAAAGAACTGCAGCTTTTCAGGCGGAAAGTAACTGGGCATATGCGCCATCAAATAGGCCGCCAGATGGCGTGAGTTTTCGCTCATCTTCACCATGGCACGGTTGCCCGCAGCAAAGATGTAGGTCAGCGGAATCAGGCTCAGATTCAGCGGAAAGTTCCACGGCACGATCACCCCCACCACCCCCAAGGGTTGCGCCACCACCCGGTTGCGGGCTCCCAGAAAATTGCGCCAATCCACCGCACGGCGCTGGGGCTTCATCCAGCCGCGCAATTGGCCGATCACATGGTCAATGCCATCGACCACCGGAAAAATCTCGGCCAGCAGCGTCTCATGGCGCGAGCGGTGGCCGTAGTCGGCGCTGATGGCATCACACAAGGCCTCTTTGTGCTCACGCACAAAACGTTGCAGCGTGCGCAAATCGGCCTTGCGCTGGGCCAGCGTGGGCACGGGGTTGGCCAAATAGGCCTGGCGCTGTAGCGCCAGAGCATGGTCGAGGGGCGAAGGGATGGAGGTAGTCATGGCGGGGCAGTTTAAGCCCATGCTGTGAAATAGTTGTGAGTTTGGAGTGATGAGTTTGGAGTTGACTACCAACTACCAACTCAGCACTTCAAGCACACCATCCTGCAAACGCACCGCCCGCGCCGCCATGGCCTGGGCTTCTGCTGCGTCATGGGTCACCAGCAAGGTGGGAATACCGGCGGCCTGAATACGACTGCGAAACTCGTCACGCAAGGTGGCACGCAAATCCGCATCCAGCGCGGAAAAAGGCTCATCCAGCAGCAAGGCGCGGGGCTGGGTGATCAGGGCACGGGCCAGCGCCACACGCTGTTGCTCACCACCCGACAAGTGCCAGACTTTGTGCTGCGCATGCTTGGCCAGCCCGAACAGCGCCAGCATCTCCAGCGCCTGGGCTCTGGCGCGGCGTTTGTCCAGGCGCTGTTCAATCAGGCCAAAAGCCACGTTGTCTTGCACATTCAGGTGGGGAAACAGCGCAAAGTCCTGAAACATCAGGGCAAAGCGACGCTGCTCAGGTGGCCAGGTGGTGATGTCTTGCCCCTCAAACCAAACACTGCCGGACAGAGGGGCTTGCAAACCGGCCACGATGCTCAAGAGCGTGCTTTTGCCACTGCCAGACGGCCCCAGCAGCGCCACAATTTCACCGGCGGCGACAGACAAGCTGATGTCTTTGAGCAAGGCCCGTGGGCCGTAGTTTTGACGAAGATGGCGCAATTCAAGCATGCGGAGGTGGCTTTCCTGAACCGGGAGTCGGCCATTCGATCATTAAAAAAGCGAGCAATGCCAGCAGCATCAACAAGCACGCCAGCACAAAAGCCTGATCCAGACTGGTCTGCCCGGGATGCCCCAGGCGCTGGTAGATCAGCGTGGTCAAAGTGGCCCACTCGGGGCGCGACAAAAATAGCGTCACGGCGAATTCACCCAAAGCGGTGGCTGCGGCAAACGCCATGCCCCGGCGCAAAGCCGGGCGCAACAGCGGCCAGGTCACACGCCAAAAACTGCGCCACGGGTTGGCCCCCAACGTGCGGGCGGCGTGCAACACATGGGGTGGCAGGCTGTCCAGGCCAGCCGACAAGGCTTTGGCCACAAACGGATAAGCCAGCACCGCATAAGCTGCCAGCAGCAAGGGCAAGCTGGCCGTCCAACCGGGGTACAGCAGCAGCAAACCAAAGGCCACCGTGACCGGCGACACCACAAACGGCAAAAAGGCCGCCGCACGCCACAGCACCGAGTGCTGCGCCGCCAGTGCATGCAACACCCCCAACAGCGTCGCCAGCACCAATGCGATGGCAGAAAACCGCAACGTATTGCCCAAAGCGGCCAGCACATCAGGCTCCAACAGCGTGGCCCAGGCATCGGCAGCCAACGCACGCCACACCATGGCCGCCATCGGCAGCAGGCAAACCAGCACCAACACGGCCAGCGCCCCCGCCAAAGCCAGCCACTGCCACAGGCCTTGCGGTGGCTGGCGCAACACCGGCTCCACCCGCGCGGGTGCACCCAAACGCTTTTCCAGCCAG
>VIKI01000095.1:13947-21711 GCA_008080595.1 Comamonadaceae bacterium
GCCAGCACACTGGCCGGGCCCAGCTGCAACTCATGCGCCACCAGGGTGTAGATTTCCACCTCGACCGTGGCATAGGCTTGCCCACCCAGCACCAGCGCCAAACCAAAACCGGCAAAACAATACAAAAACACCAGGCACAGCCCAGACATCAGCCAGGGCGCAATCGCCGGCCACTCAATGCGCCAGAACGCCCGCCACGGCGTGGCCCCCAGCGAACGCGCCGCTGCCACCTGGCGGGCATTGACCTGCCCCAGCGCGTCCACCCCGGCCCGCACCACCAGGCACAGGTTAAAAAACAGATTGCCATACAGCAACAACCAGGGTGTGCCTTGCAGGTTGATGCCCAGCCAGCCACTGAGCAAGCCCTGCGGCCCCCACAGCGCCAACACACCCAAGGCGGCCACCAGCGTCGGCACCACAAACGGCAGCATCAAGAGCCGCAGCACCAGACTGCGCCCGGCAAACTCAAACCGCGCCAGCACCCAGGCCAGGGGCAAGCCCAGCACCAACGCCAGCACGCAGGTGATGCCGGCTTGCGCCAGCGACCAGAGCACGCGCCAGCGCAGGTAATCGTCTTGCCAGGGTTGCCAGAGGGAGGCCTCTGCAGTCGCCCCCGGCCAACTGGCTTCACCCGTTAAACCGGCCAGCAGCAAACGCAGCAAAGGCGCGATCAGCAGCACCAGCAAGGTGGCTGCGGGCAGCAGACCAAGCCAGAGGCTGCTGCGCCACACCCCAGACCACCGTGCTGGTGAGCCAGTGACTGGGTGCTGGCTTATTTCAACACCACCTTGGTCCAGCGCGCCACCCACTCACTGCCTTTGCTGGCAATCAACGGGGCTGCGGGGCTTTCAAACTCAGTGGGTTCTGCCGCATGTTGCATGACCGGGGCTCGCGCTGTGCTGGCTTGCACCGGGTACATCCACATCTCGGTCTGCAAGGCTTCCTGCACCGGCGCAGAGCGCATGAATTCCACAAACTTCAGGGCCGCAGCACGCTGAGCGCCGCCTTTGACCAGCCCTACGCCCTCAACTTGGCGGAACACACCACCCTTGAGGTTCAGGCTGGCGGTGGGTGACTCGGTGAGCTTGTCCTTGCTGTAAAACACTTCGGCGGCCGGGCTGGTGGCGTAGCTCACCACCAGCGGGTAAGCGCCTTTGTTGCGGGCAAATTCGGTGTAATAAGCCTCGCTCCAGCCTTTGACCACTTTCAGACCATTGCCACGCATTTGCGCCCACCACTCAAAGGCTTTGGCCTCGCCCATGCTGGAGATGGTGGCCAGCAAAAAGGCATAACCGGTGCTGCTGGTGGCCGGGTTGGGGGTGACCAGCCAGTTTTTGTAGGCTGGCAGGGTCAAATCCTGCAAAGTTTTGGGCAAGGCCACGCCGCTCTTGGCGACAGTGGCTTTGTCGTAGTTGAGGTTCACAAAACCAAAGTCCACCGCCGCCAAGGCGGCCCCCAGATGGGCATCCGCATTGGGCACAGCGCTGGCATCCAACACGCCAGCGGCCAGCGCTTTGCCGACCAGCGTGTTGTCAATGCCGAACACCACATCGGCCACCGGCTGGGCCTTGGTGAGAATCAGCTTGTTGAGCATTTCACCGGCATCACCGCCTTTGAGAATGGCCAGTTTGACCTTGTTTTCGGCTTCAAACTGCGCCAGCAGTGGTTTGGGCAGGGCAAACGAGCTGTGCACCATCACACGCAGTTCATCGGCGGCAAAACTTGGGGCAGTCAGGGTCAGGGCGGCCAGCGCGGCGGCGGCCAAAGCAAAGTGACGACGGTTCATGGCAGGGCCTTTTAATGCGCCAACGCAACAAGCGTCGGGATAAAGTCCACCCATGCAGGGGGATGCCATCCATCACGCTCCCTACGCTGGCATGATCCAGATCAGGTAAGGGGACTGTCTCAGCCTGCTTTGCAGCAGACACCCCCGGTGAATTCGCGATTGTAGTGAAGCGTTTACCAGGCACTGAGGCCTGAGATCACAAGTCAGCCATGCCATGGCACCGGGCCAGAGCCAAGCTCCCATAAAATCCAAGGCTTTTATCGCCCGGAAACCGTTTCATCATGACCACCACCCACATTGACCTTGTTACCGTTACCACCCAAGCCAGCGTTTACTTTGACGGCAAATGCGTCAGCCACGGCATCACCTTTGCAGACGGCACCAAAAAATCAGTCGGTGTGGTATTGCCTGCCACCCTGACCTTCAACACCGGAGCCCCCGAAATCATGGAATGTGTGGCCGGTAGCTGCGAATACAAACTGGCGGGCACCGATGTCTGGCTCAGCTCCAAACCGGGAGAAAAATTCAGCATCCCGGGCAACTCCAGCTTTGACATCCGTGTCACCGAGCCCTACCACTACATCTGCCACTTCGGTTGATCTGATTCACATTGCTATTATTTTTATAGCTGTTTGCGCATACCAAATGCGCCATAGAGGCCAATTTAATGTCTAACACCATACTCCAAAACATTCCTGTCAACCAAAAAGTCGGCATTGCCTTCTCCGGCGGCCTGGACACCAGCGCCGCACTCTTGTGGATGAAGCAAAAAGGAGCCCTGCCCTACGCCTACACCGCCAACCTGGGCCAGCCTGACGAGTCCGACTACGATGCCATTCCAGCCAAAGCCATGGAATACGGTGCCATCAAAGCCCGCCTGGTGGACTGCCGCCCACAACTGGCCGCCGAAGGTCTGGCCGCGCTGCAAAGCGGTGCGTTTCACATCACCACCGCCGGTCAAACCTACTTCAACACCACGCCGCTAGGCCGCGCCGTCACCGGCACCATGCTGGTGAGCGCCATGAAGCAGGACGATGTCAACATCTGGGGCGACGGCTCCACCTTCAAGGGCAATGACATCGAGCGTTTCTACCGCTACGGCCTGCTGACCAACCCTGCCCTCAAAATCTACAAGCCCTGGCTGGACCAGCAGTTCATCGACGAGTTGGGTGGCCGCGCCGAGATGAGCGCCTTCATCACCGCCAACGGCTTTGGCTACAAGATGAGCGCCGAGAAGGCTTACAGCACCGACAGCAACATGCTCGGAGCCACGCATGAAGCCAAAGACCTGGAGTTCTTGAACAGCGGCATCAAAATCGTCAACCCCATCATGGGTGTGCCGTTCTGGAAAGAGGACTGCGTGGTCAAGGCCGAAGAGGTGAGCGTCACCTTTGAAGAAGGCCGCCCAGTGGCCCTCAACGGCGTGCAATACCCCGACCTGGTCAGCCTGATCCTCAAGGCCAACGAAATCGGCGGCCGCCACGGCCTGGGCATGAGCGACCAGATCGAAAACCGCATCATCGAAGCCAAGAGCCGCGGCATTTACGAAGCCCCCGGCCTGGCGCTGTTGTTCATTGCCTACGAGCGCCTGGTCACCGGCATCCACAACGAAGACACCATCGAGCAGTACCGCGACAACGGCCGCAAACTCGGCCGCCTGCTGTACCAGGGCCGCTGGTTTGACAGCCAGGCCATCATGCTGCGCGAAACCGCCCAGCGCTGGGTGGCCCGCGCCATCACCGGCACCGTGACACTGGAGCTGCGCCGGGGCAACGACTATTCGCTGCTCAACACCGAGTCACCCAACCTGACCTACGCCGCCGAACGGCTGAGCATGGAAAAAGTGGAAGACGCACCGTTTTCACCCGCTGACCGCATTGGCCAGCTCACCATGCGCAACCTGGACATTGTCGACACCCGTGCCAAGCTCGGCATTTATGCCAAATCCGGCCTGCTGTCCTTGGGTGGGGCGGGTGATTTGCTCAGCTTCACAGGCGAATCCAAGCAAAACTGAGAACCGACTTGAAGCGCCAGCTACGGGCGCTTCAAGTAGCTTTGGGCAATGGGCTTCAGCTCAGCCGCCCGGATGCCCAGCGAGGCCAGCCCTGGATATTTGCCGCTGGCCACGTTGTCTACCTTCATCGAATCCAGGTTGTCCAGGCTCATCAAGGGCTCACCTGGCATCAGCCCCATCAACAGGGCCTGCACCCGGCCCGCCCATGTGGGCAAAGCCAGCACCGGCCGGCCCCAACCACCCGCCACACCACTGAGTTGCGCAGACAACTGCACCAACTCTTTCAAGGTGTAGACCTCTGGCCCGGCCAGCTCAATGATGCGTGGTGAAGGCTGCGTACTGACTCCTTGGAGGCACGCCACCACAGCGGCTGCTACATCCCCCACCCACACCGGCTGAAACCGGGCCGCAGCACCGGCCAGCGGCAGCACAGGGAACACCCGTTGCAAACTGGCAAACAGATTCAAGAATTTGTCTTCGGCCCCAAAAATCACGCTGGGGCGCAGAATGCTCAAATCAAAGCCCTTGTCAGCCGCCGCCCCCGCACTGCCACCCACCGCCGCTTGCAGCAGCACTGCCTCACCCTCACCTTTGGTACGCAAGTACATCGACGGTGCTTTGGCCGATTGCAAAGAGTCTGCGCCCAGGGCACTCACATGCACCACCTGGCTCACTCCTGCGGCAATACAAGCCCGCGCCAGCTTTTGCGGTAAAGCCACATGCACATGCTCAAAGCTGGCCAAATCACCATGCAACACAGCCACCAGATTGACCACCGCATCATGCCCGGCCATGGCGGATGCCAGTGCGCCTTCATCATGCACACTGAGCTCCAGAACGGTCAGGCCCGGCAAGTGTTGAATCTGCATGGCATGGGCTCTGCGCCGCGTTGGCACAGTCACCTCCCAGCCCTCGCGGATGAGTTTTTCACACACATGCGCACCGACAAAGCCCGTGCCGCCCAATACAAAGATTTTTTTCATGGGGCGCATCATGCACCCAAAAGCGTCGCCGTGTCACTCAGGGTGATCAAACCACCACCGGCTCCATCTCCAGCCAAATGCCAAAACGCTCATACACACTGGTCTGAATGGCTTTGGCCAGGGTCATCACCTCACCCCCGGTGGCGGCATCTGCACCATCGACCGAGCCACGGTTGACCAGCACCAGCGCCTGCTTGTCATACACCCCGGCCTGACCAACCGATTTGCCACGCCAGCCACACGCATCAATCAGCCAGCCGGCCGCCAGCTTGACCACGCCATCGGCCAGCACGTAATGCACTACCTTCGGGTCACGGGCAATGATGTCGGCGCACTGCTCCGTGCTTACCGTCGGATTCTTGAAAAAACTGCCGGCATTGCCCAGCAGCGCCGGTTCGGGCAGCTTAGCGCGGCGGATCTCACACACCCAGTCAAACAACTGCTGGGCTGTCGGTTGGCTGCAGCCGTGCTCCTGCATTTTTTTATCGATATCGGCAGAATCAGCGCCCGGTCTTTCAGCCCCAAGGCTTGCTGCCCGGCTTGTGGATTGGCGGCACTGCTGTGCTTGAAAATCGAATCGCGGTAACCAAAGGCACATTGCGCGGCGTTCAAGCTGAAGGTTTGGCCGGTTTGCAGGTCAATGGCATCCAGCGAATCAAACCGGTCTTGCAACTCCACCCCATAAGCGCCAATGTTTTGCACCGGCGCGGCCCCTACCGTACCGGGGATCAGTGCCATGTTTTCCAGCCCGGCATAACCCTGAGCCAGCGTCCAGTCCACAAAATCGTGCCAGAGCTCACCGGCCCCGGCTTCCACAATAAACGCCTTGTCGGTTTCAGCCACCAGCCTGCGGCCCTTGATTTCCACCTTGAGCACCAGCGGTTTGACATCCCCGGTCAGCACCAGGTTGCTGCCGCCGCCCCAAACGAACTTGGGCACTTGAGCCCAAACCTCATCCCTGAGCAGGGCTAGCACATCGTCCGGGCTTTGGATGCGCACCAGGGCCTGGGCCTTGGCGATGATGTGGAAAGAATTCAGGGGCTGAAAACACCAGCAAAGAAATCAGTACCCGTTTTGACTTCAAAGGCACACCTGCTGCCATTGAACTCAAAGAGAAAGAAATCACCCTGATTGGCAATGCCGACTTTCAACTCACCCAAATCGAAGATGTCTTGCGCAACAAGCTCACCAAGCAAAATGTGGACGTGCGTTTTCTGGACAAAGGCGAGGTGCAAAAAATGGGCGGCGACAAAGTCAAGGTGCTGATCAAAGTGCGTGATGGCATTGAGACCGAGCTGGCCAAAAAAATCCAGCGCATCATCAAAGACAGCAAAATCAAGGTGCAAGCCGCCATTCAAGACGGCAAACTGCGTGTCACAGGCAAAGACCTTGATGCCCTGCAAGCCACCCAGGCCTTGATTCGCAAAGAAATTTCCGACATGCCACTGACTTTTGACAACTATCGGAGTTGATCGACTTGTGCCCCCGATCCAGCCTTGACGCATGAGCCTGATTCTCAAAACTGAAAACGATTACGAAGACCTGCTGGGACAGTGGTCAGACCTGGAAGCCAGTCTGGGGCTGATTTTGGCCCATCCCTATTGCGCACAAGAATTTGAAGCGCGCATGTACCAGTATGGCCGATGGATGCAAGACCTGGTCGCCCACGATGCCCACCTGGCGCTGTACCTGCTGTTTCAGTTGGCCACCCAATCCCCGGTGGGCTACAGTGCTTCACACGCATTGGTGTGTGCCGTGTTGTGCCATCTGATCGCCCCGGAATTCGGACTCAGTGAACGTGAGCGGGACAATGTGGTGCTGGCCGGGCCATTCTTACCCATGCAGACAAAAGTGCGGCCATGCTGCGTGAATTGGGCATCCACAGCGAATTGTGGATGAACACCGTCGAGATGCACCATCAAGATGGCCTGTCCCAGGCCCGCCTGCAAGAACTGCCACCACCGCAGCGTCTGGCACTGATCCTGCAAGTGATCGACCGTTACGCCGCCATGATCAGCCCACGGCAATCACGCGAGGGGCGCAGCGCGGCCGAGTCGGCCCAGAGCATCATCGGCGCCCCAGAATCCAATGACAACCCGGTCGGCCAGACACTGGTGCGCCTGGTCGGCAAATACCCACCGGGCACGTTTGTGAAACTGGAAGATGGCAAGGTGGCCGTGGTGCTGCGACACAGCCAGCAGACCGACCTGCCCAATGTGGCCATTGTGCTCAACAGCCGGGGGCAAAAAGTCAGCCCCCCCACCTTGCACCGCACCGAAGAAGGTAGCCCGCGCATCAAACAGGCCTTACCGGCCAACGCCGTGCAAGAGCGCATCAGCCACCATCTGATTTTGCAGCTTCGCACCCAGTAGTTTGTGGTGATCAGGACGTGGTCATCAATCTTCCACAAATGCCAGTTCACGGGTTTTGCGAATAGCCGGCAGCAGCACCAGAGCCAGCAAGGCCAGGGCGGCCAGCAACAACCCGGCTGAAAGTGGCCGGGTGGCAAACACACTCCAGTCACCGCGTGAAAGCAACAAGGCGCGGCGCAGGTTTTCTTCCATCATCGGCCCCAGAATAAACCCCAGGAGCAGCGGTGCGGGCTCCAGGCCGAGCTTGATGAACACGTAGCCCACAATACCAAACCCACCCACCATCCAGATGTCAAACACATTGTTGTTGGTGCTGTACACCCCAATCGCGCAAAACAGCACAATCGCCGGAAACAGCCAGCGGTAGGGTACTGACAGCAGCTTGATCCAGATGCCGATCAAAGGCAGGTTCAGCACCACCAGCATGGCGTTGCCAATCCACATCGAAGCCACCAGCCCCCAGAACAGCTCGGGGTTGCTGGTCATGACCTGCGGGCCGGGCTGGATGTTGTGAATCGTCATGGCACCCACCATCAGCGCCATCACCGCATTGGGCGGAATCCCCAGAGTGAGCAGCGGAATAAACGAGGTTTGCGAAGCCGCATTGTT
>VIKI01000096.1 GCA_008080595.1 Comamonadaceae bacterium
GGCGCATGCCACCATGACCACACCACCCAGAAACCGGTCACACAGATCGCAAGCATGGCGAACACTTGATGCCACCCAAGCGTATCCACCGCCAGACACCAAGCCACAAAAGCTAGCAGCTCGCACCCCAGCAACACCCCTATCATCGCCCCTTGAAATGAGGAACGCCCCACCGGGAAAGCAACCGCTGGGGCGTTATGCATGGCAAATCAAGGTGAAGCTGTCGGACTGTGCCGAACAGCCATCAAGGTGCGCGTTTAAACACCAGAGACCCGTTGGTGCCGCCAAAACCGAAATTGTTTTTGACTGCCACGTCGATTTTCATGTCGCGGGCGGTATTGGCACAGTAATCCAGATCACATTCAGGGTCTTGATTGAAGATGTTGATGGTCGGCGGACTCTTTTGATGATGCAAGGCCAGCACGGTCACCACAGACTCCAAACCACCAGCACCACCCAGCAAATGGCCCGTCATGGATTTGGTGGAGTTCACCACCACTTTTTTAGCCTGATCACCCAATGCAGCTTTGATGGCATTGGATTCATTGGTATCGCCTAAAGGAGTGGACGTACCGTGGGCATTCACGTAGTCGACCTGATCGGCATTCAGGCCCGCATTGTTCAAAGCGCTGACAATGGCGCGGCGCGGGCCGTCCATGTTGGGAGCCGTCATGTGACCGGCATCGGCACTCATGCCAAAACCAGCCAATTCAGCATAAATTTTGGCACCACGGGCTTTGGCGTGTTCGTATTCTTCCAGCACCATCACGCCCGCACCTTCCCCAAGCACAAAACCGTCCCGGTCTTTGTCCCAGGGCCTGGAAGCGGTCGTGGGGTCATCGTTGCGGGTGCTCAAGGCCCGCATGGCGGCAAAACCACCCACGCCCAGGGGGGATACGGCAGCTTCGGAACCACCGGCAATGACCACATCGGCATCACCATATTCGATCATGCGTCCAGCTTGACCAATGCAATGCAAACCGGTGGTGCAGGCAGTCACGATCGCCAAATTGGGGCCTTTGAAGCCATAGCGAATGGAGACATGACCGGCAATCATGTTGATGATGGTGGAGGGCACAAAAAACGGCGATATCCGGCGTGCACCACGCTGAACATATTCGGCGTGTACGTTCTCGATCATCGGCAAGCCGCCAATGCCAGAACCGATCACGCAGGCGATGCGGGTTGCCAGCTCTTCACTCAAAGCCTCACCCGTGGGTAGCCCTGAATCGGCCACGGCTTGGGCAGCAGCGGCCACGCCATAGTGAATGAAGGTGTCCATGGTGCGTGCTTCTTTGGCACTCATGTAGGACTCAATATCAAAACCTTTGACTTCACCTGCAATTTTGCAGTTGAAAGTAGAGGCATCAAACTTGGTGATCAAGCCTACGCCCGACTGACCAGCCAGCAAATTGGCCCAGGTTGTGTCAACCGTGTTTCCAACGGGACTGACACAACCCAAACCGGTGACAACAACACGACGACGGGACATAGGGATCAACAGTCAGTGGTTTGTGTAAACAAGCACAGCCCTCGACAAGTGGCTGGCTGAGAAATGGGGGTCGTCAGTGAAGACTGCAAGGGACTCATCACCTCAGCTTCACTGACATCTGCGGCGACCTTAGAGATAACCGCAAAACAAAGACTTAAGCCTTTTTGTGGGTATTGGCGTAATCGATGGCGTTTTGCACTGTGGTGATTTTTTCAGCATCTTCGTCAGGGATCTCAATGCCAAATTCATCTTCAAGTGCCATCACCAGCTCAACGGTGTCCAAAGAATCGGCACCCAGATCAGCGACAAAGGCTTTTTCATTGGTGACTTGGGATTCTTCAACACCGAGTTGTTCGGCAATGATTTTTTTAACGCGTGCTTCAATATCGCTCATGGATTCCCTCTGAGGGTTGTAAAAAGAATAAGGATTTTAGCCGGGCTTGAAAATGATTTTTCAGACTGACGACCAACTCAAAAAACACAGCTGTTTATAAGCGATGTCGCTTACATGTACATGCCGCCGTTCACATGCAATTCTTGTCCGGTGACATAAGCCGCCTGGGGTGAGGCCAAATAAGCCACCGCATGCGCAATGTCAGAGGGCTTGCCCAAATGACCCAGAGGGATTTGGGTCAGCAGTGCCTTTTGCTGCTCATCGGCCAATTGTGCCGTCATGTCGGTTTCAATGAAGCCCGGTGCCACACAGTTCACGGTGATGTTGCGTGAACCCAGTTCACGCGCCAAGGCACGGGTCATGCCTGCTACACCGGCTTTGGCCGCTGCGTAGTTGGCCTGCCCTGGGTTGCCGCTGGCCCCGACCACCGAGGTGATGCTGATGATGCGGCCATAACGCTGTTTCATCATCGTGCGCATCACCGCCCGACTCATGCGGAAAACGGCTTTGAGGTTGGTATCCAGCACCGCATCCCATTCGTCGTCTTTCATACGCATGGTCAGGTTGTCACGGGTGATGCCTGCGTTATTGACCAAAATCTGCAAACCACCATGCTCTTTCACCACACTGTCTATCAGAGCATCAATCCCTGCCGGGTCGTTGACATTCAGCGCCCGCCCGCTGCAACCAGGATAAGCGGACAAGGTTTGCGACAACTTGGAAGCACCTTCTTCCGTGGTGGCTGTACCAATCACTTTCAGGCCACGTTTGGCCAACTCAAGTGCAATGGCGGCGCCAATGCCACGCGAGGCCCCGGTCACCACAGCCACTTGGCCTTCAAATTTGATCTCAGTCATATGTTTACGCTTCAAGTACAAAAGTTTTTACTTCAGCCAGGCTACCCAGGTCAAACAAAGGCATTCCTTGCAACTCAGCGTTGATGCGTTTGGTCATGCCCGCCAGCACCTTGCCAGGACCACACTCCACTAAAGTGGGCAAGCCGCGCGCTGCGATGGCTTGAACACACTCAACCCAGCGCACCGGGCCGAAGGCTTGACGGTACAAGGCATCGCGGATTTTGGCCGCATCGTGCTCAACTGCCACATCAATGTTGTTGATGAGGTCAATTTGCGGTGTATTGAACGTGGTTTCTTCCAGCTTGGCTTTCAGCTTGAGGGCAGCTGGCTTCATCAAACTGGAATGGAACGGGGCCGACACCGGCAAGGGCAAGGCACGTTTGGCCCCCATGGTCTTGAGCAACACACAAGCCTGTTCAACGGCCGCCTTGGAGCCCGCAATCACCGTTTGCCCCGGATCATTGAAGTTCACCGCCTCCACAACTTCAGTGGAAGCCTCACCGAAGGAGCGCGTCACCTCGGCGCAACCTGTGACCACTTTGGCAGCCTCCAGCCCCAAAATAGCCGCCATCGCGCCCTGCCCCACCGGCACAGCCTCCTGCATGGCCTGGGCGCGAAAACGCACCAAGGGGGCAGCCTGAGTCAAGCTTAACGCGCCAGCGGCCACCAAGGCCGAATACTCACCCAAAGAGTGGCCTGCAACCGCTTGTGGCATCACCCCGGTCTCAGCCATCCAAACCCGAAAGGCGGCCACACCAGCGACCAGCATGACAGGTTGTGTGTTGGTGGTGAGTGCCAAACTCTCCTTGGGGCCTTCTTTGATCAAACGGCCAATGTCTTCGCCCAGAGCATCAGAGGCTTCCGCCAATGCCTCACCCACCTGGGGATGATCCAGCCAGCCATCCAGCATACCGACCGACTGCGAACCTTGACCCGGAAATACAAAAGCAAAGGGTTTCATGTTGTTCCTGAATTTATAAGAAAATAGCTTCTAGCGCTTATAAATATTGCGCAAACAGCTATAGTTTCAATAGTACAGCACCCCAGGTAAAGCCCCCACCCACGGCTTCCAGCAACAAGGTTTGTCCAGGTTTCACCTGACCGGCACGCACTGCCGTATCCAGCGCCAACGGAATCGATGCCGCCGAAGTGTTGCCATGCTGATCAACGGTCACCACCACCTTGTCCAGTGGCAACTTCAGCTTGCGTGCCGTGCTTTGCATGATGCGAATATTGGCTTGGTGGGGAATCAACCAGTCGACATCAGCAGCCTCTTTGCCCGCCTTGGTCAAGACCGCTCGAGCCGCTTCATCCAGCACACCTACCGCCAATTTGAAGACCGCTTGACCATCCATACGCAGCAAGGGCTCTCCCATCACTTGGCCACCACTCACATTCCCCGGCACACACAAGATATCGGTGTACTGACCATCGGCATGGATGTCTGTCGCCAGAATACCCGGCTCAGTGGATGCCTCCAGCACCACCGCACCAGCACCGTCGCCGAACAACACACAGGTGGTGCGGTCTTTGAAATCGAGCAAACGCGAGAAAATTTCAGCCCCAACCACCAGGGCTTTTTTAGCGGTTCCTGTTTGGATCAGGGAGTCGGCCAGAGTTAATGCATAAATGAAACCACCACACACCGCCTGAACATCCAACGCAGGCCCGCCTTTATTGCCAAGCTTGCCCTGCAAAATACACGCCGTTGAGGGGAAAACCATATCCGGCGTGGACGTTGCCACAATGATCAAATCAATGTCTTTAGCATCCAGGCCCGCAGCTTGCAAGGCTTGACGTGAGGCATTCAGCGCCAAATCACTGCTGTAAACACCCGTGTCCGCAAAGTGGCGGGCGCGAATGCCGGTGCGCTCGACAATCCATTCGTCACTCGACTCCAGGCCTTGAGCAGCCAGATCAGCCACCATATCGGCATTGGTCAGGCGACGCGGCGGCAAATAACTGCCGGTTCCATACGCCCGCCCCAAGGCGAACCCAAACGCCGTTTCATCGGCTGAGCCGTGGCTTTTGAAGACCAGTCCACGCAAGCCCAGCAAGGCTCCACCGTTGTAACGACGGTGATCCATGCGTTTTTTAAGCGCCGATATCACCGGATAAGCAGTGATAGCTGCAAATTTGGTGAAGATATTGTGGGAAAACTCCTTCTTCAAGAAGTCAACAATCATTTTGGCCAAACCTTCACTGGCTTTCAACGCCACATTGCCGACGAAGCCATCACAGACCACGATGTCAGCCGTACCCTTGAAAATATCGTTGCCTTCGACATTGCCATAAAAATTCAAATCGCCCGACTTGGCCGCTGATCGCAACAACTCACCAGCTTTTTTAATCACTTCGTTGCCCTTGATCGCCTCTTCGCCGATATTGAGCAAACCCACAGAAGGATTTTCTTCGCCACTCAGCACCGATACCAAGGCTGACCCCATCACCGCAAACTGCAACAGGTGCGCAGCCGAACAGTCCACATTGGCCCCCATATCAAGCACCGTGGTGGCACCGCCTTTGGCGTTGGGGATTTGCCCTGCAATTGCAGGACGATCAATCCCATCGAGTGTTTTCAACAGATAACGCGAAATCGCCATCAAAGCGCCGGTGTTACCGGCAGATACTGCCGCCTGAGCCGCGCCATCCTTGACCTGGGCAATCGCCACCCGCATGGAGGAGTCTTTTTTTCGACGCAAGGCCACCTCCAGCGGATCATCCATCGTGACCACTTCACTGGCCAGCACCACTTTTGCCCGCGCATGAGCAAAACCCGCCATACTTTCAGGCAAACCAACCAAAATCAGCCCCACATCGGGATGCCTATCCAGAAAATGTGTGCAGGCAGGCAAAGTGACACGAGGGCCGTGGTCACCGCCCATGCAGTCAACAGCAATAGTGATCATGAATTACAGGTCGCCCAACAAACAACAATGACAAGCCCAATTTGCATCGGACTGAAATCTAAATGAAATTAAGCTTCAGACTTGGTCTTGAGAACCTTGCGACCACGGTAAAAACCGGTCGGGCTGATGTGGTGACGCAGATGCGTTTCACCCGTAGTCGCTTCCACGGCAATACCGGGAACGACCAAAGCGTTGTGTGAGCGGTGCATGCCGCGCTTGGAAGGGGACTTTTTGTTTTGTTGGACGGCCATGTTCCGCTCCTTAAGGCTGTGAGCTGCCCGAATAGCAGCAACTGGGGTTGGTTAAAAAGCGCATATCAAGCATGCGCAAAGACTGCAGAGTATAACCCATGCTGATTCATTTCGACTGGTTATGGGCCTGACTGTTTTTTCAACCCCGCCAATACAGCGAACGGATGTGGTTTTTCTGAAGGTTCGGCAAAGTCAGCATCAGCCACCGCCAGCTTGAGGCTCACTGGGCACACGTCGTGCCGGGGCACCACTGGCAAATCCAGCAAGATTTCGTCTTCAATCAAACCAGCAAGATCAAAATCCTGGCTTGCGACCAAGATATCTTCCAGTGACTCGTCGTCCTCAAGCTCGGCCTGTGCCTCGGTTTCCACAAAGCGAAAGTCCCGCTCAATTTGAATCCGCTCATCGACAGGCCCCAAGCACCGCTGACAGGTCACCGGTAGACTGACATCCACCGTCAAGTGCATCCAAACTTGAGGAAGCCCGACTGAGTCTGGTTTAAGCTCGGAACGAACCGACCAACTCAAAGCATTCTCAGCCCCAAGACCATTGGTCTCATGCATTAACCGCTCGTAATTCAATAGCACATCTTGACCTGCAAGTTGCAAAGCCGTCAAACCCGCTTGTTTGACATCCAGTTTGGGTGGGGGTACATGTTGACTCATGCCTGCAGTGTAAGAGAATCAGAGCATGACTGAACACACCTTGCACCCTTTGATCCTGGCTTCAACCTCAACTTACCGCCGCCAACTTCTGGAGCGGCTTCGTGCCCCCTTCACGGTGATCGCACCCGATGTGGATGAATCCGCCCTGCCCGGCGAAACCCCTGTACAACTCGCCTGCAGACTGGCACTGGCCAAGGCACAAGCCGTTGCGGCCTTACACCCCAACAGTGTGGTGATCGGCTCAGACCAGGTGGCAGACCTGCATGGAGAGGCTCTGGGCAAACCGCACACGCACGCACGAGCAGTCACCCAATTGCAGCGCATGCGGGGTCAAACCGTGATTTTTCAAACCGCCGTGGCGGTAGTCTGCCAAACCCAGGGGTTTGCGCAAACCGAATTGGCCCAGGTCAAGGTTCAATTCAACCCACTCACGGACGAAGAAATTGAATCCTATCTTCTCGCCGAAAAGCCTTACGACTGCGCAGGCAGCGCCAAAAGCGAAGGGCTGGGCATTGCCCTGCTGGCGCGTATCGACAATGACGACCCCACAGCACTGGTCGGCCTGCCCTTGATTCGCACCTGCCAATTGCTGCGAGCCGCTGGATTCAAGGTGTTATGAGCATGCCAAAAACGTTGCCCGCCACCCCAAAAGGCAAGCTCTACCTGGTTCCGGCACCCTTGGATTTTGGCTGCGGACAAGACACAGATTTGCAGGCCTCCATGCCATTGGGCACGCTCAATCAGGCAGCTAGCCTGGCACATTGGGTCTGTGAAAACGCGAAATCCACGCGCGCTTACCTCAAACGCATTCACAACATCACCCCGCTTTGCCAACCGATCCAAGCCATGTCACTGGTGGAATTACCCCGCGAGGTGCATAAAAAGGGCGACCACCAAGGCAACTTTGATGCACGCGGCTTATTGCAACCGGCTTTACAAGGCCATGACATGGGCTTGATCAGTGAGGCGGGCATGCCTGCCGTGGCTGATCCTGGCTCCTCAGTCGTTCGGGCAGCCCACGACCTGGGCATTGGGGTGGTACCACTGATCGGCCCGGTGTCTTTGTTGCTGGCATTGGCAGCGAGTGGGCTCAACGGACAAAACTTTGCCTTTGTCGGCTATCTGCCACAAGACGCACAGGAGCGCAGCACTCGCATCAGAGAACTTGAAGCCTTGACCCTGAAAACCGGGCAATCCCAGCTCTTCATTGAAACGCCCTACCGCAATTCAGTCATGCTGGCGGCACTCAAGCAAAGTCTGCAGCCCAATACCCGTTTAGCCATCAGCAGCGGACTCACACTGGTCAATGCCCACATTGTCAGCCGATCCATTCAACAATGGAAACAAGCCGCTGCAACACTGGATAACGCGACCCCGACGGTCTTCGCTATTGGCCGCTGACCCATCACACCGTTTTAACCTCAGTGCATGGAGGAGGTGGATTTCAAGGCTTGAATCGCCCCGGCCCCCATCGCCGCACCAAAGCGCTTGACCAAACGTTCCGCCACATTGTCACGACGGGTGTAGTCAATGATGTCTTCGGCTTTGACAACCTCACGCGCGACAAAATTCAGGCTGCCCAACTGATCCGCCAAACCCAATTCAACGGCCTGCTGACCGCTCCAAAACAAGCCACTGAAGGTTTCAGGTGATTCTTTCAGCCGCTGCCCACGACCTTCTTTCACCACGGTGATGAATTGCTGGTGAATCTGGTTGAGCATGGCTTGAGCATAGGCACGCTGTGTTTCGGTTTGCGGACTGAACGGATCCAGAAAACCCTTGTTTTCACCCGCCGTCATCAACCGGCGCTCGACCCCAAGCTTGTCCATCAAACCAGTAAAGCCAAAACCATCCATCAGCACACCAATACTTCCCACGATGCTGGCCTTGTCAACAAAAATCTTGTCCGCCGACACCGCAATGTAGTAAGCCGCAGAGGCAGCGGACTCCTCAACCACTGCGTAAACCGGCTTTTTGTGAAGCACTTTGAGCCGCTTGATTTCGTCATTGATGATGCCTGCCTGCACCGGACTGCCTCCAGGCGAGTTGATCAGCAGCACCACCGCTTGCGCCCCAGCGTCTTCAAATGCGGCACGCAAAGAAGACACCAGCAATTCCGCGCTGGCTTCTGCGCCAGAAGCAATTTCACCCTTGATCTCAATCACAGCCGTATGCGGGGTCGAGATATCTTGTCCGCCACCACTGCGACTCACACCCGTCCAGACGAGCACAACAAATATCCCTAGCCAGGCAAAACGAAAAAACAGCCGCCAGCGACGCGCGGTACGTTGCTCCTCCAAGGTGGCAAAAGCCAATCTCTCCAGCGTCGAGCGCTCCCACCCCTGGGCTTCAGATGCCACGCCATCCGCTCCATTTTTCGTAGCTTTTTGCGCTGTGTTATCAAGTGATTCAGCCATTTTTTGGTGAGATTCAAGCGCTGGCGCTGAGGGCTCATGGCCGGGAGTAACAGGATCATTCATGAATAATTGCCGTTTGAAATTTCTCTGAAGTATGCCAGTGCACCAGACCATCAGACTCTGACACCTCAATTTTGACCAATCCGCCGCGGCAAGGCCCCATGCGACAGTGCCCGGTTTCGGGCGCATACAAAGCACCGTGCGTGGCACACATCAGCCAATGCCCCGTGGTATCAAAAAACTCATTGGGCTGGTAATCCATTTCCATGGGCACATGGCTGCAACGGTTCAAGTAGGCCACCACTTTTCCCTGGTAACGTACCGCAAAGGCCGCTTCGCTGCGGCCGAAATACAGCACCTCAAACGGTACGGCCCGTTGACTGTCTACCAGATCGGCCGAATGGCACAAAAAAACCGTTTTCAGCACATGCCTATCCTCAGACATTCAAACGCAACCAGTCATTCAACTGAGCCACATCATGCGCCACGAACAACGGTGACAAAGCGGCAAAGGTGTCAGGTTCATGCGCCCCATAACTCACCCCCACGCTGGCACAACCCGCATTCAGTGCCATTTGCAAATCATGCGTGGTATCCCCAATCATCAGAGTGCGCTCTGCGGGCACATCAAACTCGGCCATGAGTTCATGCAACATCAGCGGATCAGGTTTGCCCGCTGTTTGGTCTGCCGTGCGTGAGCCATCAAAAATGCCAGCCAATGCTGCAGTGGCCAAAGCCTCGTCCAGGCCACGGCGGCTTTTACCGGTCGCCACGGTCAACAATAAACCCCGTGCTTTTAAATCCGCCAGCATCGGCAAGATCCCGTCAAACAGGCTGATTTCATGCTGGATGGCGAAATAGTGATGCCGGTAACGATCACCCAACATGGGGTATCGCTCCTTGGGCACATCCGGTGCCGCATGGGCCAAAGCCTGCATCAGCCCCATGCCAATCACATAAGAAGCTGCTTCGTAAGTCGGCTCTTTGCCCCCCAAAACGGGCCAGCTCTGGAGGCAACTCTGCCAGCAATTCAAGTCGCTCACCTGTGGCTGGATGATTGAACTGCAAGCGCCAGGCGTGTAAAAACATCCGTTTCAGCCCGGGTGACGCATGGGCTCGTGCCAGGGCCTTGTTGAGATCAAAGTCGCCATACTTGTCATCCCCCAGAATCGGAAAGCCTTCGCTGGCCAGGTGAACCCTGATTTGATGCGTGCGACCCGTCTTGATGGTCACCTCCAGCAAAGAGCCCCGAGGCAAATGCTCGCGCACCCGCACCAAAGTCACGGATGGCATGCCATTGGGATCATCACGCGACACCACCTTGACACGACGCTCCCCCCCCTGCGCCTCTTTGCCATCCAATTCATATTTGTGCAAAGGCTTGTCGAGCACCTTGAGTTTGTCAGGCCACTGCCCCCGTACCATGGCCAGATAAGTCTTGCCGGTTTGACGCTCGCGAAACTGATCCTGCAAGTTCTTGAGTGCACTGCGCTTCTTGGCCACCAGCAAAATACCGCTGGTTTCGCGATCCAGCCGGTGCACCAGTTCAAGAAACCTGGCTTGTGGACGGGCCATACGCAGTTGTTCAATCACCCCAAAACTCACACCCGAGCCACCATGCACTGCCACACCGGCGGGCTTGTTGATGATCAGCATGTGCTCATCTTCCAGCAACACCGCAAAGTCACGGGCTGGCACAAACCCAGCCACCCCATCCGCCATGGCCTGGGCCTTCTCGGCCACACGTTCGGACACACGAACCGGCGGCAAACGCACCAGATCACCCTCTTTTAAGCGGGTATCTGCGGCCACACGCCCCTTGTTAACACGCACTTCACCACTTCGGATCATGCGGTAAACATGGGTTTTGGGAACCCCTTTGAAATGGCGAATCAGGAAATTGTCGACCCGCTGATCCGCGCTGTTTTCATCAACGCAAACGGTTTTAACCTCAGGGGCCGGGGCTGAGGGTTTCACCCCTATAATGTGTTTCACTCGCGGTGTGCTCGGTAAGTAGTTGATTTAATTGATACTTAAATCGTTAAGTCGGTGAAGTTTAGTTCACACAGCCGCTACCCCGCCAGTAAAGTCGATACCGCCAGTTGCTCCCGCTGCAAATGAACAACCCATCGTTGTGCATGGTAGCCAGAATGACAGGTTAAAACGGCATCTTGAAACCCAGAATCGGAATACCCAAAATTCACAGCCCATGGCTGTGAATGGAATGAAGCGAAATGTTTGCACTGATGACCCTGATGACCCAATGCCTGCAGCGCGAAAACGTGCTGTTTTTTGGCATTCATCAGCCATCTGCGCCCGTCAAACGGGCGCAACACGCTATTAGATCAATAGCTAATTCTCCCCCAAACCCCATCGCTCCCCTCCACGCGCCTATACCCAGACTCATTGTGTGAGTTTGGGTTCTCCGGCTTTTCCTCCTTGTTTCAAGGTGTCAGTTTGTGTATCAATACAGCCCAACTGGGCTCTTGGTTGATATTTGAATTGAAGGAACGCTACCCATGAAACGGATGCTCATCAACGCGACGCAGGCTGAAGAACGCCGCCTCGCCATCGTCGACGGCCAGAAACTGCTCGACTATGAAATCGAAATTGAAGGGCGCGAACAGCGCAAAGGCAACATCTACAAAGCGGTAGTGACGCGTGTCGAGCCCTCTTTGGAAGCTTGCTTTGTGGATTACGGTGAAGAGCGCCACGGCTTTTTGCCTTTCAAAGAAATCTCCCGCCAATACTTCCAAGCTGGCGTACCGGTCAGCCAGGCTCGCATTCAAGACGCCATCAAGGAAGGCCAGGAACTGCTGGTACAGGTCGAAAAAGAAGAGCGCGGTAACAAAGGCGCCGCTCTGACCACTTTTGTCTCCTTGGCTGGCCGCTATGTGGTCTTGATGCCCAACAACCCGCGTGGTGGTGGTGTCTCGCGCCGCATTGAAGGTGAAGACCGGGCTGAGCTGAAAGAAGCCCTGGATCAGCTTGAATACCCCAATGGCATGAGCATCATTGCCCGTACCGCCGGCATTGGCCGTTCAGCACCCGAGTTGCAATGGGACTTGAATTACCTGCTGAAACTTTGGACAGCCATTGATGGCGCGGCCAAAGGCGGCAAAGGTGCCTTCCTGATTTACCAGGAATCCTCGCTGGTGATTCGTGCCATTCGCGACTACTTCAACCACGACATCGGCGACATCCTGATCGACACCGACGATGTCTACGAACAAGCGCAGCAATTCATGGCTCACGTGATGCCAGAACACGCTGCCCGTGTCAAACGCTACCGCGACGATGCGCCACTGTTTTCGCGCTTCCAGATCGAGCATCAGATCGAGTCCGCCTACGCCCGCACGGTGCAGTTGCCCAGCGGTGGCGCAATTGTGATCGACCACACTGAAGCCTTGGTGAGTGTTGACGTGAACTCGGCCCGCGCCATCAAGGGGGGTGACATCGAAGAAACTGCCACCCGCACCAATCTGGAAGCCGCTGATGAAGTGGCCCGCCAGGCTCGCCTGCGCGATTTGGGCGGTTTGATCGTCATCGACTTCATTGACATGGAAGAAAGCCGCAACCGGCGCGACGTGGAAAACCGTTTGCGCGAAGCCTTGCGCCAGGATCGTGCCCGCGTCCAGTTTGGCACCATCAGCAAATTTGGCCTGATGGAAATGAGCCGCCAGCGCCTGCTCCCAGCCTTGTCCGAAGGTGCATCCATCCCCTGCCCACGCTGCGGTGGCTCTGTGCTGAACGAAAAACGCACCGAAATCGCCAAGATTGAGCTCAAGCAGCGCATCAATGTGATCATGGTGCCCAACAAGTCGCTGGAAACCCCCAACTACCGCCTGGAACGCCTGAAACACGACGACCCGCGCCTGGACAACATTGAAGCCAGCTACAAAATGGCCGATGAGGCCGAAGAAGCTACCGCCGTTACCCGCCGCTCACAAGAACCGACCAACCGTCAAACCCCGGTGATCAAAGGCGTTCTGCCCGATGCACCAGCGCCGGTGGTCGCACCCAAGCCTGAAAGCGCACCTGTCGCGCAGGCGGCAATGCCGCAAGCCCAACCGGTGAGCGCACCTGCTGTGGTTGAAAAAGGCTTTTTTGGTTGGCTTAAAAGCCTGTTCACATCAACACCAGAAGTACCCGTCGCGGCTCCAGCTGCCGTGGTGACACCCGAACCCGTCAAGGAAGAAAAACGCAATGGTCGAGACGGTCGACCCAACCGTGATGGGGCTCGTCGAGGTGAGCCACGTGGTGAAGGTCGCCCTGAGCGTGGCCCCCGCCCCGAAGGTCGACCAGCACGCGGTGAAGGTCGCCCAGATGGCCGCGCCGAAACTCGCGGAGGTCGTAACCGTGGAGACCGCGGCGAACGTACCGAACGCCCCAATGGCCCACGTGAACGCTCAGACGCCCAAAACAACGGTGTCGCAACCGAGAACAACCTCAATCAGGAAGTACAAACTCCTGCCGTTACCGAGAATGGCCGCCCCGAACAACGCCCGGAGCGCTCTGGCCGCAATGGGGAAAGAGCTGAACGCGGCAACCGCCCGGAGCGTGGTGAGCGCCGCCCGCGCAACCCTCGCCCAGAAGAAGCTTCCATCCAGACTGACCCTGCCAATTTGGTGCCAACCAGCGACGAGATCACACCATCCGCAACGGAAGGCATGGAGCTCCCGAACGGGCCAGATTCCTCAACAACGCCACGTGAAAAACGTTCACGTGACCGATATGGTCGCGAACGCAAACCGCGTGGTGAACGAGCTGTACGCACTGAAACCGATAACACGACATCAAACCTTGAGCTGGATGTTGCTGCCCAGGTAGAAGAACCACCCAAAAAGTCTTATTTCACACAAAACACCCCAGCGGCCGAGTTGCCAGCTGCTGTGCAACAACTGGTATCACAAGACCCGGTTGAACAAGCCGTTGCGCCATCAGAAGAGGGACGAGTGCCGGCTGTTGTTGTGGCACCCACCGAGGCAACTGGGATGGCAGCCTCCAGCACGGTCAACCCTGTCACTCAAGAGCTTGCGCCTGTACCCGTTGACGCCCCTGCAACGCCAGCCAAGCCAGCACCCGTTGGACAAGCAGCGCAAGCTGTGGCGGGCATGCCCAAGGTGCAAGCCTACACCCTGCCTCTGGAAGAGCTGGCTCAAATCGCGCAACAGTCCGGTTTGAACTGGGTGAACTCCGATGCCGCCAAAATTGCTGCGGTGCAAGCCGCCATCGCGGCTGAAGTCACGCCTGCACGGATGCCACGCGAACGCCCACCTGCCGTGAAAATGGATGATCGCCCCTTGGTTCTGGTTGAAACCAAACGAGACCTGCGTAACATGACCCTGCCTTTTGAAGAAACCCCTCAGGTCTGATCGACCAGATCAATTTTTCACTTGCAAAAAAGGGCATCCATGATGCCCTTTTTTTATGCGGTCAACAAGTGACTCAGACCAGGCTGGTTTCCTGATCCTGCTGTGGCACACCAAAAAAACCACGCCTGGCCAAGCCGGGGTAACTACAGGCTTTGTTGCCACCACTCACCGTGGTGAAGCCACAGCTCACCGTGACCCGGCCCACTTGGGTGAAGGTGTATTTCTCCACATTCGCCCGAAACCGCTCAAAGGCACCCAGCACCAAAGCTTCGTCCGGGCAATGCAACAACACCCCAAAATGATCTTCACTCAAGCGGTAAAGACGGTCATAAGTGCGGAAAGTATTCCCCAAAATGCGCGCCACCCGAGACAAGATTTCATCCGCAATGGGACGGCCATGGCGCTCGGCGATCAACGCAAAATTATCAATCTTCACTGAACCTAGCCAATAATTCGCAGGGACACGATGCCTGCGCTCCTGATCTGCCTGCGCATTCTGGCTACGGGATGCGGGAAGCTCATTCATATCCTCCAGCACCGCACTGTAAAAGGCATCATCCAGAGACTTGCTGTTGAGTAACCCGGTCAGTGCATCACGGTCACTGAACTCCAGCAAACTGTACATGTTGCGGTAAATGCGTCGCATGTTATCGATGACTTGCAGGTGCTCGTCATTCAAAGCTGCTTCTGAATGCAGCTCAAGCACCCCTTGATCTTCTTCTCTGAGCTGAGAGAACAAGGGCAACATGGTGATGCGTGGGCCTTCCGGGCCGGCCCAGGCAATCTCAACCCGGTCACGCAGCTCCAGACACTTCAATCGATCTGGAGCATCTTCGAGTTTGACCAGAGATGAGAAATCAATTCGCAACGGGTCAATCACCCGCCCGCCCCCTTTGGCATCAAGCCGGGCGACTTCCAGCCAACGGCTCTCGCCCTCTTCCCGCATCACCCGGGCAATCACAATACGCCCCACAGGCAGCAAATCAAGCAGCGCCTTGGATAGGGTGAGTTCCAGCAAGTCGCGGTCTCGGTGATCGGTCAACCTGACAATGTGTTCGATGAAAGTACTCATACTCAAATGATAGACTTGAATTGAGGATGCGTCACGCAAAAGCTGATGTGTATCTGCTCAATCAGAAAAACTCGCCCACAGAAACCACTCACACCTTGCGGCGCAATCTCACCTGCGCTGCATTGCGCCAAGCCACCGAGGCTTGTGCATCATCGCCTTGGCGCTGAGCCAAATCTGCCAAAATTTGCCAAGCTCTGGCTTCAAGCCCGGCATCCTGCAATCGGGGCAATGCCAGCGTCAACATTTGGTGCGCTTTTCCCCACAACTGCAAATGCAGACAGGCCACTCCAGCCAAATATTGCAACACCGCATCACCGGGATACAACATTTGCGCACGCTCAATGCGAGACAACCAATGAAAGTCAATAGCTTCTTCAGTGGAAGAAAAGCCATTCTCCATCACGCGTACCAAGGCAATTTTTTGTTCTTGCGAAAAATCCTCAGGCACACTCAGCAGACGCTCCCACACGGGCAACAGCCATTCAAAAGCCAACTCTGCCGTTCCCCCCAGGCGCAAACAACGCCCGGCTGCAGCACATGCCACCTCTGGCAAACTTTGTTCATACGGCTCCAGTTGTTGCCAGACCTGCGCCAACTGTTCGAGATCAAAAGCGTTTTGCAACCACTCTTGCGCCAGCGAACGCAATAATCCTTTGGCGGTATCCGGTGAGAACGCACGATGTTTGGCCAACAAACGCGCGGTCTCCAGAGCCAGTGCGTTTTTGCCAGCCATACGTGCCACCTTCAAACGCAATCGAAGCGCCACCGTGCGTCGCGCCACCCCTGAGGGCAACTGATTCAGCCATTGCAACGCGGCATGTGCCTCCTGATCTTGCAGCGACCAGCGTACTGCACGCAACAGCAAACCCTCTCGAACTCCTCCTGCATGACGCGCATCCGCCTGTGTCATGGCTTGTTGAAAATACAACTCGCGGGCCTGGCGGTCTTGCAAAGATTGCGAACTCTCAGCGGCCAACAAGTTGGCCAAGACGCGCAGGCGGGCTGCATGTGGCCAATCTTCACCCGTTTGCTTTAGCGCCGCCTCATGTGAAAGCAAGGTCTGGGCTGCTTTTCGGGCACGCAAAAACCGCCCGGCCACAAAATGCGACAAGGCATCCAGCAAAGCGGCATACATCACCCGTTCCTGATGCCGCAAACGCCATGAACGGGCCTGTGCAGGCAAAGCAAACAGGGCCGACAAGGCCTTGAGCGCCAAATGCATCAACACAAACAACAAGCCCAACAGCAACACCACCATGTTGAGCGACAAATCAACCCGGTGCGGCGGCCAGAATACCGTGATGGTGCCGGTGTTGTTGCTGGCGAACAGTGCCAGCGCAACCGCCACCCCAAACAATCCTAAAAACCACAGAGCCACGCGCATGCTCAGCGTCCTGCGGCGGCGGTGGCCAACACCGCCAGCGTCTCATCAACCCGTGGAATCTGCAGCGTGCGCATTTGCACCTGAACTTGCTGCAACAACGCTGCGGTTGCCTGGGTTTTACGGGCACTGGCCTGAAAATATTTTTTTAACATGGCCTCAGCGTCCGTCAGATCAGAACGTGCAGATTCGATTTGCCGTGCCAACAACCCCAAACGCGCATTGAGCAACTTCAATTTGAAGTTTTCCCGCAAGAAAAAAGCCTGCTCGGGTGACAACAGTGCCGCCTCTGGCGACTCAATCCGGCTGACCCGGACCAGATTCCTGGCCTCACCGACCACCAGATCAAATCCTGCTTGCCACCAATTCTGAGACGCTTTGGGCGGAGTCACCAGATTTTTTTCATTCTGCTTCAAGGTGACCACCGCATTGGCTGGCTGCATGTCATCCGCCAAACGCACCAACTCATCGAGCTTGATCAACAAATTCGGGGTATCGCTGACCGCCGAGGTCTTGACGCGATCCATATCGCGTGCAATGGCACGCTGCAACAAAGCCAACCGGGGTTGCGCAGCTCGCACGATACGCTGGTCAGCACTTTTCAACGCAGCCAGCAGCGGTTCCACACTGCCTGTCAATTGGGCTTGTTGTTGTGCCAAACGAATCGCAGCCTCAATGTCCACCACCAGGTTTTCGTCGCGTGAACGCGACATGCTTTGCATCAATTCATCCAATTGACTGCGTTGCAAAGCGACCTCACTCAGGCGGGCATCCAGCACCGCTGCACGTGCCGCCGTTTCCTGGGCCGTTGATACTGCTTGTTTGGCCAGCGCACTGGCCTCCAGCGATTGTGATTGAGCTTGCGCACTCTGACGGGCCAGCAACTCTTGCATGCCCGTGACTTTTTGCCACAGCACCATCACCGCCACCAAGGCTACGCCACTCAGTACGCCCAGCACCATCAAGCCCCTGGGTACCGTCACCTTGGGTTTGATCAAGGCATCAGGAGCAGACAAGGCAGGGGAGGAAGCAGACACCGGCTCAGCTGGAGCCTGATGGGCGGTATCTGGGGCATGCTCTGGGTTCATGCCATGGATTCTATCGATGCCAGCACATCCGCCAAGACCGGTCGCGCTTGCAGTACCCGTCCAAAACCCAGCTTGCGCACAGCCTCGGCAATACGCGGGTGTGTCGCCACGGCACGGGCTTGTGACCAGTCTTGCCCAGGCAGAAGCCCATTCAAGTGGCCTAATGCTTCGGCACTGCTGAACAACCAGACCGTTCCATCAGCCGCCGCCGCCTGCGCCATGGCGCATTGCTGGGCATTCCAGACCGGTGCACCGCGTTGGTAAGCCACCACAAAATCGACCTGCACCCCGGCATCGGTCAATCGTTGCGCCAGCCAGTCTCGCCCAACACCGGCATCGTTGTCAGCCACAGTCACCCCGTCTTCGGCCAAACTTCGGCCCCGCACAATCAGCACTTTGTCGCCTGGCCGCACTTGGGTTTGCACCCGTTGCCACAGCGCCTCAGAATCAAACTGCCCCGCCTGCTCAGAAGGTGACTCAACATACGCCTCAGGCAGGCCGTGCGCCAGCAATGCCTGAGCAGTTCCTGGTCCAGTTGACCACGCTCTTGTTTTAATAGCTGCTTGCGCATACAGATCATGCGCTAGAGCCTTGTTTTCCTTAAAAAAGAAATCCACCGCATGGCGACTGACAAACATCACAGCGGCATACGTCGGCCAGCCTTGTCCGGCAGCCTGAATTCCTGACAGATCCGCCAGCCCCTGCACTTCAATCAGTGGCAAGGCCAGCGCATCATGGTTTTGCTCCTGAAGCAGTTCCACCCAGGCTTGCGCCTGCGGCTGCACCCGGGTCACCAGAATACGCATGCTCAAACGGGCTGAGTCTCAGCCGGGCTCAAATGGGCCAAACTGCCGCCCTGGGCCAACACCTGGCGGCGCAGCTCTTGCGCCACTTGCAAACCCAAATCGGTCGCACTGGCGAGATCCGTCACCGGCCCCGACAGGCGCACACGCACCAGTGGCAAACGTCCTTCGGTATCACCCCAGGCGGCATCCATCGTCAGGCAATCTTGCGCCAGCGTGGCATAGGCGGCCAATGGCATGGAGCAACTGCCCCCCATGGCACGGCTCACTGCACGCTCTGCGGCCACAGCCAACCAGGTCGTCTGATGTACCAACGAGCTCAACGCATTGATCACATCGGCCCGGTCACTGCGCACCTCAATACCCAACGCGCCCTGACCGGCTGCGGGCAACATCACAGACGGATCAAATTCGGTGCGAATGCGCTCTTTCAAACCCAAACGCTTCAAGCCAGCAGCGGCCAGCACAATCGCGTCATACAAACCCTCGTCAAGTTTGCGCAAACGGGTGTCCAGATTGCCGCGCAAAGGCTCAATCTTCAGGTCAGGCCGCAACGCCCGCAGCAGTGCCACCCGGCGCAAGCTGGAAGTACCCACCACCGCGCCTTGCGGCAAAGCCGCCAGATCCGCATACTTGTTGGACACCAATGCATCACGCGGGTCTTCGCGTTCCATCACACACGCCAGACTGAAGCCTGCAGGCAACTCCATCGGCACATCTTTGAGCGAATGCACTGCCAGATCGGCACGACCTTCTTCCAGCGCCACCTCCAGCTCTTTCACAAACAGACCTTTGCCCCCGACCTGGCTCAAGGCGCGATCCAAAATCTGATCCCCCTGAGTGGTCATGCCCAGCAGTTTGACCTGATGCCCCTGGCCCGTCAGCAACGCTTGAACATGTTCGGCCTGCCACATGGCCAAGCGGCTTTCCCGGGTGGCAATCGTGAATGAAGATGATGATGAAGTCATAGATGGAGCGCTTGAAGCGGTAACCTTTTTGTAATCTGTTCGTACTCGAGAATGCTAGCATGGCTTTTGCTTGAGCTATTGCACACCAACCCTGAGAACCACCATGAAAAAGAGCACCCCCGTGCCCGCCCAAAACAGCCTGATCAACACCGAACGCCCATTGATCGAAGACATTCGCCTGCTCGGGCGTATTCTGGGTGATGTGATTCGTGAGCAAGAAGGCGAAACGGCTTTTGCCTTGATCGAGCAAATCCGCCAGTTGTCGGTCACCTTTCGCCGCCATGCCGACCCGGCGGCAGACCGCGCCCTCAACAAGCTGCTGAAGTCTCTCAGCAGCGACCAAACCGTGAGCGTGGTGCGTGCCTTCACCTATTTCAGCCATTTGGCCAACCTGGCCGAAGATCGCCACCACATCCGCCGCCGTGACATTCATGAACGCGCAGGCGACATCCGACCCGGCAGCATTGCCCTGAGCTTGCAACGCCTGCACAAGCAAGGCATCACCCCGCAAGCCATCAGCGACATGCTGGCGCACAGTTTTGTCTCACCCGTGCTCACCGCCCACCCGACCGAGGTGCAACGCAAAAGTATTCTGGATGCCGAACGCGCCATTGCCCAACTGCTGACCCTGCGCGACGACATCCTGGCCCAGGCCAGCGCACAGAAAGTGGCACGCGACGCACTGACACCCCGCGAGCTGGCCAACAACGAGGCCTTGCTGCGCGCCCGTGTCTTGCAGCTCTGGCACACCCGCTTGCTGCGCTTTTCCAAACTCACCGTAGCGGACGAAGTGGAAAACGCGCTGAGTTATTACGAATCGACTTTTTTGCGCGAAATTCCCAAGCTTTACGCCAGCCTGGAACAGGCCCTGGGCGCACTGCCGGTACACAGTTTCCTGCGTATGGGCCAATGGATCGGTGGTGACCGCGATGGCAACCCCAATGTCAACGCCCAGACACTCACCCACGCCCTGAGCCGCCAGGCCGACATGGCACTGCGCCATTACCTGACCGAAGTGCATTACCTGGGGGGTGAGTTATCCCTGTCAGCCATGCTGATGGATTTTCCCGCCGAGATGCAGGCCTTGGCCAATCACTCACCCGACACCAACGAGCACCGCAAAGACGAACTTTACCGACGTGCCCTGATTGGTGTCTATGCCCGGCTGGCCGCAAGCTTGAAGCTGCTCACTGGTGGCGACGCTGCGCGCCATGCCGTGCCACCGCAAAACCCCTACCTGACCCCGGAAGAACTGCTGCGCGACCTGCGCGTGATTGAATCTTCCCTGCTGGCTCAACACGCCCAGGCTTTGGTCTCGCAGCGGCTGCAGCCACTGATCCGCGCTGTGGAAGTGTTTGGCTTTCACCTGGCCACGGTGGACTTGCGGCAAAGCTCCGACCAGCATGAAACCGTGATTGCAGAACTGCTGGCCACCGCCCGTATGGCCACCGATTACGCCAAACTTGATGAAGCTGCCAAACGTGAAATTCTGCTGCGCCTGCTGTGTGATGCCCGACCGCTGCGCGTCATCGGCCACAGCTACAGCGCCCACACCGTCAGCGAACTCGGTATTTTTGAAGCTGCCAAAGCCTCACGCAGCCGCTTTGGCACACAAGCCATTCGCCACTACATCATCAGCCACACCGAAACAGTGAGCGACCTGCTCGAAGTGATGCTGCTGCAAAAGGAAGTCGGCCTGATGCAAGGCCCACTGGATGACCAGGCCACCTGTGACCTGATTGTGGTGCCCCTGTTCGAGACCATTGAAGACCTGCGCAACGCCAGCCAGATCATGCGCGAGTTTTACGCCCTGCCCGGCATCCTGCCCATGGTGCAACGCGGCGCAGCCGACCAGTATGGCGAACAAGACATCATGCTGGGCTACTCTGACAGCAACAAGGACGGCGGCATCTTCACCAGCAACTGGGAGCTCTACCAGGCCGAAATCGCACTGGTGGAAGTGTTTGACGGCATCAACCGTGAAAACACCAGCACACCCGTCCAATTACGCATGTTCCATGGCCGGGGCGGCACGGTAGGCCGCGGCGGTGGCCCCAGCTTTGAGGCCATCCTGGCCCAACCCCCCGGCACAGTGCGCGGACAAATTCGCCTGACCGAGCAAGGCGAAGTGATTGGCTCCAAATACGCCAACCCCGAAATCGGCCGACGCAATCTCGAAACCCTGGTGGCCGCCACCCTGGAAGCCACCCTGCTGCACCCCACCCTCTCGGCCAAACCCGCCTTTCTGGAGAGCGCGGCCGAACTGTCTTTGGCCAGCATGGCGGCATACCGCAAGCTGGTGTACGAGACCCCCGGCTTCACCGAATACTTTTTTGATGCCACACCGATCCGGGAAATTGCCGAACTCAACATTGGTTCCCGCCCGGCCTCACGCAAGTCCAGCCAAAAAATTGAAGACCTGCGTGCCATTCCCTGGGGCTTCAGCTGGGGCCAGTGCCGCCTGACGCTGCCCGGCTGGTTTGGTTTTGGCTCAGCCGTCGAGAGCTTCCTGAACCCACCCGAGGCCTCCGAAAAGCTGAAAAAACAACGCCTGGCCCTGCTGCAACAAATGCAAAAACAATGGCCCTTCTTCAGCTCGCTGCTCTCCAATATGGACATGGTGATGGCCAAAAGCGACCTGGCACTGGCCTCACGCTACGCCGAACTGGTGGACAACAAACGACTGCGCAAAAAAATCTTCAGCGCCATTGAAGCCGAATGGCATCTCACAGCCAAAGCGCTGGAGTTGATCACCGGTGACAAGGAACGCCTGATGCACAACGCCGCCTTGCAACGCTCGATCCGACACCGCTTCCCCTACATCGACCCGCTGCACCACTTGCAGGTGGAGCTGGTACGCCGTTTCCGCGCCGGGCAGAGTGATGACCGGCTCAAACGCGGCATTCACATCTCGATCAACGGTATTGCGGCGGGGCTGCGTAATACAGGTTAAAGGATCGATGCGGCATGCTTGGCCGCACCTGCAATTTGCTCAATGCTGCGTGAACACCACGCCCAGGCTGGGCGCATCCATGCTGCGGTCAAACCAGGATTCAATTTGTTCCAGGCTGGCGGCACTGATTTGCGCTTCTACGCCGACGGGCAAGATGCCAAAGCGACGGATCAGAAAGCGGCGCAATAACTCAGCCTGGCCTTCAAGCTTGCCTTGCTGCATGCCTTGTTGAACGCCTTCATGCATGCCTTCAAGCTTGCCTTCAAGCTTGCCAGCGAGCATGCCTTGCTCAATCAGTTGCTCTTTCCAGATGTCAATGCGTTCGCCAATCATGTGTTGTACCTCAGATAAGTCTTGGATTTCGGGTAAATCGCCCGTGGGGTCAAAGCGGCGCAGGACGATGCGGTTGAACCACACGGTGCAGGCACGGCGCAGGTTCGTATTTTGCGGGGCTTTGAGCTGGTTGAGCAATTTTTTAAACAATGCGCCTAGTTCCGTGGGGTCAAGGGCGCGTTCGATCTGCATCAAGCTGGCAATCGGGTTGTCGTTTTGCTGCAGGCTGTCTTCGCTGACGCGGCCTTCGTCCATCAGGAAATAGCGCAGACGCGGGCGGTAAGCGCCTAAGCTGGCGGGCACGGGTTCGATCAGTTGCTCTATCTCGCGTTCGGCGTTCCAGGGGCGCACACCGTTGTACAAGACCAGCGGGAACACCGGCGGCAGTTTGGTCTGTCCTTTGACTTGCCCGCTTTTGATCAAGTCCTGGTAGAGCAGGCCAATGTAGGTGAGGATGCGCACCGCCATGAAGTTGTCTACGGTGCTTTGAAACTCTAGTAGCAGGTAGACGTAAACCCATTCACCTTGTTGGGGGGTGTCGCCCTCGTTAGAGCTGCTGCTGGGGTTTTCCATGCGGATGCGCCAGATGATGTCGTCTTCGCGGTCGCGCAGATCGTCGCTGACATAGCTGCTGCTCACTTTCTGCAGCGTGTCAAAGTCCAGCAAGGCGACCCAGTCTTCAACGACAAAGCCGCGCAGCAGGTCACGTACCGCCTCGGGGTGCGAGAACAGGTGTTTATAGGCGTTGTCGTGGGTGCTCATGAGGGTGAGGCTAACAGATGTTCATGGCGATTTCCGGGCAGGGAAGTCAGAGTAAATGTGTTGTGCCATTTTGCATGCAAAATGTGAGTCTAGCGCTTGTTGAATATGCGCAAGCAGCTATTAAATTGATTGTGTTGACGGTGACTTCAGAGGTGATGGTGCTCAGGGCATCACCATCCACTTCACTGGCCGTAGTCAGCGGGGTGAAGGTGGTGGGGGTGTCTTCCAGTACGGTGAGGGTGTCGTCCACGGCTTGGGGGGCGCTGCTGATGTGGATGTTGCGCAGGGTGACGCTGCTGTCTGTCATACCAAAGCCCAGCAGGTCAAAGCTGTACAAGACGTTGCGTGGCGCTTGTGGGTCGGCACTGAGTGCGCGTAAGTCCAGCGCGGCGTTGGTGGTGCTGCTGCCCAGGTTCAGGTGGTCTACAGTGAAGGACAGGAAGCGGTCTTCTGAGCCCAGGGTGAAGGCTTGCATCAGGCTGGTTTGGCTGGTGCTGGTTTCGCTCAGGGTGATGCTGCCGTCCGCATGGCTCTGGCCTACCCCCTGAATGCTCCAGTCGTTCACGTTGGCATTGAACTGCGGGTTCAGCGGAATTGAGGTCGCCTGAGCCGGTGTGCCAACGTTGTTCGCCGGTGTTGTGGATGCGGGCGCAGGGATGACCCGCGTGCCGGTGATGCTACCCATGTAGAACGGTGCGCCTTCGGCTTGCAATGCGGCGATGTCAACTGCGTCGGGCAAGCGGCGCTGACCTGGGGCCAGGTATTGGCTCATGACATCGTCTGCCGTGACTGTGCTGGGCATGCCCAGCACATGACCCAGTTCATGAATCATGACGGTGAGCAAGTCCAATTTGCTGGCGGCTTCACTGCCCTCGGGGGCGGTGAATTCGGTCGCAAACGCAGTGGGCTGAAACTCGGATTGCTCACCCGGTGTGGCATCAGCAAACCAACCCCAGCCTGCGCCGGTGGCATCGAGCGTGATCTGTGTGCCTTGCGTTTGACCAGCAAAACCTACGGGCAGATCGTCAATCTGGAATGTGGCCTTGTTCAGGATCGAGGCAGACGCACCGGCATCCAGCCAGTACTGGCGGGCCTGGGGTAGCAAGGCGTTGACTTGGGCCTGGGTCAGGGACGTGAGGCCGGTGCCTGTGCCTTCGGTGATGACGTTTTGGGGGAAGGTAGTAAGCGCACCTTCATTGCGATACTCGATCTTGGGGCCGACAGCGTTCCCAGCCTCGTCCGTATATCCATTGAGCATCTTGCGGATGCGGTCAAGGCGGTCGGCGCTGTCGGCCAGGATTTTGCCGGCATCATCGACAAAATTTGGGCAGTCAGGGGCGTTGCTCTTGATTTTGTCTATCCAGGCTTTGGCCTCTAAAAATTTGATGCGCTCACCCCCATTCATCTTGGCCCCGAACTCAAAAGCCCAGCGATAGTCCTTGTTTTGTTCCAGTGCCTGGGTAACGCGCCAAAGAATATCGAGATTACTCTTTACACCGCCAGGTTCATCTAGCCGAATGAGTTCACGTTTCCGATCAATGAAGATGTGTGTCCCCGTGGGACTGAGCTCCTGACCTTCTACGCGGATGTAGTTGCGTGCCTGGGGTGCTTTGTTGCTGTTCTCGAAGATCACAGCAAATTCCTGTCGCATGCCGCTAATGTCAATCCGTCCCTTTACTCCATCTTCAAATACCAATGCAGGTTTAAGCTCGGTGGTCAATAGGCCAACCTTACCTCCCGCTCCGGGCACCGGAACTATGGCAAAACCTCTGACATTTGGGTTGTCGCGAATGAATTTAATAAGATCCTTTTCAAAAGCGAAGTGCTGCAGATCACCCAGCAATTTCGGATCTGGACGTTGCGGCGCGTTGGGCGGCGTGGTCTTGAATAGAGTGATGTCGCAATTGGCGTTGTGAACCCAAACACCCCACTCTCCGACAAAGTAGGTGTGGTAGTCCTCCACCTCAATGTTGTAAACCGTAGTTTTGTAGATGTACCCTTCACCATCCACTTCATATTCTTCATCCCACGGCCAAGTTAAATCAGGCTGAGACTCACCAAAATACACATTTGGGTTTAGGCATTGGCTCACAGCAATATTCCATAGGCCACCAGACCCCTCCCAACCTGACGATGCAGCCCAAACAACGTCGTTTTGCCCGGTTTGATAGACATTGCAATGATCTCCCCAGGAATCCGACCCATCAAACATTTGCAGCTTCGCTGATCCATACATTCCAGGTATCTTCGACGCTGCCGTCCAACCATAGTCGTCCACCCAGAAGGGGTGATCCAGGGTGGAGTACATATCCATAAACTTGGCCTTGACGTTTCCACTACATGGGTTTGGATTATCCCAAGCACGGACTCTATGTATTTCCTTATCCTCATGCACAAAAGTCTTCACCACCCTCTTGTACGCCAACTCGGTGCCATGTTCCGGGTTCTCTGGCCTGGACAGCACGAGGTCGCCCACCTTGAGCTTTTCAATTGCCACCAAGCCTTCTTTGGTGTGCACCAGGGTTCCGGCGATGAAACAGGCCCCCGATTCAAACCACTGCCGTACCTTAGTCACAGGCGCGGTCAACTTCTCCAGAATGGCTTCTTGCAACTTGCTGCCCGCATGGGTTGCGCGCAACTCGGCGGTCAATTGCTCGATGCTGGGGCGGGCAAAAGCTTCGCGCAAAATAGGAGCTGCCTCCGGGGTGTACATTGAAGCAACAGCGCCATTCATCAACTCTTCCCCCAATTGCGCCCAAAGTCTTGTCGATCATGCCCGCCAGTTTGTCCATCTCGGCTCGGTACCAGGCTGTTGCTTGGCCAATGGTCATCGAGTCTGACTTCGGAGTCAGCGACAACAGCTTGCCCTTGTAGCGAATCTGTGTCTGGCCGGTGATGTCGGGCAACAGGTCGTCCACCAGGCGAATCTCATTGCTGGTGCCTTTGGTGGTGTTCCACTGGGAAGCCATCGGCAGTTCTTCCGTGGGCTTTTGGGCGCTGAGCAGCTTGTTCTTGTTGACACCCAGGCCGACGACTTCGCCCAGTTTTTTCATCATGTTTTGAACTAGTGCGGGGGCGTATTCATACAACTTGCTGACTGCGGTGGGAAGCACACCCATTGCGCCACCGAGTACTCCGCCAAAGCCACCGGTCATCAGTGCTTGTGACCAATTGAAGTTTTCTTGACCGGACACCCCTGCGGTCGTCTTGCCAACTTCGATGAGTCCAGTCTGCAAGATGGTGTCGAATGTTGTGCCTGCGGCAGCACCGCTGGCCGCACCTCCCAAGAACTTGCCCGTCAGACTCTTGGCATTGGCCGCAACGGAGAGCAATTTCCCGCCCACACCAAAGGTCGCCACCGTGGCAAATCCCGTGAAGAGTGCATCCTTGATGTTGGCTTGTACAAACTGGTCATAAGTCAGCTCGTGCTTGTTGTACTGCTCAACGCGCTGGTCATAGCGCTCCATGTAGCCACCAGAGATCAACAGGTCAAAGCCCTTGAGCACAATGCTGGCAATCAGGTAGTCGTTGGGGTTGAGGGTTTGCGCCAGTGTTTTGACGGGTGTTCCCGGCGCTTCTTCTGGCACCAGGGTGAGGTAGGAGGTGCGCAGATCGGCCTTGGCCAGCACCAGCGGCAGGTTGGGATCGTTGTAGTGGCCAATGCCATAAATCCAGGGAAAGTACTGGCCAGACACGGCTCCGTCGTAGCGTGCGGGTACAGCCACCTGCCCCTTGGCTCCTGTGACCCGGTCAATCGGTGTGGTCAGCTTTTGGCCCCTGGCCTGTGCGTCAAGCGCGGCTTGCACCAACTGGCCTGCGTCCCAGACGAACAGCGATTTGTACATGGTGGCGGTGTTGCTTGTCACTTCTTCAATGAACACATCGGCATAGAGCTTGCCGTCGTCGGCCAGGGTCAGGTGATCCACCGTGCCACCGACGATGGGGGTGGTGGCCCCTAGATAGAACGGTTTGCCTTGTTTTCCGAAAGGGTCTGCAATGACACCAATCTTGCCGCCAATCTGCTTGCCGTAGCCGAAGTTGTCGCTTGATTGGAAGTGCGGGTCGTTGAACAGGAAGTTGTAGTCAGCCACCAAGGCGTACTCCCGGCCCTGGTACTGCACCACCACGTTGCCCGCGGCGCGCTGGATGTTTTGCTGGAACATGCGTTGCAGCCATCCCGAGTCTGAGGCTGCCGGGGACAGTGAGGTGCTCTGCCCCGTGGCCTGGCCGGTCAGGTTGCCAGCGTCGTCAAGGGCGACTTTCAGACTGAGCAAGCCAGAGTTGTAGTCTTTGGCGCTTGAGAGGATGAATTCGCCATCACGCTGACCAGCGGAGATGTATTGTGGCCACTTGCCTCCTCTGGCAACCGGGAATGATCCGCTTTCCAGTGTCACGACAGCGCTGGATGGAAATCGCCCGTTGCGGTCGATCTTGCCCAGGTCAAGCACATACACATTGCCAGAGATGTTTTCCCTGCCGCGAAGGGTTCCGATGGTGATGGGTGAAGTCAGTGCCATATAGCTTCCATTGTTGACCGCCATGTCCTGAAATCCCATGGGGGCTTTGATGTCAGACTGTACAACCTGTTGTTCGCTCAGGAAGTCGGCACTGAATTGATCGACATTGATGCGTATCAGACCCTCATTGACGCAAGAGAGTGTGAATGGCAGGTTTTGCTGGACATTTTACAAATCATTTTGACCTGCAGCCCAGATAGATAATGCGCAACAAGCTATCAAATTTGATAGCACATGGAAAGCCCGGTGCAGTGCGCCAAAGGCGTAGCCCGTTCTACCTTGAATAACGCCACTTACGCAGCGGCAAGCCCAGGTAATACTTGCGGAAAAACTCAAACCGTGCAGCCATTGAGAAGCTGTAGACCGGGCTGGCGGGCACATACCAACTGTTGAGCCCGGTGCGCAGCAGCAGCTGGTAGCCGTTTTGTGTCATCAACTGGTGCTTTTTGTGATGGGTCACATGATCTTCAATCAACACCAGGCGCGGCTGCCAATAAGCAAAGTCAAAACCCGACAGCGCCACCAATTCATGACCCTCGATGTCGATGGACAGCAAATCAAAGCCAACCGGTGCGTTGTGGGTGCGCAAGATGGTGTCGAGGGTTTCGCACTGCACCGACACTGTGGCACGCACCACCGCACCAATCGCAATCGGTTGATCTTCCAGTGTGGAATGCGGGCCGGCACGGTTGAGCTGCAACTGTTTGCCAGCATTCTCCGGGCTGGAACAGGCCATTTCCACCACCACGCCCTTGCGTGACTGGCGCAGCAAGGCACAGCAATCCGGGTCAGGCTCCACCAGCAACCCGGTCCAACCCAAAGCTTCCAGATGGTGGGACTGCGAATCCAGCACCGGGTCATTGGCCCCGACATCCACATAAAACCCGTTGGTTTTCTGAAAAAACGACTGCACCAGCGCTTGCTCAATGGCGGGTTCGTTGTTGAACTGGTGAACATGACGGCCAACAAAGTCAGCGCGTTGAGACAAAAGTGACGGCATGGATGAATTGAGAAAATGAAAGTGCGTGGATTATCCAGCGCCAGCCCGACGCACCAGCCCGCGCACGGCGGCAAGCTGACGGCGCGACACAAACAGCACTTCTTCGATGCCTTCAAGCCGCACCGCCCAGCCCTCCCCCTCTTCGGGATCGTGGTGCTGCTCCAAAGCCCGCACCGCCCGCCGGGCCACCAAAGCATTGCGGTGAATACGCATGAAGCGGCTGGCGTAGCGGGTTTCCAGTTCACCCAGGGAGCCTTCCAGGATGTAGCTGCGTGCGGCGGTTCGCACGGTGATGTATTTCAGCTCGGCCTTCAGGTACAACACCTGCGCCAGCGGCACACGTTCGGTGCGGCCACGCTCCTGGATCACCAGAAACTCATCAGATAAATCAGGCTCTAGCGCTTTATCCACAAGCGCAAAGCGCTCTATTTTTTGTAGCGAAGACTGTAAACGCTCAAGCCGTACCGGTTTGGTCAGATAGTCCACTGCCTCCAGCTCAAAGGCCTTGACGGCGTGCTCGGCATGCGCCGTGACAAACACCACGGCCACCGGCCTGGGCAAGGTCTTCAGGGTGTGCGCCAAGGCCAAGCCGTCCATACCTGGCATGTGAATATCCAGCAACACGGCATCGACTTCATGATGTTGCAAAAATTCAACGGCCTGCACCGCATTGGCCGCCTCGCCCACCACCGTGGCGGCAGGCTGGTTGCAATCGCCCAACAAGACCACCAGGCGGGCACGTGCCAGACTTTCATCATCCACCACCAACACCTTGATACTCATTGCCGCCCCTTCTCGGCTTTCATGCCGGTAACTCAATACGCACCTGAAACAGGCCATCGTTCAAACCACTCTGAAACCGGGCTTGCACATCATGCAGCAGACTCAAGCGCTCACGTACATTGTTCAAGGCCAAACCAGTGCCATGCGTCAGCCCCTCACCGGGTGTCGTGTTGGTCACCTTGATCACCACGCGGGAACCCCGGCGCTCTGTGCTGACCCGGATATCGGCCCCAGCGGCACAGGGCTCCACGCCGTGTTTGACAGCGTTTTCCACCAGGGGTTGCAACAGCAGCGGTGGCAGGCGAGCGGCATTGGCACGCTCATCAATCACCCATTCCACCCGAATACGCTCGCCAAAACGCACCTGTTCAATGGCAAGGTAGCGCCTGGCCAGGGCGATCTCTTCGGCCAGCGTGACCGACTCGCCCTGCTCCATCAAAGCATGGCGAAACAGATCACACAGATCTTCCAGCAAACTTTCTGCCTTGCGCGGCTCCTGGCGCACCAAGGCAATGGCGCTGTTGAGGGTATTGAACAGGAAATGTGGCCGGATACGCGCCTGGAGCTCAGCCAGACGCGCCGCCGTAGCCGCTGGAGCCCGACCCTTGGCGCGCAACACCAGGGCCGCCACCAATGCCGCTGAAAGTAAGGCCCCGGAACAGGCACTGGCCCACCAGGGTGCGGGCTCCACAACCCCCACCATCCACAACACGCTACAACCATACAAGCCGGCCAGTGCCCCCAGGGCAATACCAGCAAGCTGTTGCCCCACAGCGGGCAGGCGTGCCAGCCCTTTTTTCAAGGTGCACGCCACCAACAACCACAACAAGGTGGATGGCAAGGCCCCAGCCGTGATCAAGGAAGTTTTCATGAGCCAGTCCAGCACGGACGTAACACCAAACATGCTGGTCACGGCAACCACGGTCTGAACAAACAACACCGCCCGCATCACCACGCCCACATGACAGGCATCAAACACCAGTGCGGCAGGCCGTGGCAAAGCATCCTCTATGGACGTGGAGGATTGATCATGGAAGACCGATAAAATTTGGGACTCTTTCATTCATCTGCCTGGCAAACACTCTGTGAGCCGATTATTGATGATTCTCGGGCCTGCAAGCCCTCCCAACCGTGAAGCTGTGATGAGCCAAAATCAATTCGACAAAAAATCCCAAGCCTGGTCAGCGCTGTTTTCCGAGCCCATGAGCGACCTGGTCAAGCGCTACACCTCCAGCGTATTTTTTGACAAACGCCTGTGGCAGGCCGACATCACCGGCTCACTGGCACACGCCGGCATGCTGGCCGCACAAGGCATCATCAGTGCACAAGACCTGGCCGACATCCAGCGCGGCATGGCGCAAATCACCCAGGAGATTGAGGCAGGCTCATTTGAGTGGAAGCTTGATCTGGAAGACGTTCATCTCAACATCGAAGCCCGCCTGACCCAGCTGATTGGTGATGCGGGCAAGCGCCTGCACACCGGGCGCAGCCGCAACGACCAGGTGGCCACCGATGTGCGCCTGTGGTTGCGCGGTGAAATTGACCTGATCAGCGCCCTGCTGGTCGACCTGCAAACCGCTTTGCTGGATGTGGCCGAACGCCATGTGGAGGTGATCCTGCCCGGCTTCACCCACCTGCAAGTGGCACAACCGGTGAGTTTTGGCCACCACATGCTGGCTTACGTGGAAATGTTCAGCCGTGATGCTCAGCGTATGGCCGAGGTGCGCAGCCGTGTCAACTGCCTGCCCCTGGGGGCTGCGGCGCTGGCCGGTACCAGCTACCCGCTGGATCGCGAACGGGTCGCCACCACACTCGGCATGGTGAATGCGCAAGGCTTGCCACAGGTGTGTCAGAACTCGCTCGATGCGGTCAGTGACCGTGACTTTGCCATCGAATTCACCGCCGCCGCCTCGCTGTGTATGGTGCACATCAGCCGTATGAGCGAAGAGCTGGTGCTGTGGATGAGCCAGAACTTTGGCTTCATCAAAATTGCCGACCGCTTCACCACCGGCAGTTCCATCATGCCGCAAAAGAAAAACCCCGACGTGCCCGAGCTGGCCCGTGGCAAAACCGGCCGTGTGGTGGGCCATTTGATGGGCCTGATCACCCTGATGAAAGGCCAACCGCTGGCCTACAACAAAGACAACCAGGAAGACAAAGAGCCGCTGTTTGACACGGTAGACACCCTGAAAGACACCTTGCGCATCTTTGCCGAGATGATTGGCGGCCAACTCAACCCCGTCAGCGGCCAAAAAGAAGGCGGCATCACGGTCAATACACAAGCCATGGAACAAGCGGCCTTACGCGGCTACGCCACCGCCACCGACCTGGCCGACTACCTGGTCAAAAAAGGCCTGCCGTTCCGTGATGCGCATGAAACCGTAGCCCATGCGGTCAAAGCGGCGATCACGCACCAGGTCGATTTATCCGAACTGCCGCTGAGTGTGTTACAAAGCTTCAATACTTCCATTGAGAAAGATGTGTACAACTGTTTAAGTCTGCGCGGTTCGTTGAACGCCCGGGATATTTTGGGCGGAACAGCCCCCCATCAGGTGCGATTACAAATTGCCAAGCACAAAGCCCGCCTCTTTTGATTCACTCATGCCATGACCATGTTTTTAAAAACTTACCTCCCCTGCGCCGTTGCGGCAACCCTGGTACTCACAGTTCTGCCTGGCTTCGCCCAGAGCAGCAAAGCCGCAGCAAATGCCAAAGTCGATTTATCTGCCCGACTGATCGAAGCTGAAGCCAATACCGCCCTGGCTGCAGAATTAGCAATCAAGGGCCGTCGCGCTGCTGCGGTATGCGCCAATTGCCACGGCGAAGGCGGCAACAGTGTCAAACCTGACATTCCCAACCTGGCTGGCCAAAATCCGACTTATTTGCTTGAACAAATGCGCCAGTTCGCCGATGGTCGGCGTCGTTTTGATTTCATGGAAGGCATGATCAAAGCCATGAGCCCGGACGAAAAAGTAGGTGCGGTGCTGTTTTATGCAGCACAACCCGTGATCACCGCTCCCGCCAAAAATGCTGCGTTGGCCGCCAAGGGCAAAACCTATTACGACAAAATTTGCTTTCGTTGCCACGGCAGTGATGGCAAGGGCAACAATGCCTTTGCCCGCATTGCCGGTCAACAAAGCGTCTACTTGACAGCAACCATCAAAAACTACCGTGGCGGCACGGGTGGCCGTACCAACCCACTGATGGCAGACAACACCCGCCACATGACAGATGCCGACATTGAGGCTGTTGTGGCCTATGTCTCATCGATGAAATAAACCGATTGCACACCCCTCTCATGACCGAATCCACCACCGACACAGCTGAAGTTATTCCTCCCTACACCACTGGCTGGCGCTTAGTGGCTGTCATCTTGCTCGTGGTATTGACAGTAGGTGTAGCCACCGGAATGGGCATGTATGAAATGTTCAACGCACAAATCGTGCACTTGCAGACCAAACTCAAAAACGTGCCGCAAACCAAATACGTTGCCGTCTTGCTCGATGCCAAGCAAGCCCCAGGCATGTTGGTCACCTTTGATCCTCAAGATGGTTTCTTGATGCTGCAACGCCTCACCGACATCAAGGAAGGCCCCAACGACAGCATGCAACTGTGGGACAACACCAACAGCGCAAAACCGGTGTCAATGGGGGTGCTCACGCCCAAACTGCGCACAGCCCAACTGCCCATGACAGAGAAAACCTTGTCAAAAGTCACCCAACTGGCCATCAGTGTGGAAAACCGTGGCGGTACAGAGCCCGGCTCACAACCGCTATTGCCTTATTTGTACAGTGGCGCACTGATTCTGAAAGCCTTGTAACGTTTATCGCGCCCAGCATGCTATTTATTCAATAGCTGCTTGCGCAATAAATAAAAGGGCTACAGACAAAAAAAGCATCAAAAAATAGGCTCAACACACCTGCAAAAATGCGTTAGCCTGTTTTTCAACCACCACGCCAATGTCGGTCGCGCTGGCAAAGCCCATGCGCTCAAAAGTTGCCAACACCGCCGGAACCGCTTGCGGCGCACAGCTCACCAGCAAACCACCGCTGGTTTGCGGGTCAGTCAACAAAGCTTGATCGACCGGTGAAAAGTTGTCGGGCAAGCTGACTTCATGCCCATAGGCGGCCCAATTGCGCCCAGAGGCCCCGGTGACGCAGCCCTGCTGCGCCAGCTCTCGCACCCCTGCCAAGAACGGCACTTGGGCCCAATCCAGCTGCACCGTGCAACCAGCCCCACGCGCCATTTCCAGCGTATGGCCGGCCAAGGCGAAACCGGTCACATCGGTCATGGCATGAACCCCGTCCAGCGCCGCCAGTACCGGGCCTGGGGTATTGAGCTGAGTGGTGACTTGCATCATGTGTGCATAACCCGCCGCATCCAGCTTGTCTTTTTTCAAAGCCGCCGACATCACGCCCACCCCCAGCGGTTTGCCCAGGATGAGCCGATCACCCACCTGAGCGCTGGCATTGCGTTTAACCTGGGCCGGGTGCATCAAGCCCATCGCCACCAGACCGTAAATCGGCTCCACCGAATCAATGGTGTGGCCACCCGCAATCGGAATCCCCGCCGCCCGGCAGACACTGGCCCCACCCTCCAGAATCTTGCCGATGGTCTCGACCGACAGCACACTGATCGGCATGCCCACCAGCGCCAGCGCCATGATCGGCGTGCCCCCCATGGCATACACATCACTGATGGCATTGGTGGCCGCAATACGGCCAAAGTCAAACGGGTCATCCACAATCGGCATGAAAAAGTCGGTGGTGGCAATCAGCGCTTGCGTCTCATTGAGCTGGTACACCGCTGCGTCATCCGAGGTTTCAATCCCGACCAGCAATTCTTTGGGCATCCACATCGCAGTAGTGCCTTTGAGAATGTTGGACAACACGCCCGGCGCAATTTTGCAGCCGCAGCCACCGCCATGTGACAAACTGGTCAGGCGCGGCTCTGTACGTGCCACAGTGTTTGAATCCGGCAAGGCCGAGCTTGGTGGCGTGGTGGTATCGGAGGTCATGTGAAACGTTTCATCAAAAGCAACAAAATGTCGATATACAGATTATCTGGTGTAGAACCAACTCTTTGCCAAAGCTAAACCTTGACCCTGTGACCCGTGGCCGCCATACTCGCGGCCAAAACAATGGAGACAAATATGACACAAGAACCACTGCAAGACACCCTACCGGTTCAACCTAACTTTCCTCCACCGAAATTCCTGAACGCCCCCTTGCCGCATATTGGAGCCTGGACGCAATACTTTTTGCATGCAGAAATCCCCATCATGGCCAGCACCGCCCAAGCGCTGGAAGAATTGCGGGCCGAAGAAGACGATGTCGATGCCAATCAGCTCACCGCAGCCATCCAGGTCGACCCCTTGATGACACTCAAGCTGCTCTCACGCATGGCCAGCCTGCGCCGCCCCGGCAGCAATACCGAAACCGAATCCATCACCACGTCTCTGGTCTTGATGGGGATTGGCCCTTTTTTCAGGCATTTTGGGCTGCAACGCACGGTGGAAAACTGGCTGCAAGATCAACCTGAGGCCAGACAAGGTTTGCAACATTTGTTAACACGGGCCGAACGCGCGGGCCAATTTGCCCTGGGTTTTGCGGTGCACCGGGCCGACACCGATGCCACCATCATTCACCAAGCGGCTTTTTTGAATGACTTTGCTGAAATGCTGCTGTGGTTACACGCCCCGGAGCTGATGGTGAAAATTCGGGATGCCCAGGCGGCCGACTCCACCTTGCGCTCCAGCGCCATTCAAAAAGAAATACTGGGAGTGGAAATCAATGACCTGCGCCAGGCCCTGATGAAACTGTGGCGCTTGCCCGAGTTGCTGGTCAACATCAGCGACGACCGGCACGCCGAACGGGCCAACGTCAAATGTGTGGTGCTGGCGGTTCGTGTGGCACGCCACAGCGCCTATGGCTGGGACAACGCCGCCCTGCCCGACGATTACACCGAAATTGCCGCCTTGCTCAACGCCTCGGAACGAGTTGTTCCCTCTTTTTTGCACAAAATTGATCACCCCATTCTGGAAGCAGCCACGCTGGGTGGTCGCATCACGTCTGAAGAGCCTGGTGAACCCACTGAACCCAAAGAGCCAGAAAAGCCAGAAGAGAAACTCGACTGATAAACCCATCGGTCGCTCAGCGTAGGCATTTCCCTACCGCTGCTACTCTATTCCCTACAGAAAAATCAAGATTGCCTGATAGCCGACTCGGGCTTTTTTTGGGATGCTTCATCCTCGTCTCAATGGGTTTGAACTGCCCGGCAAGATGCAGCACTACAGAGGAAGAATGGATGATCAGCGCAAGCATGCAAGGTGAAGTCAGCTCGATCTGGCTTACCAGCGAGCCCACTTTTCGATCGTGTCAAGCCTACTGGTGTCATCACTGGTAGTGGCGGCCTTGTGGCCGCTCGTCGCCCGGCAGAACCTGCTGGCTTGGCTGTTGGCGTTGTGGTCCATCCTGGCCGTTCGCTTCTTTTTTACCCACCGCTTCCTGAAACTCAACCAAAACCAACTGATCGAACCAGACAAGTGGACGACCGGCTATGTGATCGGCGCGGCAGCCACCGGGCTATGTTGGGGGCTGACTGTTTTTTGCTTTCCCGAATCACCCACTGACCAGACCACGATCTTGCTGATCTTCGTGATCGCAGGCGTATGCGCATTTGCCAGCGCATCCATGGCCACCATCCCATCCGCGTCCAACCTGTTCATGGTGTCTGCTTTGCTGCCGATGGCCCTGTGGCTGTTGTCATTTAACCAGCGCCTGCAACTCATCATGGCCTTGATCGCCCTGATCTACCTGGGGTTGATGCTGCTGCTCTCACGCCATATTCATGGTGCTGTGTTGTCGTCTCTGGTATCAAACGAACAAAACAAGGCATTGACTTCGGCGGTACAGGAACGCGACTGGCGCATGCAGCGCTTTTTCGAAAGTGCTCCCGGCTGCTACTTCACCTTGCAACGCGACCGTGATGGCATCCTCTGCATGCCATTTGCCAGCAGCGGCATCACGCCACTCTTCGGGATCGAACCCAATGACGTGACGAGCAACATCGCCCCCTTGCTGTTGACCTTGCACCCCGACGATATCGAACACATGCTGCACGGGCTGCACCAATCAGCGCAGGTGATGACTCCCTTCCGGTACGAATTTCGCATCATCCCTCTCACCCGAGGCGAGCGCTGGATTGTGCTGCAATGCATGCCGCAAAATACCGAATCCGGCATGGTTCAATGGCATGGCGTGATGTTCGACATCTCGGATCGCAAACTTGCGGAAGCAGCGCTGAAAGAAAGCGAGACCCGCTACCGCGCCAAAAGCAACCTGATGCATTCGGTGCTGGAGAGCACCTCCAACGTGGTCATCTACGCGCTTGACCGGAATTACCGTTACCTCTCATTCAACCACGCGCACCGCGACATCTTCAAGACCTCATGGGGCAAAGACATTGCCGTGGGCATGAGCATCCTCGATGTCTTCGATGATGAAGCGTTCAGCACGTATTGCCGTCAGAGCTACGACCAGGTACTGGCAGGTCATCACCTTTGCATTGAGTCACGGGAAAAGTTCCCCACAACCGGCACCCCTGTCTACCGCCATTGGGAGAACCATGGCTCCCCCATCCGCAACGACCAAGGAGAAATTGTCGGGCTGACGGTGTTCGCCATTGAGATCACTGCACGCAAGCAGGCCGAAAAATCCTTACGCGCCAGCGAGGAACGCATGCGCTTTTTCTTTGAGCGGCAGTTGGTCGGCATGGCCATCACCTCACCAGAAAAAGGCTGGGTTCAGATCAACGAGAAAATGTGCCACATGCTCGGTTATTCGCATGATGAACTGATGCAACTGACCTGGGCCGAGCTGACTTACCCCGATGATTTGGCAGCCGATGTGGCCCAGTTCGATCGGGTGCTCAGCGGTGACATTGACAGCTACACACTGGAAAAACGCTTCATCCGCAAAGATGGCCGCCTGGTTCATACCAATCTAGCCGTAGGTTGTGTGCGCAGGAGTGACCGCTCGGTCGATTACGTTCTGGCGCTGTTTGAAGACATCACCGAGCGAAAGCGCATTGAAGCCGAACTGGCGGATTCGCACAACTTCCTCAACAAGGTCATCAATTCGATTTCAGACCCGATCTCCGTCAAGGACAGTGCGCATCGCTGGATTCTGCTTAACGACACCTGTTGCGCCATGATCGGCCACCCACGTGAAGTGTTGCTTGGCAAGTCCGATTACGACTTCTTTCCCAAAGAACAGGCCGATGTGTTCTGGGAAAAAGACGACCTGGTTTTCAAATCTGGCGAAGTCAATCTCAACGAAGAAGCTCTCACCTCGGCAGATGGCGGTGTGCGCCACCTGCTGACCCAGAAATCTCCTTTCACGTTCAGCGATGGGCAACGTTATGTCGTCGCCACCAGCCGCGACATCACCGAGCGCAAAGCCATTGAAAAGGCTTTGTGCGACAGCGAGCACATGCTGCAAGAAGCCCAGCGCATCGCCCATGTCGGCAGCTGGGATGTGGATATGGTGAACGACAAGCTGATCTGGTCGGATGAGATTTTTCGTATCTGGGAGATCGACAAGACAAAATTCAAGGCGGACTTCGCGGCGTTTATGGAAACCGTACATCCCGAAGATAGAGAGCGGGTTGGCCGGGTTTATAACGAGGCGGTTGTGAATCACTCGCTCTATGAAGTCGAGCACCGTTTGCTGTTCCCGGATGGCCGGGTTAAACACATTCTGGAGCGGGGCGAGCCGCAATACGATGCACAGGGTAAGCCGGTGCGCTTCATCGGTACATCGCTGGATGTCACCGAGCGCAAGCGCGCCGAAGCGGAATTGCAGTATTCCCGAAACTTCCTTGATCTGATTCTCAATGGGATTTCAGATGCGATTGCCGTGAAAGACCGGCAGCATCGTTGGGTGCAGATGAACGATGCAAGCTGCGTGATGATCGGGGAGTCGCGCGAAGTCTTATTGGGCAAATCCGATTACGACTTTTTCCCCAAAGAACAGGCGGATATTTTCCAGGAAAAAGACGAGCTGGTTTTTTCCACCGGCGAAGCCAACGTCAACGAAGAAATCTTGACCAGCACCAATGGCGAGGTGCGTTACATCCAGACCAAGAAAACGCCGTTCAGGGGCGTGGACGGGCAGCTTTTGTTGGTGGCCGCAAGTCGCGACATCACCGAGCGCAAGCGAACCGAGCAAGCGTTACAGGAAAAACTGGCGCAAATCTCGGAGCTCAACCGCACGCTGGAAGAAAACGCCTGGCTTCTGGAAGATCAGGCCACCGAGTTGGAAGCGACCCAGGTGCAGATCAGGAATGCGCTTGAATTTTCTGAGGGCATCATCAATGCCATTCCAGACATCCTGTTCGAAATGGACAGAAACGGGCGCTACCTGAATGTCTGGACGCAAAATCCGCAGCTGCTGGCAGAGCAAAAGATGGCGCTACTGGGCAAAAGTATCACCGACATCCTCACCCCGAAGAACGCAGCCATTGCCATGCAGGGCATCCGCGAGGCCGACGCGCATGGGGTGTCTTACGGCCAAACCATACCCATCGCTCAATCCAACGGCGAGACACGCTGGTATGAGTATTCCCTGGCCAAGAAGCAAAGCGGCCCGTTGTCCGATGCCACCTTCATCGTGCTGGAACGCGACGTGACCCAACGCATCCGCATGCAAGACGAGTTGACTCAGCGCGAACGCGAGTTCCGCAGCCTGGCGGAAAACCTGCCCGTCAACATTGCACGCTGGGATTGCCAAGGGCGCTATGTGTATCTCAACCCGAGCTTAGAGCGTTTGTTCGGCAGTGCGAATACCGTCATCGGCAAAACCAAGAGCGAGGCTTTTCCCGACGGCCGTTTTACGGAAATGGAAGCCATCCTTCTCAATGTCGTCGCGACGGGAACAAAGACAACTGCCAAACGTCAACTCGTCCCCAGCGAAAACGGCGAAATGCGCATCCACGACCTGAGTCTGGTGCCGGAATTCAATACGGCAGGACAGATCGTTGGCGTACTGGGCATTGGCCACGACATGACCGACATCTACCACATGGAAGATGCGCTACACGATAACCTCCGGTTTACCTACGAACTGATCGAAGCCATTCCCGGCCCCGTCTTCTACAAGGATGCGGACGGACTCTACCTGGGTTGCAATGGTGCTTTCGAGCGGTACTACGGGATACCGCGCGATAAACTCATCGGCAAGGGGGTGTTCGACCTCTGGCCAAGAGACCTGGCGGAACGCTACCACGCGGCGGATCGGCAATTGATCGAAAACCCCGGCACCCAGATTTACGAAGGCCAGATGCAAACGCCGCAAGGTCGCCGCGACGCGGTTTTCCACAAGGCCACATTCGCCCGGGCCGATGGCAGCATTGGCGGGCAGGTCGGTGTCATCCTCGACATCACCGAGCGCAAGCAGGCAGAAAGTGCCATCCAGGAAAACCTGGCGCAGATCACCGCACTCAACCGGAGTCTGGAAGAAACTGCCCGAGACATGGCGGAACAAGCCGTCAGACTGGAGGCCTCCAGAGAACAACTCCAGCGAACCGAGGCCTGGTACCGTGGCATTCTGCATTCTGCACCCGACGGCATGTTGGTGGTCAACGAGCACGGCATCATCACGCTGGTGAATGCGCAGCTTGGCCGGATGTTTGGTTATACCGATGGCGAGCTGATTGGGCAGTCCATAGAGCAATTGGTTCCGCCTGAATCACGTGATCAGCATGTGTTCAATCGCAATGGCTATATCGATGGGCAGTCGAAAGACCGCAGAATGAGGGGACAAGCTGCCAAACTACAAGGTCGCCGCAAAGATGGCAGCGAATTCTCTGTAGACATTGCCCTGTCCAGACTGCCCGGCATCGACGGCAACGAGAATGCGATCTGCGCGGCCGTGCGCGATGTCACCGAACAGCAGCGTCTGGAAAAAGCATTGGCCGAGCGCGAGTATGAGTCGAGCACCCTGATCAACAACACGCCCGACACCATCGCCCGCTACAACCGTGATGGCATCCGCATTTTTGCCAACCAGGCTTTGGCCAACGGCATCGAAGGTGGCCTGGATGCCGTGCTTGGCAAGACACCTGGCCAGGTTCCAGGTGGGCCGCAGTCCGAAGCCTACGAGGCCAAGTTGCGCGAAGTCATTGCCTCCGGAGTCAACACCGAATTCGAGTTGATCTGGACAGGCAAGAATGGGCAGGACATGTGCAGCCATATCCGCCTGACGGCAGAGTTTGATGCCAGCGGCAGCGTGGCCACCGTGCTGGCGGTGGGGCGCGACATCACCGAGCTGAACGCCTTCCGCCAGAAAATTCACCAGATGGCGTTCTATGACACACTGACCTCGCTGCCCAACCGCGCCCTGTTCAATGACCGGCTGCGCCAGATGCTGACCGATGCGCAATGGCACGATCAGAAGGCCGGGGTGATGCTGCTGGATCTGGATCGTTTCAAGGCTATCAATGACTCGATGGGACACCCGGCTGGCGATGCCTTGCTGCGCGAAGCAGCACTTAGGCTGAGCTTTTGCGTGCGCAGCTACGACACCGTTGCCCGGCTGGGGGGAGATGAGTTCGCGATTCTGTTGCCCGAAATCCGCAGCGGCGACGATCTCGGACGGGTCGCCAGCAAAATTCTGGCGGCATTCAACGAGCCCTTCATGCTGGAGGGCAAAGAGGTCTTTGTTTCCACCAGCATCGGCATCGCCGTCTACCCCAATGACGGCATCGATGCGGACGACCTGATCAAGCAAGCCGACTCAGCCATGTATTTCGCCAAACGTTCAGGGCGCAATAACTTCCGTTTCTATTCCAAAGAACTGACCGCCAGCGCAGGTGAAAGGCTGTCGCTGGAGTCAGAGTTGCGCCGTGCCCTCGAACGCAACGAGCTTGAGCTGTATTACCAGCCCAAGGTGCGCCTGGCAGACAGCCAGCTGGTCGGCTCTGAAGCCTTGCTGCGCTGGAACAATCCGCAGCGTGGCATGGTGCCACCAGACCAATTCATCTCCATTGCCGAAGACAGTGGGCTGATCGTCGAGATTGGCGAATGGGTGCTGCGTGAGGCCTGCCGCACCGCCTGCGACTGGAACGCTGCGGGCAAGCCTGTGCACAAGGTGGCCATCAACCTGTCGGCACGCCAGTTTCAATCCAATGACCTGGTGAAAACGGTGCGCACCGTGCTCGAAGAAACCGGCTGCAAACCGGAGTGGATCGAGCTGGAAATCACCGAAAGCCTGTTGCTTGACGAGCAAGGCGAGGTGCTGGAAATGCTGCAAACCTTCCGCGTCATCGGCATCTCGATTGCCATTGACGATTTCGGCACCGGTTATTCGGCACTGAGCTACCTGGCGCGCTTTCCCATCAACACCCTGAAGATCGACCGCTCCTTCATCCGCACCCTCACCACCGAGCATTTCCGCGCCGAACTGGTCAAAGCCATCCTGTCCATCGCCCGTTGCCTGGGGCAAGAGGTGGTGGCCGAAGGTGTCGAAACCACCGAACAAGCCGCCTTCTTGCACGCCCACGGCTGCCAGATTGCACAAGGTTACCTCTACAGCAAGCCAGTATCGAAAGCTGCGTTTGCCGCCATTGATTTGAGCCTGCATTCATAACACCGACCCGATAGGCTGCCACGGGTACAGCACTATTCGGGTTCTGGTGAAACTATTTTGCTATGTATTTAATAGCTGCTTTCGCTTTTATTTAAAGGGCTACAACCGCTTTTAATACACAGATTCAAGCCCCTTACTGCCAATTCGCCGCCAGCACAGGCTGAGTGCTGCGTCACACAAGTACCAAAGGCTCAAGCACTGCCAAACTTGGTATCAAATCGAATACCGATTTTTTGCAGCAAGGGGGTGGGCAGCAGGCCACCGGCGCAGACGATCACCGCGTGGTTGCGGTGGCGTTGCAGGATGCCGTCGCAATCGATGTCTACCGCATCTTCCAGAATGCCTTGCACGGTGGAGTTGAGCATGACTTTCAAGCGCCCGGCTTTTTGCTGTTGCTCCAGCAGCATGCGGTTTTTTTGTTTGACGCGGGAGAAGGCGGCGCTGCGGTAGGACAGGATCACGCTTGTGCCTTCTTGCTCGGACAGTGCAATGGCGGCTTCCAGCGCACTGTCGCCACCGCCCACCACCAGCACGTGTTGACCGGCAAACTGGACCGGGTCGGTCAGGCGGTACATCACCTTGGGCTGGTTTTCGCCAGGCACGTCAAGCTTGCGCGGAGTGCCACGCCGGCCCATGGAGAGCAGCACGGTGTGGGTGGTGTAGCTGCCTTTGGAGGTGGTCACCACAAAATGTTCGCCGTGTTTTTCAATCGCCTCCATGCGCTCGTTGAAGGAGATACTGAGACCGGTGTTGTTCACCACCCCGTGCCAGAATTCCAGCAGTTTTTCTTTCTGCACCTCGGCAAACTTGACCTTGCCAACCATGGCCAGTTCAACCGGCGCGGTCATGGCGATTTTTTGCCGTGGGTAGTGGTAAACCGTGCCACCTAGCGCATCTTCCTGCTCCACAATTTTGTAGCGCAGCTTGTGCTCTATGGCCGACAAGCCGGCAGAAATACCGGCTGGGCCACAGCCGACGATGACCACGTCATAGTCGCCGCTGGGGCCAACTTTTTTGCGGATGGCATTCATGGCCTGGCGGCCCTGCTCGGCCGCCTTGCGGATCAGGCCCATGCCGCCAAGCTCGCCTGCAATGAAGATGCCGGGCACATTGGTTTCAAACTCAGGGCTGATGTGCGGGATTTCGATGCCGCGCTTTTCGGTGCCAAACACCAGTTTGATGGATTCCACCGGGCAGGCGGCCATACAGGCACCGTGGCCAATGCAGTGCGCCGGATTGATCAGCACGGCTTTGCCGTTGACCACACCCAGGGCTTTTTCCGGGCAGGCTTTGACGCAAGCACCAGAGCCCATGCAGCGCGTGGGATCAACCACCGGGTGCAGCGAGGGCGGCTCCAGCATGCCGGTCTGGATGGCATCTTGCAGTTGCGCATGGTGGGCCCCATGAACGCGGCTTTGCCGCTTGAGGTAGAGCCAGGTCACCAGCCCAATCACTGCGAGGTAGATGTACAAATATTTCATGTCAACACGTGATCAATGTTCAGGGCTCACGGCTTGGCGGCAGCCTTGTTTTTGCTGTCTGTAGCCAGCGCTTCTGCATAGTCAGCCTGTAGCGCGGTGTCATTGGGCAGCAGGGTGATGGCTTTTTTGTAGGCCACAAGGGCATCGGGCTGGTTGCCCATGACGGCATAAGAGCGTGCCAGCATGGCCCAGCCTTGGGCATCGTTGGGTTGTTTCTTCAAGCGTTCAGCCAGCCGCTCTGCCATGACCGAAATTTCTTCCACATTGGTGGCATGGGGTGCGGGCTTGCTCGATCCGCTTTCCAGAAAGGGCTGTGCCCTGGCTGTGCTGAACAAGGTATTGGTGAGCTTGCCAGGTGTTTGTGCAGACCACAGGTAGGCCACACTCGACAGAACGGCGATGCCCAGCGCCAGCACAAGAGAGCGTTTGGGCCATCGGGTGCGTGTCGTCGCACCAGCCCTTGCGGGTGATGCGGAATCTGTGGGGCTGTTGTTCAGAGCCCAGTCGATCACGCGGCGCTCCAGCACGCTGCAAGCCTCGGTGTAGGCCTGCAGTGTCAAGGTGCCAGCCTCATGCAAGGCCTGGAGCTGGCGCAGTTGCTGTTTGATCGACGAGATGTCAATGCCGATGTGGGGGGCAGTAGTGGTGTTCATTCAATGGCTCCTCAGGTGTTCAGAAGTCGATGCGTATGCCAAGGTAGTAGTTCATGCGTGCCGCAGTGGTGGAGGCACCTGGCCCGTTGAGGTTGGGCGCACCGGTGGCATTGGAGCGCTCGTAGGTCAGCTCGGACTCCAGTGACACCTGGTTGCGGATGCGGTAAATGGCGCGCAGGCCAGTCGTCCAGACGTTGTTGCTGTCACCGGCTGCGCCACTTTGGGTGTAGTAGCGCAAAGAGGGTTCCAACTGCCATTTGTCGTTCAGGCTGGTGAGGTTGTTGTAAGACAGCAGCGTGCCATGGTAGAGCGGCCCACCCAGAAAGCTGACGTTGAACACATGAGTGTCACGCACCGAGTAGAGGTTGGTACCGATCAACTGGGCGCTGATGCCCCACAGATTGCCGGTGGCAGCCTGACCAGTGGGCAGCAGCACGGCCACCGGCTTGATCTCGTCGACACTGGTCAGGCTGAAGTCCGCGCCGGTTTGCCAGTTGGGTGTCAGCATGGTGGTGCCGCCAATACGAAACTGGTTTTGGTAAGCCGTGAGGCCCTTGACCTGCTCACGCAGTGTTTCAATCGGTGTTGTACCCAGCAGTTCCGAAATGCGCTTGGCCTGCACCGCCAGGTTGGGGTCTTGAAAAAACAGCACGTTGCCCAGCACCAGCATGGGGGTGGTGCGGCGGTCAAACATGGCATTTCGTAGTCAAACTGGCCCGAGGCCGATACCCCGCCACGGAAGTAGCGCAGGTCAGTGCCCAGGCCGCGCCGGTCGGTTTGACCATCAATCACCTGCTCGATCACATAGGCGCTGCCGCTGAGTTCTTTGGTCAGCGCTTCAGCATCGACCGACATGCCGTAGAAGGTGCGGCGGGTGTCGAGCAAAGGATCTGACGGCTTGCCGATGACAGCGTTGACTTTCCACTTGGGCGCAAAGGTGTAGCCAGCCTGAACACCATCAAACCGGTACATCACGCCGCCGCCATTGGGGGACTGTCGACCCACACGCACATTGCCGCCAAGTACCAGGGAGCGGTAATCAAAATACAGGGCGTTCAGGCGTTCTTTGTCAGAGTTTTTGAGGTAGTCACGGGTCAGGGAGTCACGCACCACAAAACGCATGTCTTTTTCAGCGTCGCGGTAGCGCCAGTTCAAATCCACCCGGCTTTGTAATTGCCTTTGATCCGTGTTGGACAAGTTGGTGTCGGACTGCAGCACCGGCAGGCCACCGAGTGGTGAGTCCTGAAACTCCTGGGTACGGGTGTTGGACTTACCGCCGTAATAGAACATGGACACCGAGCCGGTGGTGGTGGTGGTCACCTGAGAGGCTTTCTTGTCCTCGCTTGGCTCTGCGCTGCCAATGGCAGGCAATGTGGTCACCAATTGGCGAATACGGTCACTGTCGAGCCCCTCGGGATAGAGTTTCAAAAAAAGGTCAAACTCGCTGGCCGCCCGGGCCTTGTCACCGGCATTCAAGCGGGCCAGACCCGCCAGCTCTTGCGCCTTGCGAGAAGAGGCATTGGGTGGCAGGCTCAGCAACTGGTTGAGTGACTCGGTGGCGGCGTTGTAGTCTCCACCGTCAAAGGCTGACTGCGCTGTGGCCAGCAAGGTGGCCGCCGTGGCTTCGGTATCCTGGACTGCCGGTTTTGTCGAGGCAACCGGAGCAGGGGAAGCAGTAGGTGCAGGTCGCACGGGCACAACTTTGGCATTGGCGGCCTGGGCGGTTTTAACCGACTCGCTCAAACCCTCCAGCACCAGTTCAATGCTGCTGTTGTGGCCTGCTCGTACCTTGAAACGTACTGGTGCCGCAAACCGAATCACCAGTTTGCGGCTGGTGCTGGTTTGGGAGGTGTTGGTGGCGGATTCGTCACGGATGATGATGTCAGGAATACTGCCACCGCCTTTGATGCGCCGCTCACTGCTCTCCAGTGTGATCTGCGTGCGTGTCGGCAGCACCGTGTAAAAAGCCTGCACCAGGTCTGAGGCACGTGCTGAGATGGATCGTGAATATTGCACCGGCGTGACCAGTTTGATTTGCACGATGGCATTGGCCCCCTCTTGGTGCAAAACAACGTCGTCCAGAACCTGGGCTTGGGCTGAGGCCATCAGTCCGGCACACATGCAAGCGGCCAAGGATGTCAATGAATAGTTTCTGGTGATGTGCATGATGCTGTGAACGGTTGATGAAAGAGAAATTGAATTGAGGGTTGAAAAATGGGTCGATAAATGCCGGGCTAGTCCCACTTGGAATACGCTGCACCTTTGCTGCCCAATGGTTTGTGGCAGCCTGACATCGAACAGTCGCTGGGGACCGTACCTTTTTTGGCTTCGTGCGTCAGCGCTTTCTTTTCCATATTGCCCAGATAGGCCATCCCGGTGGCGTGGCACGATTTACACCATCCCGAACCGTTGCCCATGCTGCTGTTGTGGTTCATTTTTTGACTCGCCCAGGAAGTTGTGCTGCTGTGACAAGTATTGCAATCCATGGCAGCCCCTCCTTGCAATTGGGATTCGGGGATGTGGTTGCCCGGCTTGGCCATGGCCCCACCGTTGTTGCCCTGAGAGGCGTAGTTGCCGCTGTGGCAAGACTTGCAGCTGGCCGTGCTGACCACTGCGTGGTTCATGGTGACTGCCGTACTGAAACTCACCTGAGACCTATGGCAGGAGTCACATTTGGCCGCACCGGCGGGTACAGGAATGTGCGCAGCAGTTTTGCTTACCGCAGAGGTCGAGCCGTTGTGGCATGTATCACAAGTCCCCGTGCCCACGGCGTTGGCAGGCGCATGTGTGAACAACACGTTGGACCAACTGGAGGTGGACTTGTGGCACGTCTCACACACGGTGACGCCATTGTGGGTCGTGGTGTTGGGCTTGGCGGTTAACCCATAGGCCGACGTGGCGTGGCAGCTGGCGCAGCCGGTGACCACCGGTACATTGGCGTGGTATTTGGCAGGCAACCAGCTCGTTCCGAATCCACTCTTGTGACAGCTGGTGCAGTTGGCGGTGGTCTGGATGTGATTGGCATCTTTGCCCGAGGCGGCTGAGCCATTGTGGCAACTGGCGCAGTTGGTGGCGATGGTAAATGTGCTGTGATCTACCTTGGCTCCCGTCCAGGTGCTGG
>VIKI01000097.1:0-1241 GCA_008080595.1 Comamonadaceae bacterium
GCCTTGACTGCGCCAGAGGCATCAGTCCCCGGAATATCGCAGTGCAGCCAGCCTTGGGTGTGGGCAATGGCGGATACCGAGTTGCCGGTGCCACCGACCGGAAAACCGTTGGTGGTGAGCGCCTCGATCAAGGGCTCCACACGGGCCGGGTCCGACACCATGTACTCGATATTCGAGCGGATCGTGAAACGCACGTGGCCGTCGGCATAGGTGTCGGCAATGTCGCACAGTTTGCGGATGGTGAACACATCCATCTGGCGTTGTGTGCCGGCACGCACCGTCCAGATTTGGTCGCCGCTGTGGGCCACGTGGTGCAACACACCGGGACGGGGCCGGTCATGGTATTTCCAGTTGCCGTAGTTACGGGCCATCAACGGGTGCAGGTACTGCTTGTTGTCGGGTACGCCGCTCTCAATGGGGGTGCGCATAGTTGCCATGGTGATCTTTCTTAGTCAGTTATCAAGGACAAGCTGGTTTCAGGCAGCGGCTTTACGGGCGTTGATCTTGGCGACCTCGTCATCCCAGCCGTCGGTGCGAACATAGGGGTTGGTGCGGGGAGTCGAGACCATGCTGGGGTCAATCTCCAGGCCAATACCTTCCAGGAAATTGATCAGGCCAATACGTTCGATCATTTCGCCAGTACGCTCATGCTCAAGCGCGTTTTCAGCAAAGAAGTCAATCGACTTTTGCGCGATTTCCACCAGAGCTTCGTAGTCTTCTTCGTTCTTCAGGGGCAAGAAGGGCACCACCACGGTGCCCATCAGGTCACCAATCTTCAGGGTACGTTTGCCGCCCATCAAAATGGTGGCCCCTTTGTCAACGCCAGTACCCAGAGCACCGGTCATGACGTTGATGCAGTGCATACAACGCACGCAGTTGCCGTTGTCAATTTCCAGCGAGTTGGTGTCGTTGACCGCCACTGCCGAAATCTTGGCCCCCTGGCACACATCTTTGGTTTCTTTCAGCATGATGGCCTTGGTCGGGCAGCGGCTGACCACGTCATTCACCAGCTCGGTCATGCCATGTTTGTCGAACCATTTACGAGCCAGTGTTTCATCGGTACGGATGTTGTCGCGCCAGGTGCCAATCACCGCCATATCGGCGCGTTGAATGGAATTCATGCAGTCATTCGGGCAACCGGAAAACTTGAACTTGAACTTGTAAGGCAAGGCCGGGCGGTGCATGTCATCCAGGAAGGTGTTGAGCACTTTGCGGTGCGCATGAGCTTCGTCATAACAAGA
>VIKI01000097.1:1251-3214 GCA_008080595.1 Comamonadaceae bacterium
CACACGACATGCTGGTACGCACGGCCGGGCCGGCACCACCCAGATCAAAGCCCATCTCATTCAACTCATCAAAGGCCCCTTGCACATTGGCTGTGCTGGCCCCCTGGAACATGATGTCACCCGACTGGCCGTGAAAAGCGATCAGGCCCGAGCCATGTTTTTCCCAAATATCGCAAAACTTGCGCAACACATCGGTGTTGTAGTGCATGCCAGCGGGCGGTTGGATCCGCAAGGTGTGGAATTCTTTGGAGGCCGGAAACATCTCAGCCACTTCCGAGAAACGTGGAATCACCCCGCCGCCGTAGCCAAACACCCCGACCGTGCCGCCTTTCCAATACCCTTTGCGGGTTTTGTAGGAGTGCTCCAACTGGCCCATCAGGTCAGTCATGTACTCACTGTCTTTGGCCAGGCGTTTCAGGCCTGTCACAAAACTGGGCCACGGACCGCTTTCCAGCTGGTCGAGCATGGGGGTGTCAAATTGCTTCTTGCTCATCGAGTGTCTCCTGTCATGGGGCGCAAGGCTTGCGCTGATCGGTCGAACCGGGCGTTTTGCTCAATCGCACTTANCATCAGGGCTGTTCGCCATCCCCCTCGTTGGGTATTTCAGGCTACCCATTTGGGCTATATCCCCCCACCCGTCCCGGTAATAGACGATCCAGCCCTGCATTGCGCCCAATAGAGGCCTGGACGATGGACTTGGCCTTTGGCCCGAAAATCGTTCGTTTAACTTACCGAATTGCCCATGAATACCTTGACACCCCTCGCCAAACTGACCATTCCCATCGGCGGGCAGGAGATTGAATTACAGCAACTCGATTACGAAGCCGGTGGCATGAGCATGCTGCGCACGCGCATTCGCGAAAAAAGCCGATTCACCGTGTTTGATATCGACGCGCAATCAGCCCAACTCTGGGGTGAAGCCCTGTTGCGCTGGGCACAAACACAACCTGAAGCCAAGTCCAACGATGAGGTGTCTTCATGACCATGACCCCGGTGCTTGAAAGCACATCGGTGGATGTGGTTTTCCCCTTGGAAGCTGATTTTTTGCCACGTGACCATGCACAACTGCTCAGAGATGCGCTTTGTACGCAATGGCCGCAGCTTGGCCGGGAAAAACAGGTCGGCATTCATTCCATCAAACTCGTCAGCGGGTCGGGTGAACCCGCCATGTTGTCACGTCGCACCAAACTGTTGCTGCGTGTCCCCACCCTGCTGGCAGCCGAATTGCTGGCCACACAAGGTGTTGATGTGCAGCTGGCAGGCCAAACCCTGCACCTGGGCCAGCCTCATACCCGCGAATTGCAAGCCCATGCCACCTTGTATGCCTACCAGGTCGCAGCCAGCAGCGCCGATGAAGTGGCCTTCATGGCGGATGTGGCACGCGAGCTGGCGAGCCTGGACATTGCCGGTGAACGGGTGTGTGGCAAACACCAGCACTTGACACTGAGCGGCGATGTGGTGAACACCTTCAGCCTGATGCTGCACAGCTTGCGGCCAGAACAGTCCTTGCGTGTGCAAGAGCACGGCATTGGCCCACACCGGCTGTTGGGGTGTGGGCTGTTTATTCCTCACAAATCCGCAGCAGCGGTGTGATTTTTTTCAACTGACAAAAGGAGACAAGACATGGGTTACAGCATCAATGGCACTGAGTACGAGGCCGACGAGCAAGGTTTTCTACTGGAGCCACTGTATGACGATGAAGCCGTGCGGGTGATTGCGCAGGCCGAAAACATCAGTCTGACCGATGCCCACTGGGAAGTGGTGAACTACCTGCGTGACGAGTACCGCGAGCACGGTCACACCCCCAACTTTCGCAACATGCTCAAGGGTTTTGCCGAAGTGCACCCCGGTGTGGACAGCAAATACCTGTACGACCTATTTCCGATTGGCCCGGCCAAACAAGGCCCCAAAGTCGCCGCCCTGCCGCAACCGCTAGGCAAAGGTGGTTACTAACCCTAGGCAA